>DASWJQ010000001.1:0-5644 GCA_036397095.1 Anaerolineales bacterium
GCCAGCCACGGCGGTCAGGGCGGCGGCCCAGCCGAGGGCAAAGGGGATGGTGCCAGCCATGACGGCTTCGGTGGTGGCGTTGACCGGCATGGCCGGAACTGCCGGCAGGCCGAGCTTGTCGAACGGAACATGCGAGATGACCAGGTAAGAGGTGCCGCCGTTTTCGAACTCGCCGTAGATGTAATCGACATACTTGCCGGGCCGGCCGGCCAGCCGGGCGCGGGCTTCGGCCAGCATCTCGTCCCGCCGGCCGAACTGGAAGGCCTCGGTCATGCAGGTCTGAACGCACGCCGGGGGCTGGCCGACATCCAACCGCTGGGTGCACATGGTGCATTTGGTGATCAGCGGCTCGTCGAGCAGTCCTTTGTTCCAGTCGAAGTGCGGCACACCAAACGGGCAGGCGTTCATGCAGTAGCGGCACCCGATGCAGCGTGCAGCGTCGTAGACCACCGGGCCGTCGTCACGTTTGGTCCAGGCGCCGACCGGGCAAGCCGAGGCGCAAGCCGGTTCAAGACAATGCATGCAGTGGTAAGGCATGCTGGCCCGCTCAAGGTCGGGGTAGGTGCCGAAAACGCCGTCACCCGACAACCAGATGCGTGTGTCGTCCATCGGTACATCGTTCTCGGCGCTGCAGGCGACCATGCAGGCCCGGCAGTCGATGCAGCGGGTTGCGTCGAACAGGAAGGCAAAGGGTTGGTCGGACGCCATCGATGTCCCTCTAGGCACTTTCTACCGTGACAAACGTCTGGCTGAGGGCCTGGCCGCCGCTGATCGGATCGGTGTAGGTCACGTGCAGATCCGAATCGCTGCCCCCGTGGCCAAAGGCGGTGCGCAGCCCTTTGGAGCGATGGCCGTAGCCGGCTGCCATAAACAGGCAGTCGGGCCGGATAGCAGGCGTGGCCAACAGCTTGACCTCAACTTCCCCAACCGGGCTCGTGACCCGGACAAGCTGTCCGTCCTTTAAGCCACGTTCCTGGGCGACCGTCTCATTCATCCACAGCCGAGGCTCGTCTTCATATTTGTGCAGATACTGGTTGTTTTGTGTCGCAAACTGGGTGTGCTGCCCGACCTTACCGGTCAGCAGATAGAACTGGCCCGGCTCCGGGGCCGGTGGTTCCTCCCAGGTTGGCCATGGCGAGAAGCCTGCCCGGGCCAGGGTTTCCGAATAGACCTCGATCTTGCCTGAGGGCGTATTGAAGCTGATCTCTTGGCTGGGCTCGGGCGGTCGTACGAGCGGTTCTGCGTAGCCGGCCTGCTTGAGCGACGCCAGGTCGATGCCAGTGGGCGCCAACTGCTGGCGCAGGTAATCCTCTTCGTCCGAATACTGGAAGTAGTCGGCCAGGCCGAGCCGTTCACCCAACTGCTGGTAGATCCACAGCGCCGACCGCGCCTCGCCCTGGGCTTCGACCACCGGTTGGCGGATGAATACCTTGCCGTCCAGCGCGTAGAGCGGGTCATAGCGTTCGAGGTAGGAAGACTCAGGTAGCACCACATCGGCGTACCAGGCGGTGTCGTTCATGATCACGTCAATGTCGACGATGAAGTCAAGCTTGCCGATAGCCTGCAGCGTGCGTGCGCGATCGGGTAGGGAAAGGACCGGGTTCTGGCGGGAGATGAACCAGCCGCGGGCTTGATAGGGCTGGCCGGTCAACATCGCATCTCGCAGCTCCTGAAACACGCCGAGCTTGAGCGGCACCAATGGGTACTTCCAGGGCACACCGTCGAGCCGCATGGCGCTGCTGCGCGGGTAGGACGGCTGTGGCGGGGCGCCCAACTCGACGCCGCCGGCCTCGGGGTTGGTGGCCAGGAGGCAGCCATTGGGCTCGAAGACATTGCCCACGACGGCGTTGAGCGTGGCCAGGGCCCGCTCGGTCTGGAACGAATTGACGAAATTCGACGTGCGCCAGCCAGGATGGGCCAGCGCCCGCCGCTTGGCTGCGGCGAACTCGCGGGCGATGCGTTGGATGGTGGCGGCCGGCACGCCCGTCTTCGTTTCGGCCCAGGCCGGTGTGTATTGGGCCATCGCCGCCGGCAGGTCATCGCAGCCGGCGATGTACTGTCGGGCGAAGTCGCAGTCACCCAGCTCTTCGGTCACAATGACGTGGATCATGGCCAACAGGAAGGCGGAATCGGTGCCGGGCCGGATGGGGATCCACTCGTTGGCCTTGGCGGCCGTCTTGGTGAAGCGCGGGTCCAGATAGACCAGCTTGGCGCCGCGGTCTACCGCCTGAATCAAGGCTCGGGTTTCCGAGGTGGAGACGGCTTCGGCCAGGTTGCGCCCGACCAGCAGGATGTATTCGACGTCGTCGTAGTTGCGGCCCGGCTCCTCGATTCCGTACGTCAGGAGGAAGGCCGTGACCATCGAGTTGAAGCACAAACTGCGCTGGGTGCCGTAGTTGGGCGAACCATAGGCGTTGAGCAAGTTTTCAAACTGCAGTTGCGACAGATTGTGCGTGCTGGAGAAAACCATGGCTTCCGCGCCATAGTTCTGGCGGATTGCCAGCATCTTGCTGGCGGTCAGGTCGAGGGCCTCGTCCCATGTGGCCTGTCGAAACAGGCCGCCGCCTCGCTCGCCAACCCTGATCATGGGATGCAGTACACGGTCCCGGTCGTAAGTTGTCATCAAGCCGGATTGGCCGCGGGCGCACAGCTTGCCCTGGGAGTGGGGATGGTCGGGATTGCCCTCCAGCTTGACCACGCGGCCGCCTTCGACCCTGGCCAGCACGCCACAGCGCCAGACACACATCTCGCACACGGTTGGGATCAGCCCATCACCGGCGGCCGTCAGGAGCCCGTTGCGGCGGGCGGCCTGCGCCACCTTTGGTGGGACCATGGTGCTCAAGCCGATCGCCCCGAGGGTCGCTCCGCCTAGCTTGAGAAAATCACGACGACTGGTGATAGCAGCACGATCGGTCATGCATGCCTCGTTTCCATCCAACCAGCCGCACTATTCACTTGCCGACGGCCAGCCGGTCACGGCGGATCATGCCGTTGTCGATCAGATAGAACAGGAACAGACTCATCCCAGCGAACAAGCCGATCAGGAGCCAGCTATTGACGTTCCATAGTTGGCCCAGGGTTACATTGCCGTAGGCGGCCAGGCGGGAGATCGCCGGGAACACGGATGGGTAGGTCAGGCCGAAAAGTACCGCACCGGTGAGAAATCCCAACAGCCCCGGAATGAGGTAGTCGAGCTTGCCTTCGCCGGCGCCGGCGACGCACGTGCCGGGGCAGTAGCCGGCCAGGGCCATGCCGACTCCGAAGAGCAAGCCGCCGACCAAATTGCCCACGATGTATGTGGCGGGCACGGCGGGGAACGTGACCCATCCCAGGCTGCGCATGGCATACAAACCGAGCATTGCGACCGTCAGGCCGCTCATCATGAACTTGAGCACAGCCAGGTCGGTCAGTCGGAACACGTTGACAATCTTGTGGTACTTGGTCAGGCCGGCCTTGTTCAGCAAGAAGCCAAAGACAACGCCGAGTGTCAGGGCCATCAGCATGTTCCCCATCTCAGTAGCTCCTCCGGTACACAATCAAGGCGGTGGCGATGCCCGAGGCGAACATGCCGGCGATGAACAGGAAGGCCGCCGGGGCCAGCAGCATCCCCCCTGAAATCGCCAGGCCGCTGGTGCAGCCGCC
Organism: Anaerolineales bacterium; assembly: GCA_036397095.1. Classification (GTDB taxonomy): domain Bacteria; phylum Chloroflexota; class Anaerolineae; order Anaerolineales; family E44-bin32; genus DASWJQ01. The sequence goes on from DASWJQ010000001.1 coordinate 3,643, forward strand.
GGCGATGCCGGCCGCATACTGCAGCACAATCCCGCCGCCGAAGGCAAGGCCCCAGCGCTTGGCGGTCGATGGTCCAAAGATGGACTGCCATTGCTCATCGGGTTTGGTGCGCCAGCGCAGCGTGCCGGCAGTGGCGGCGCCGAGCATGCCGCCGAAGAACATGCCGATGAGCAGCACCACGCTCCAGGTGATTTCGGCTGGCATGACGTAGTTGAAGTACAGATTGTCGAAGGCCTCGGGCGCGATTGCTTTGCCGAGGATCCCGGCCAGGTTTTCGAAAGCGCCGGAAGCTCCCAGCAGGCTGTTGCTCATGCCGACAGCCAGCAGGCCGACGACGCCCAGCAGACCCCCGGCTAGGTAGGGTGACCAGGTTTCTTGGGCAAGGAGGCGACGGATTTTGGTCATGTGGGTCTCCGTATTCAGTCGTTGACCACGGCTAGCAGCAGGGCGCGCGTTTCTCGATCCAGGCCGCGAAGTGTCCGGACAAGTTCCGGGTCGAGGCTGGCTAGCCGCTGGAACATGTCCGAGGCGGCTGCCGGATCGGCCAACAATCGCTCCAGCCCGCGCTGGCCGGCGGGATCCAGCTTCTCAATGGTGGCCAACAGAACTTGGGGATCGCTGACCGATGGAGTGGCTTTCGGCGGCTGGGCCGCGGCCGACGGCAAGGATCGCTTGCGGCGCTCGTTCCAGACGACATAGCCGCCCCCACCGAAAACAATTCCCGCGTTCAGCAGTCCCAGGATCAGGTTCCCCTTGTTGATGGGTTGTGGGACGGTGGCGTCGTACAGCGCGTTGTAATCGATGACGCCGGTGCAGTCGTCTTCGATGGCGCCAAGGCCCGGCGCGGGTGCCGGCGGTGGGTCGACGGCGGCTACAAGGGCTGCCTGTGCGGGCGCGCCCTCGTCCGCCGCTGCGCTGTCGTCCTGGGAAATCTCGACACCCAGGACGGTGCCATAGACCACGGCCAAGTCATAAGTCTCTTCGGCGTGGCAGGCACTGCAGCTAGTCATCGGGTCGGCCAGCGGCGCCACCATGCCCATGTGGGCAATCTCGGCTTCCATCGACTGCACGTTGCCGGCATGGCAAAACTGGCAGAAATCGCCAAAGGCGTGCGACACGTGCCAATCACCTTCGGCGTTGACCGGGAACTGGCCCTGGGTTTCATGACAGGCTTTGCATGACGAGGCTTGCGAGCCGCACTGCGCAGCCGCCGGCGCTGGCGTCAGCAAGGCGGCCAAGCCAACCAGGATCAGGATAGTGATGGCGGCAAGGATCAGGCTGGATCGGTGGGTTGTCATAGGCTGCTCCGCGAGGGCGGGTCTTATGGAGCCCGGCTGACGACCGAAGCCCGCCGGTCGAAGATGTCGCCCATCATGGCCCGCAGCAAGTCGAGGGCCTCGATAAGGCGCCGGTCGGCAAGCGAGTAAATGACGGTGGTGCCGGCTCGTTCGGTCTGGACGAGACCCCGCTCGCGCAAGATCTTGAGATGGCGTGAGACGGTCGGCTGGGGCAGGTTGAGGGTGGCGGCCAGGTCGCCCACGCTGTGCTCGGTCTGAGCCAGCGTGTACAGGATCATGAGCCTCTTGGGATCGGCCAACCCGCTGCACAGGTTGGCATGCAGTTCGTGCAGCTCGTGCTCCAGCATCTCTTCCATATGGCTCTCGCTTCTATTCGGATGAACGAATGGTTCTATTTGTGAAAATAGTAACGAAGAGATTCGAGGCAGCGTAGTGACAAGCGTCATCGAGGTTGGTGTCAGCTGTCATACCGGCCAGCTAGCAAATGGCGCCGTTGCCGACCCTCGGGCGGGTCAAAACGAGCCTCTGCTGGGCCATAGCACAGCCAGGGGGGCCTTCCTACCCAATAACGGAGGGAAAGCCTCCCGCTGGCGATGTGATCCTAGGCTCATGACCCAGGCGCCGGCGCCGTCTAAGGTAGTGGTGGCAGTCAGCCGGTTGGAGGCTCCAATGAAACGTGCGGCCGTCGTCGCGTATGCGCTGGC
>DASWJQ010000002.1:0-11531 GCA_036397095.1 Anaerolineales bacterium
GCTTGACGCACTGCGCCAGACACCTGAACTTTCCGTCTCGTGTTCGCAGCCCTAGGTAGCTTCGATCCGGCTGACTTCGGGGAAGAACTGCCGAACCGTGCCTCCAATCCAACCCTGCAGGGTGGCGGTCGACAGCTCACAGCCCTGGCAGGCGCCACCCAGTTCAACCGTGAGCCGGTCCCCCTCGAGGCCGACAAAGCGAACCCAGCCACCATGGTACTGCTCGATGTAGGCGCTCAGGGCTTCAATCAGCTGGCGCAGTTTCTCTTCCTGACTGGCGTCAACCCGGTGATTGTGACTGGTCTTGTCGGACACCACTGCCTCCTTGGAGCCGGCGGCATCAAGCTGCCGGCAGCGCGGCGACACCCCGGTTCAACATGTCCAGGATGGCTTGTCGTGTACCGGTCAAACGGCCAGCAATCACATCCGCCAGCCGCTCAACGATCAGAATCCCGGTACGGGGGTGTTCCTCGCACAGCGCCCGGAAGTCGATGCCGGCGACCGCCAACGCTCGACCCGCTTGCTCGCCAATCGCACTCGAGGTGTAGGTCATCCGGGCAAGGAAGGCCGACCAGCCAAAAACGCCGCCGGGTGCGATCGTGGAAACCGTCAGCGGGTCGCCGTCGAACGGCCGGTAGCGTATGGCCACTTGCCCTTCAACCAGAATGTACAAGTGTATGGCCGGGTCTCCCTGGGCGAAGACTTGTTTCCCGGGTCGAATCGACACAAACCGGGCCATCTCCGCCAGCAGCCGCAAGTCGGAGCGATCGATATCGGCAAACAGGTCCAACTGGCCCAAAGCACCCTGCGGCATGAGCACGCACCTCCCACGTGAGTGCCCCATCTTCCCATACCTAAGGCAGGGCAGCGAAGTGACCTTGGTCGCCGCTTGGGGTGAGAACCTTCCTCGTGTTGGCCGGATCTGCGTCAATCCGGGCCTGGCGGGCCAGATTAATGCACGACCCCCGACAGCGGGGCGAACCCGTAGAGCCACAGCACGAGCACCGTCAGCGACAGCGACAAGCCGGCGCCCACCAGGCTCTGCCAAACATCGTGACCCTTGGCCAGCACCCTGGCGATGGTCACCAGCGGGATCAGCGCCAGCAGAGGCGTGGCAACCAGGCCGTACAGGTAGACCATGGCTGCCGCCGGGCCGGCAACGCCGGCCGCATGGCCGCTGGCTTTGTAGCGCAGCACCAGATTGAAGACGATCAAGCCAATCGTGACCAGCGTATAGGTGACAGCGATGGCTTCAAAGACCGCCGGGGCACCGATCAAACGCAAGACAGCAAATCCAATCGGGTAGCTGATCAGCATCAGGACAAAGCTGGCCCAGCGTTGGCGACGGACGATCCGGGCTTGGTCCTTGATCCCGCCGGGGATGTAGAAAAACAAGCTGGCGAGGGGGATGAGGCACAGAAAGGCCAGCGTCAAGCCAAAGCCGGCAACGCGCTGGGGGATGTCAGACGGCAGCCGGAAGAATAGAAATGTCACCAGGGCCCCCGACAAGATGGGTACATTAAGGATCTGCGAAAGGACCTCGCCGAAGATGCGCCAACCCCGACTGCGTGGTGAGGCTGCTTTGTCTGTCACGCCGGTACGCTCCTTGGATTCTGTGTATGTTGAAGGCAACACGGCCGGTCTGGCCCGATTGTTGCGCGGGCTGCGCCGGCCGCCAATCGGCAGCTAGAACAAAGCCCGGAAAACGAGCAGGATCCCAACCACCATCAAGGGAACCCCGACGGGCGCTGCCAGCACCGTGACCGTCAACACAAAGCCGGCAATCATCAAGACCAGGCCCAGCACCGCCGCCACCAAGCGGCCGGTCAGCGACAGAATCCAACTGAGCAGGCGCCACAACGCCACAATCGGCCAGGCCACAATCGTACCCATCGTCGTCTTTCGCTCGGTCATTCGCCGCTCCTCCCTGCTGAGTCTGGCGTTTCTGCTGGATCCATGAGCACCAGTTCCTGCGGGCTCACTTTGGGCAAGCGCCGGATTTCACCCCGGGCCTCCAAATCGAGTTTGACGCTGGTGGTGTACCAGGAGACGGAACCAAGACGGTCGCGTTCATCGGGGTCCAGCCGCTCGGCGATCAAGCCCGGCAAGTCGGCAAACCGCACGCCCGGGGCCTCGGCCGGGAGGATTGCCAGGATCAGCTGACGCAGCCGATCGTACTTCCAGCGGTCGATATGGACACTGGCTTTGCCCTTAACCGGATTGAGACACTCGACTCTGTCCGCCCCCATGCCGTCTCCTCGACCGTTGCCGCATGCATCTTCTATTCTCCCATGTGCGCCAGCCGGTTTCAAGCAATTCGGCTGCTGACTGCCAGCTGAAATAGCTCTGGTGTGCTAGCTCCAGGCGGCTACTCCTGCGGTAGACTGACGCTGGTCATTGTCCAACTCGGGTAATTGGCGTCAGGTCGGCTTCAGGCAAGCCGGCCATCCGCGTCCTACACTAGGTACAAACCGGCGCCGCGCCGGCCGGAAGAAAGCATGATCTGGAAGAACCTGCTCCGTCGAAAGGGCCGCACCGGACTGACCGTGCTAGGGATCAGTCTGGGCGTGTCGGCCATCATAGCCCTGGGTACAATGGCCCAGGGGCTCGAGGAAGGTTACGGCTCGATGCTCGGCGGCAGCCAGGCCGATCTGGTTTTAAGCCAGCCGGATGCGATCGATATCACCTATAGCTCGCTCGACGAAGGCTACGTCGAACTAATGCAGGCGATGCCGGAAGTGGCCGAAGCCAGCGGGATGCTGCAAACCTTCTTGCCGGCCGAGAATGCTCCCTACTTCTTCGTCTTCGGATACGAGCCGGACAGCTTCGTCATTTCTCGTTTCAACATCATCCGCGGTGTGGGGCTCGATGACCTTGCGGCCAGCCGCAGCCGGGGTCGGCCGGCACTGCTCGGCAGCACGGCGACCGAGGTGCTCGACCGTGACGTCGGCGACACCGTGCGGTTGGGCGACACGGTCTTTCGCGTCGTGGGGGTTTATGAGACCGGCGATGCCTTCGAAGATTCGGGAGCTGTGCTCTCCCTGCAAGATGCCCAGGTCGTCGCCGGCAAAGCCCGCCAGGTCAGTTTGGTGTACGTACAGTTGACCGACCGTAGTCTGCAAGAGCGGCTCGAGACACGCGTAGCCCGACTGTGGGACGATCTGGCATTGAGTACAACCGATGACTTTGCCAACAACCAACTGATGGGCGACACACTGCAGGCTTCTGTCTGGGCTATCGCCAGTCTGGCCATTGTGATTGGCGGCGTCGGCATGACCAACGCCCAGCTGATGGCCGTATTCGAACGAACTCGCGAGATCGGGGTGTTACGGGCTGTCGGGTGGAGCCGGCGCCGGGTGATGAGCCTGATCCTTGGCGAATCAATGATCGTCGGCTTGCTCGGCGGACTGCTCGGCCTGCTGCTCGGCTGGTTGATGTTGTTGGCCTCGGCCGATGTCTTTTCTTCCTTCGGCGCCGACCCCAGCAACCTGCCGCCGGGCGTGCTGGTTCAAGCGCTGGGCACCGTCATATTGCTCGGCATGATCGGTGGTATCTACCCGGCCTGGCAGGCCTCGCGCCTTCAACCACTGGAGGCGCTGCGCTATGAAGGCGGCAGTTCGGGCGGCGATGTACGCCGGCTGCCGATTGGGGGTATGGCTGTCCAAAGCCTGTGGCAACGCAGCGGGCGCACCCTATTGACGCTGTCGGCCATTGCCTTGACCGTCGGTGCGGTGATGGCAATGGACGCCATCATCGCCGGTACGGCCGAAAGCATGACATCGATGGCGACCAGCGCCGGCAGCGAAATTGTGATCCGCCAGGCGGATGTGGCCGACACCAGCCTGAGTGCGATTGACCAGCGCTTGGCTTCCAGGATCGCCGCCCTGCCTGGCGTCCGCAGCACCAGCGGCATGGTGCTAACCGCCCTGCTCGACCCGGCTTCCCAATCTTTTTTGATTGTGCTCGGCTACTCCCCCAACGAGTACTCCATTCAGCGCTTCAACATGGTTGAAGGGCAGCGCATCAGCGGTAACCACCAGATCATGTTGGGAAGCGTCTACGCCGAGGCCGCCTCGAAAGACGTGGGCGACACGCTGGAAATCAGCGGCGCCCGCTTCCGGGTGGTCGGAATCTATGAAACTGGCATCGGCTGGGAGGAAATGGGCGGGGTTGTCAGCCTGCGCGACGCCCAAACGCTTACGGGCCGGCCGAACAAGGTGACCTTGTTCAGCCTCAAGCTCGAGCGGCCCACCGACGCACCCGCCCTAGTCGATACCATCAATCAGCAGTTCCCCGAACTCCACGCTGCCCTGGCCGGCGAGTTCGTCGAACAGATGCCCGACATGGAAAGTGGCGAGGCCATGCTGAATGCCATCTCCAGCCTGGCCATTCTGGTGGGCGGCGTTGGCATCCTGAACACGATGCTGATGGCCGTCCTTGAGCGCACGCGTGAGATCGGCGTCTTGCGCACCATGGGCTGGCGCAAGCGCCGGATCATCGGCATGATCATGAATGAATCGCTCATTCTTAGCGTGATTGGAGGGATCGCCGGCCTTGTGCTGGCCTTCTTGCTCGTGAATCTTCTGACCCAACTCCCCATGGTTGGCGCCGCCTTCGAAGCCAGTTGGAGCGCTGGGGTATTCTTGCGAGCCGGGCTGGTTGCCCTGGGTTTGGGCCTGATCGGGGGGCTATACCCGGCTTATCGGGCTTCCGGTCTGCAGCCGGTTGAGGCCCTGCGCTATGAGTAATCATCCAAATCCCACTCGGGAGGCAACGATGAACCCACAAACAAACCTGACCCGCCGTGTCCTCACTGGCCTGGTTCTGGCGAGCCTGCTAAGTGCCTGCGGCTTGGCGGCCGGTGATCCGACGGCAACCCCGCTTCCTGAAGACGATGCCCTGTTCAATCCGGTCATCAGCGCCACTGGGATCGTTGTGCCAGCACGCTGGACGACCTTGAGCGTTGGCAGCAGCGGACACATCGGCCAGCTCCCCGTCGAGGTGGGCGACCGGGTTGAACAGGGCGACCTTCTGTTGGCGCTCGATGGGCAGGAGGCGCTGGCTGCCAGCCTGGCCGCCGCCGAGCTCGAAGTGGTGAGCGCGCAGCAGGCGTTGGATAGTCTTGTTGAAAGCGCCGATCTGGCTCGCGCCCTGGCTGAACAAGAGCTGGCCAACGCCCGTGACGCACTGCACGACGCCGAATACATGCACCGGGTCCGCCAGCAAGGCAACCGGGCCAGCACCGACACCATCGACGCCGCCGAGGCCCGCCTGGTGTTGGCCGAAGACGAGGTCGACGAGGCCAAGTCGGTTTACGACTCACTTTCCGGCCGATCTGAGGACAATCCTGTCCGGGCCCAAGCACTGCGCAACCTGGCCAACGCCCGAGCCGACCGGGACTCAGCCAAACGAGCGCTCAACTGGTATACGGGTTCGCCGACCGATATCGAGCAGGCACAGCTTGAGGCCGATGTAGCGGTCGCCGAGGCCAGGGTTGCCGAGGGGGAGCGCACGCTTGCCCGCATGCAATCCGGCCCGGATCAGCGTCAATTGGAAGCCGCCGAAGCTCGGCTGGCCAACGCCCAAGCGCAAGCCGCGGCGGCTCGCGCCGCGCTGGCCGAGACCGAGCTGCGGGCGCCGTTCGCCGGCACGGTCGCCGAACTGATGGTGCGCGAACAAGAATGGGTAATGCCAGGTGTGCCGGTGATGGTCTTCGGCGATTTAGCGCAAATGCAAATCGAGACGACCGACCTCAACGAGATTGACGCCGCCCGCGTCAATCCGGGGGACACGGTCGCCATCATCTTTGATGCATTGCCCGACCTCAGCCTATCCGGGACCGTGACTCAGGTTTCGCCCAAAGCCTCGACCGGCGGCGGCGTCAATTACACCGCCATCATCCAGGTCGAAGAGCTGCCCGCGACGGTCCGCTGGGGGATGACCGCCTTCGTCGATGTCGAAGTGGCGCCGTGACCGAATGGCTGATCGAGACCGTTGATCTGACCAAGGTCTATGGCGACGGGGCCGAAATCCGGGCGCTGGACGGCGTCTCGATGCAGGTCGGCCACGGCGAGCTGGTGACAGTCATGGGGCCCAGCGGCAGCGGCAAAAGCACGCTGCTCAACTTGATCGGTGCCCTCGACCAGCCGACTTCGGGCCGCGTGATTGTCAACGGACATGATCTGGCTGCACTCGATGATGTCGATGCGTTCCGCGCCGAGACAGTCGGATTCATCTTCCAGCTGCACAATCTGCTGCCGACACTGACGGCGCGCGAGAACCTTGAGGTCCCAATGATGGGACACCTGGAGTCGGCCGAACGGCGCATCCGCTCAGAGGAACTGCTGCGGTTGGTCGACTTGGGGGACCGGATGGACCATCTGCCCAACCAGCTTTCTGGCGGCCAACGCCAGCGAGTGGCGGTCGCCCGGGCCTTGGCCAACCGGCCACCGCTCGTGCTGGCCGATGAACCAACCGGCAGTCTCGACACCCAGGCCGGCCGGTCCCTGATGGGCTTGCTGAAGGACTTGAACGCCACCCAGGGCACGACTTTCCTGGTGGTCACGCATGACCTAGCCGTCGCCCGCCAGACCAGCCGGGTATTGGTAATGGAGGACGGCCGAATTGTGCGAGAAGATCACATTGGCTCGCCGCTTGAGGAAGACCTCAAGATGTGGCGTCACTCGGAGCTGGGCGAGCGAATCCTTGAAGCGGACGGCGGGACAGATACCGGGCTGTCACTGACCAAGAGCCAGCGCGCGGCTCTCCAAGAGTTGTTGCGGTCCGCCGAGGAATCGCGCTGAGGGTCTCCCCGTCAAGACGCCGGGGCCGGCGCGGCCGGCGGCCAAACCTAGGTGATGACCGCCAGGACGGCAACCGGCATGAACACGATCGCCTCGATCCAGCGGGCCGCCTGGCTCCTCCAGCCCTGGGCCTGCCAGGGTCCCTGGGCCAAAGACGAGCGGCGCGGCGCCATAGGCCATCTGAATCAGACCGTAGCACAGGACCAGCCCAGCGTGCCAACCTCGCAGCAAGCGCGCCACCCGTGAGCGCGGCCAGACCGGCCGCCATCAGAACCTAGGCCGGCTCGGCCTTCAACCTATCCTGCCAGCGCTGGCGGAACTTGGCCAGCTTGGGCGAGATGACCGCCTGACAGTAGCCGGCATGAGGGTTCTTTTCGTAATAGGCCTGGTGGTAGTCCTCGGCCGGGTAGAACGTCTCAAGCCCTGCCAGCTCGGTCACGATCTCGCCCGGCCACAGGTCCTCCTCACGGATAGTCTCGATCACCCGCTCGGCAACCGCACGTTGACCCGGATCATGGAAGTAGATTGCCGAACGGTATTGCGTGCCGACATCATGACCCTGCCGGTTGAGCGTCGTTGGGTCGTGGATGGTGAAGAAGACTTCCAGGATCTCCTCGAGCGAGATCAGCGCCGGATCGAATGTCACCTGGGCGACCTCGGCATGGCCGGTCGTGCCGGTGCACACCAGTTGGTACGAAGGATCGGACACGCTGCCTCCGGCGTAACCGACCACCACCTCGCTCACACCTTGAAGTGAGCGGAAGACTGGCTCCAGACACCAGAAACAGCCACCGCCGAGTGTGATCCGCTCGCTTGTCTTGTATTGATTGTCGCCGTCATTCATTATCAGGAATACCTCCGCTTGGTCTGATCAAAACCGTTACGCTTTCTTCACCTTCGCTTTGGCCGGCAGGCCGCGGGCTGTCTCGACGCCCCAGGCCACCCAGTTGCCAAACGCATCGTCCTCGGCGGCAACCCCGCCATCGACGACAACCCAGCCTTTCATCGGCCGGCCGGTCATATCGAACAGGCGAACCCCGGGCTGGTCGAGCGCTTCCTGATAACGATCGGCTCCGACCCGGACCATAAGGTCTTCGCCAATGACACCACAGGCCATGTTGCCGTTCAGCATGAAACCGATGCCCCCGAACATCTCCCGCTCGGACAGCCCCGGTTCATCAGCCATCGCCTCACGGATCCGTTGGGCCAGCCCCTGGTCATAGGCCATAGTTCCTCCCTTTCCGCTTCCTCCCTGCTCGTCTCAGCCAATCCAGTGCTGCCAACGCCCATGCACCTCGAGTTGAAGAACCTTCAAATAGATGCTGGCTTTGCCGTAGAACAACAGGAGCGCTTCCTTGTAGATTTCGAGCTGCATTGGGATGGTGACCTCGAAGCCGCCCCCTCGATCAATGATGGCATTCACTAGATCGTCTGGCCCAAAGCCGGTGAGAATTGTGGCCAACGCATCGTCGAGTTCAGCGTACCATGCGCGCAATCGGTCGAGGTTGGTCCCAATGTCCGGATCGGGATGGCGATAGCGGAAATCCTGCTGCCGGCTCGTAAACGAATCTAGGTAACTCTGCTGAGTCTCGCCGATCTCCCGGCACAGACTTCCCAGCGTCAGCGCCGATCCGCCGGGGGTGAATGCCAACGTCGTGTCGGACAGGACTTGCATCAAATCATCACGCAATTCCTGATAGAGGCCAAACAGGGCAAGCTGCTCTTGGAAGACGCTGGTCATCGTACTCCTCCAGGCTTACGAGAGTGTGAACAGGGAGCTGCCCGAGGGGAGCAGCATGGCGCCGCCCAGGCGGTCTGATAGTCATACGACCGCTAGGAGGCCGCCGTTCGACCCAGACAGCGCTGAATGATGACGGCTTGACGGCCACCAATGGCCAGCTGCTCGGGCTCGGTCCACCCCAGACATCGGTGTAGGCGCTGGCTGGACCGCGTGGACAGGTAGAGTCGTTCGATTCCAAGTGCACCGGCAACCTGCGCGACGTTCCGGACCAAACCGCTGCCAATGCCCCGTCGCCGCTCTTCAGGCGGAACGAAGACCGCACCCAACCAAGATTGATATTGCGGGCGCTCGGACACCTCCTGCACCTTCAAGCTGGCCGTGCCGACCGACCTACTGGCTTCGATAGCAACGAAAGCAATTGGGGGCACTTCAATCTGGAGACGGGTGAGCAGGCCGGCCTCGATTTCAGCCCGGGTCCGATCACGGCTTGAACCGCCCCACTCTGAGACCAAATATCCAGCAACGACCGGCACCAACGCGGGTCGGTCGGCCAGGGGGACCATCGTCAACGACGCGGGCATTTCCGTTCGAGCCATCAGCAGGCAGTATCGCACATTGTCGGCGGTCGTTCGGTCTTTGCATCACATGCCATCGACCCCCGGGAGACCACGGGCGCAGCGTTCGATTTGGGACTGCCTCACGCGGGCCCCCGGGGCCAGGCCGGCGGCCGGTAGATCTTGGCTCTAAGCCGTAGGGGCGCATGGCCATGCGCCCCTACTTCGGTCCGTCGTTCGTATCAGATCATCCGCGTCCGACGGGTGACATCCTCCGCGACCTGCCAGACAAAAACCATGACCAGGGCGCCCACAACGGCGGCTGGGATCTGAGGCTGGCCGCCTGGGTCACACCCGAGGATCTCTTCCGCTACCCTGTGCGTCACTTCGGAGCCCACGCCGCCGAAATCCGGCACCAGCTGGTGACCTGTGAGCCGCTCCCGTCGCCCTTACATGCCCGGCGACTGTTCAGCTAGATCCGCAGCTCGACAACATCTCCTTCCTCAAGCACATGGTCGCGGCTGACCAGTTGACCATCAAACTCCCCGCTTCCCCACACCCGTGCGCCTTTCAGCTTGCGGGCGAAGTCCTGGTGAACGCGGGCGGCAAAGGCCTCCACGGTTGCGCCGATGGGCAGCACGAAGGGGGCTGTCCGATCGGCTTGTTTGCCAGGCGGTTGGGAATACACACGCATGATCTCCAAGGCCCGGTAGATCGCCTGGCGCAGGTCGTTAAGCCCATAGCCGGTCTTGGCTGACACAGCCACACTCGGCACTGGCCGCTCGAGCAATTGGCCGAAGACCTCGTGGTCGGCGACCTCTGCCGAACCGTCGACCTTATTCACCACCAGCAGGACGGGCAGTCGAATTCCTCCTTCCTGCGCGAACTCGGCCTCGTTGGCAACCAGGATCTTATGCTCAGCCAGGAAATCGAGTGTCCACGTCAGCTGCTCGATCGGATACGCCTGCAGATCGACAACCAACAACAGCAGGTCAGCCCGCCTTGCCAGATCCAGCATATCGGGTTCGACGAACTCACGGTCGAGCGGCGGGGTGTCAATCAGCTGGACCTGCACATGGTCGATCTCGACCATGCCCGGTGTAGGGCCCCACGTCGAAAAAGGGTACTCGGCGACCTCCGGCTTGGCGTTGGTTAGCGCTCCGACCAGGGAAGACTTGCCTGTGTTGGCCGGCCCGACCAGCACCGCCTGGCCGGCGCCTTCCCGATCGATGTGATAGGGCGACTCAAAGCGGCTGGTCTTGGCCCGGCTGCCTAGGCCCGACTTCATTTTCGACAACTTACGCCGCAGGTCAGCCCGCAGCTTGTCGGTTCCCTTGTGCTTGGGGATTGTGCTGATCAGCTCTTCGAGCCGCTCGATCTGCTCTTCCGGATCGTAGGCCGCCCGGTAGCGCTCTTCGGCCTCGAAGTACTCAGGTGGCAGGTTGGTGGGCATGGCTGACTTTCAGCTCTTCAACACGAAATCTGCAGGGTGCGGGCTCACTGGCCAGCCAACTGACGGCGGCAGGCTTCGACCCAGTCTGCGTCCAGCCGCTCCAGACGCGCCTTGCGCAGGTTCTCCCGCAGCAGCCAGCGGATGTCGGGATCGTCGCTCGTCAACCAGACGGCGAATCGCTGGCGCCCGGCGGTCGGGCTGGCGACGATGGCCACGCTCCAACCATACCCCAGGGCCTTACGCAGCGCCCGGAAGGGCTCACTACGCCGGTCGGCGGCGCCGCCCAGGCCGGCCGTGAGCGCATCCAGCACATCCAGTGTGTCATCTGCCAACTGTGGATCGGACAGGAGATCTGGTTCACACAAGGCGGCCACCGCCGCCCGCTGTTGATAGCGGTCGCCCAGCACCAGGCGCACGATGCTTTGGCGGAGCAAGGTCGGATCGGCGCGACCTACCTTCTGCAGCGCCATGGCCACCGCTTCCCGGATGCGCCAGCGGCGGTCGCTGGCATGCGTCTCAAGCCGGCCGATGGCAGCCGGCTGCCCGGCGGCCGCCAGCCGACCCAACCCGAGGACACCACAGAACGCAACAAAAACCTGCGGCGTGTTCTCAGGCGACTGCTCGCCAACGCGCGCCGCCAATGCCCAAATCCGTTCATCCGACGCTTCCAGGGCAACCGCCTGAGCCAACTCCAGATTACCGCGCGGCCCCGGCAATCGGCTTTCGGCCCCCAAATACGCCTCCCAGTCTTCCAGCTCGGAAAGCATCCGCCGATAGTCTTCGACTTTGGTCACTTGGCCCGCTCCGCGCCGACCGGCCGGACGGCGGCTACCATACGCAGGGCACAAGCCTGTAGGGCGTGCGCTGACAGTAGGCTGGGTATCCCGGCAAGTTCGCCTGCAGGAAGGTGTCTTCTCGATGCGTCCGCAAGAAAACTAGCGCTGCGGTCAACAATGAAGGAACCAGAGCCCACAGCGAGT
>DASWJQ010000003.1:0-2297 GCA_036397095.1 Anaerolineales bacterium
CTCCGACGACCATCGAATCGAGGCCGGCTGCCACGCGCAACAAATGCCAGGCTGCCTGGCTGTCGGTGTAATGGTAGAGGTGGGCTTCCAGCTGTGACGGTTCGAGGCCGGCGGCCTGGGCCAGGGTGGAGACCAGCCGGCTTTCGTCATCATGCCGATCATCCTGCCAGGTATAAAGTTCGACTCGGTTGCATGTCGAGAGCAGCGCCATCTCAAGCGGCGGGCCCGAAGGTTGTTCGGCAGGGCGGCTGATGCGCTGCAGAGCCCCGACCACCAGGTCCGGCGTCAGGTGGGCCTGCTCGAGAGCGGCGAGGGGTGCGCTGCGGTGGTTCAGGCCCAGACAGTGGAGCGGCATGGCGACAGGCGTGCTTCCTTCTGTGAACTGCTGGCTAGCGTTGTGATCTTACAAGATAGTAGGCAAATATGTGCAAACCTATGTATTTGTATCACAAGCCGGCCGATCGGCCAAGAATGAATGTCATGATCAAGAGCGGAAGGATGGCCCGTCGGGCAAATCTGAGCCGGCTGGGGGCCATGGCCGGATTAGCAAGAAGAGAGCCCGCCGCGGCGGGCTCTCTCATTGGGTCAATTCTTAATCGTACGACGAACTTAGTCTTGATTGGGCGGACCTGCCCACGGGGGTGGGCCACCGGCCCACGGAGGTGGTCCACTGCCGTCCGGCGGCCCGGCGCCTTCAGGTCGACCACGATCTTCCGGCGGTCCAGCGCCTTCCGGTCGCCCGGCCCATTCTGGCGGTCCGGCGTCCTCGGGTCGGCCGATCAGGTCGAGATCCTGCCAGATCTGGCCCCAGCCTTCGCCGCCGGCGCGCCGGGCGAGCAATTCATCGGCCGAATCGCCGGTGATTCCGGACGTCTGCAAGGCTAGCATGATCTGGCCAAAACCAAACTCGCCCTCGCAGAACCAGGCCATCACCTCTTCATAAGTGAGCCCGTAGCGCTCGGCAATGCTCTGGCCGACGGGGTGGGAGGCATCCGGGTTGGCGCAGAAGAAGTTCTCCTCGTCCTCGCCGTCCTCACCATCATCGTCTTCCCCGTCTTCACCATCCTCATCATCAGGTTCTTCGATGTTGATCCGGGTGGCATTGATGGTCCCATCTTCATTGACGGTGCCCTCGACCTTGACGACGTCACCGACTTCGAGCAAGCTGAAGTCAAAGTCCTCGGGGGCATGCACGCTGTAGCTGAGCGTGCCTTCGTCGTCGGTTTCAACGTCGACCTCGATCGTGCCGGCGCTCTCATCGAACGCCGTCACGACCCCGGTAAATTCGATCTCTTCGGGTTCTTCGCCCTGGACGGTGGGCGCCGCCATGGCCGCACCCGCGCTCAGGCCGACCGCGCCGAAGGCCAAGGTCACGGCCGCCAAGAGTGCCAGTCCAGTCTTCCAGGGAGCTGTATGCATTTCTTCCTCCATATTGCGTGGTATGCCTTTTCCGGCAGGGAGCCGGTCGGCGCCTACTGGCCGGGGGGGTCGATCAGGCCGAGCTCGAGCCAGGTCTGATCCCAGCCAAACTGTCGGGCGCTGGCCATCAGCTCGTCCACCGGCATTCCAGTCAACTCGTGCGTTTCGAGCGCCAACAGGATGTCTTCAAATGCAACGCCGCTGCAGAACCAGGCCATCACCTCGTCGTAACCGGTGTTGTACTTGTCGGCAATGCTTTGGCCGACTGGGTGCGGGTCTACCTGACTGCAGCTCACCTGCTTATCGGCCGGCGATGGCGACGTTCGATCGCCAACGGCCGGTGGGTCGACGGTTACGTCCGGTTCCTGGCCGCAGGCTACCAGCAGGATGACCAGCGCCGGGATTAGCGCTCTGACCAAGGCAGGCGTTCGTTGGCCTGTGCAGTTGCCGCTCATCACCCTATACAACGTGCACGCCTACGGACGCGTTACCCTCGGCCTGGGATGACTTATGTAGCGGCTGGCGGGCGCGGAGCGATCAAGGGTTGACAGCTGAGCCGTTCGAGCGAGGATTCCCAGCAATCCGCGACTCACGGAAGGCAACCATGGCCACTACTCACATCCGCCGACTGGATATTGTCACGCTGGATGCGGCCGGAACGGTCCATCGGGACGCCGATCTGGTGATCGAGAGCGGTCGCCTGCAGCATGTCGGTCAGGCGCCGGCCGATCTCGAGACCGACGAGCTGCTCGACGGCTCGGGCAAGGTCGCCCTGCCCGGGCTGGTCAACGCCCACTGCCACAGTCCGATGACCTTTGAGCGCGGCTGGGCCGAGGACCTGCCTTTCGAGCGCTGGCTTAACGAGAAGATTTGGGTCC
>DASWJQ010000004.1:0-8710 GCA_036397095.1 Anaerolineales bacterium
TGCGCGAGAAACGCTGCCTTTCGCTGCCGTCCGTTGTCATCACCCAGACCTCGGAGGTACCCGATCGTGTCGACGTGTAAATCAGCTGGGTGCCGGAGGGGGACCAGTTGGGGTTGCTTTCATGGGCCAGGCTATCCGTCAGGTTGGTCCGGCCGGTGCCGTCGGTGTTAATGAGGTAGATCTGCGGCCGACCATCTTGCAGTGATGTGAAGGCGATGCGGTCGCCATCCGGGGACCAGGCCGGATCGTAGTCCCCGCCCAGCGCGGTGGCCAGCGGCAGTTGGCCACTGCCGTCCGCGTTCATCGTCCAGATGCTGGCCCCAGAATATTGGTCCCGATTGGCGCGGCAGGGCGAGGTAAAGGCCAACTGGCTGCCGTCGGGCGACCAGGCCGGCTGGCAGGCGCCGTCGGTCAATTGGGTCAACTCGACCAGGCCGGTGCCGTCGACGTTCATCACATAGATCTGCGGAATGCCGCTCCGAGCGGAGGCGAAAGCGAGTTGGCCGATGCCGCCACCCTGGGCGGTCGGCGATGGACCACCAGCCGACTGGGTTACCGGCTGGCTCGCGTCGACCTGCGGCCCTTCGGTGGCGGCCTGTTGGCCGGGCGTTTCATTCTCGAGCGAGACCAAGGCCTCCGTGGCCGCGGGCTGGGTTGCCGGCGAGCCTTCGTCGGTCCCTGTCAGGTACGGCGGCAGCATGCTGGGCAGGGCGTACACCGCGCCAACTCCGATCACGGCGAAGGCCAGGCCAATCACCGCCAGCCGCGGCCAGCGCCGCGGTTTGGCCCGCACCGGCGCCACCCGCGTCGGCGGGCTGACCCGTCGGGTCAGGCTTTCACGCAGGACGGTCTTGTCTCGCAGGTAGGGGAGATCGACCCGCAATTTGGGCCGGCTTGTCCCGACTGCCCCAATGAGCGCTTCGGCCAATTCCGGGACGGTCTGGTACCGCTCGTCCGGTTCCAGCGCCAGGGCCCGTTCCACGACACGTGACAGCCCTTGGCTGACGGTCGGTGCCCGCTTGCGAACCGGTGTCAGCTTGGCCCGCCCCATCGCCCGTTCAAGGGAGTCCTCGGGGATGGTGGCCGTAAGGGCGGTAAACAGCGTTGCCGCCAACGAATAGATGTCGGTCCGGGTGTCGGTTTGTCCCGAACCGTACTGCTCGGGCGGCGAGAAGCCCGGCGTCATGGCCTTGGCGCCGGTGGTGGTTTCGGTCGAGCCATCGACCACCTTGGCCAGGCCAAAGTCGACCAGGTAGGCCTTGCTCTCGGGGGTGATCTTGATGTTGCCCGGCTTGATATCGCGGTGCAGTATGGGCGGCGTTCGCGAATGCAGGTAGGCCAGTGCGTCGGCGATCTCGAGGAACCAGGGCAGACAGACGGCCTCGTCGACCTGACCGTCCCGTTCCAGCCGGTGACGCAAATCCTCGCCCTCAATGAAGTCCATCACCAGGTACTGGCCCTCGCCTTCGATCACGAAGTGATCGGTCACCCGCGGCAGGTTGGGGTGGCGCAGACTGGCCAGGATGGTCGCTTCCCGCTGGAACTGGCGAGCATAATCCTGGGTGGTAAACAGGTTCTCTTTGACGGCGACGAAGACCGCCAGATTGATATCGTGGGCGCGGTAAACCGCACCCATTCCGCCTTGGCCGAGGGTTTCTTCGATACGGTAGCGGTGCCTCAGCGTCGCGCCGGATTGCAGGGGCATGCGAAGATGCGCTCTTGGTCGATTGGATTCACCTGGCTTTGTACTGGAGGCTATTGTAACGAATGGGCTGGGCTTTGACCACCAGCCCCTGCGTACGGGGTGCCTTCATAAGACACATGTAAGGCGCTGTGGGGCGATCGCAATATCAAAATTAGGGAGGTTGTATACAACGTCCCTACGCAGTCAGGCCACTGATCGTCGCGGCAACGAGCCACCGCCTCAGGCGTCTGTGGAACCCCTTGGCGGTGCCAGCTGGCCACCAATACTGGGACCAAGGAGGCGGCTAACTGGCATCCGGCCGGCGTTTGGCGACCCCCACCGCGCGTGGCTGGTAACCAGGGAAGATCAGCTCCACGGCCGGGTTGTTCAGCCGCCGGCGGCAGATTTCGCTGAGCACGTCGCGGTAGTCGGTGGTGACGGCCAAGTCGCCGGGGCCGAACAGCTGCCCTTCGGCCAGGCCGGGCCAGGCACCGTGCACCTGGCCACCAACCAGTCCGCCGCCCAGCAGGAGCATGGCGCTGCCATGACCGTGGTCGGTGCCCAGACTGGCGTTTTCGTGAACCCGCCGGCCGAACTCCGACATCACCACCACCGACAGCTCATTCAGGTGATCGGCCAGATCGGTGTGCAACGCCGCCAGGCCGCTGCTCAGATCGTCCAGCAGGCCGGCCATCAGCCCTTGGCCAGCACCCTGGCCAAAGTGCGTGTCCCAGCCGCCGATGTCAATTGCCGCCACTTCCAAGCCGACCTGGGCCTTGATCAGCATGGCAACCTGACGCAGGCTGCGGCCAAAGTCGCTTTGTGGGTAGTTGGCCTGGGCCGCCGGCTGGTAGCCGGCAGGATCGAGGCTCTCCAACGTGTCCAGGATTTCCAACGTCTCCTGGCCGATGACCCCCAGTGGTTCCTGTTCGGTGTACATCGAAGCCAGCAGCGACTGCATTCGGGCGGCGGCGGCCAGGTCGCCACCCAGATGGAAGTCGGCGATCGACTGCAGTGCGGTAACCGGCACCGAACCCCGCAAGCTGCGGGGGACCTGGTCCCCAAGGCCAATGGCCCGCAGCGGGGAAGGGTTGCCGGTATTGAGGCTGGCCAGGTGGCGGCCAATCCAGCCCGACGCCGGGCCCCGCTGGTCGCTAACCCCGCGCTCCATCAGTTCCATAGCGCGGAAGTGACTGCGCGATTCGTCCGGTGCGCCGCAAGCATGGACCAGCGCAAGGTGACCGGACTGCCAGGCTTCGGTCAGCGGATCCATCGCTGGATGCAGGCCAAAGAATCCATCCAGATTGACGGCCCGCTGATCTACCTGCGCCTGGTTGTCGTCTGGCCGCGGGATAGCCAGCGTCGGCCGTGCTTGGTAGTAGAAGTCCTCGCCGTGGGGCACGACCATGTTGAGCACATCGGCCGCCCCGCGCAAGAACACTACGATCAGTGTGTCACCGCGCGGCGCCACACCTTCTGGCGCAAATGCCAGCCGTGGCATCCAAGCCGGCCAACTGAGGGCGACCGGCGCCCGGACGGCGGCCTGCAGGAAATCTCGTCGCGAGAGCGTTTCCACCTTCATTCGCTACCTCCACTGAAATTGCGGCGAGCCGATCAAGCCAGCTACCAGCAGACGAGCCATGTCCTGCGGATCGAGCTCATCCGTCTGTCGTCGAATCTGGCCGAGGGCCGATTGCATCCCTCGCCCCGCGGGACTGCCGACCAGCCGCTGGCTCAGGCTGTCGGCGATATGCCCTTCATCGCGCTGGGCCTGCTCGACTAGGGCGTCGATATCGATGCTCGTGCCGTCGACCTCGTCCTGTGCCAATTCGAGGGCAAACTGCCAGCGCGGCAGCAGATTGCCGCTCCACGGATCAGCCGTGTCCGGCGGGCCATCCGGCGTTGGCCAGGCGAATGTCGGCTGGCCCATCAAGGCCAGGTGATCGTGCAGGCTGGCGCCGCCGTCGGAGTGCGCGGCCAGCGGGCGCAGGGCCGAGGTGATGAAATCGACCGGCCGCTTGATCTTGGGTGGCAGTTGGTCGAGCTGGGGGACCAGCCCATCCAGCAGCAGCGTCCGGTACACGCTCGGCAGGTGACCGCCGGCCTGCAGGAAGGTCCGGCTGACGGCACGGACGGCCTCGGGCGCATCTTCCAGCGGATGGTCGGTGACAAACCGGCGCACGAGCTTGGTCGCCAGGTGTTCGGCGGTAGCCGGGTGGGCGCCAAGTTCGTCCAGCACCCGCTCGGCCTCGACCACGCCGGCCTGCTCGATGGCCATCCCCAGCACCTGTTTGCTGCCCTTGTCGTGCAGATCCGGCTCGAAGGCAAACTGCCCCTTCCAGAAGTGGTCCTTGACCGTCCAGCCGGTCAGGCAGCGGGCCAACTCCATCACATCGCGCTGGGAGTAGCCGCCGTCGACGCCGAGGGTGTGCAGTTCCATCACCTCGCGGGCGTAGTTCTCGTTGGGTGCGCTGGCTTCGTTCACCTGGTTGTCCAGATAGACCAGCATCGCCGGCGATTTGGCCGAGGCATGCAGCAGGTCGGCAAAGCGCCCCTGGGCATGAGCCCGAATCACCTGGCGATCATCGACCACCTTCAGGAACCAGCACTCTCCCTTGTCGACCGAGATATTGAAGTGGTCGGTCCAGAACTCAATGAGACGCTCGTGGAGCTGACGGCGGCTGTAGAGCTGTCGTTGCAGGCTGGCGGCACGCAGTTGGCCAAGGACTTCCTCCGGCTCCCAGCCTTCAAGTTGATCAGCTTGCATCCGCAGCAAGTCGAAGCGGCGCAGCAGGCCTTCGGCTGGCAGGTCATCGGTGATCTCCAATCCCAATTGTTCCTCGATCCAGGCGGCCAGGCCGTGTTCGGCGACAAAGCTGGTTTCGGTTTCGGTCGGGCCATAAGTCAGCCGTGCCAGACCGCGATAGTCGGCCGGCGCCAGCTCGGTCCACCCGCCCGGTGCCCGGTAGGCTCCCGTCAGCTCGCCGGCCAGCGGCGCGCAGGCGCTGCTGGCGGCGGCCGCCCCGGCAATGGCGCCGGCCAGACGAACGAAATCACGCCGACTGAGGCTCATGGATCAGCACCGGATCGGGCGTGGCCTGCTCATCGCTTGTCTTGACCTTGGGTTGCCAGCCAAGGGCGCCAAAGGTGGCAGCACCGAGGCTGACCAGGATGGTGACCGGAATGATCAGCAGCCAGCCGAGCAGGGGGAAGGCGGCTGCCAGCTCAAGGGCGACGGCGGCCCGAACGAAATGGCCCGCACCGGGCGTCTCCAACTGGACGCGGGCCGACCACTGGCGGGCCATGGCGCCGGCGATGCCGGCAGCACCCAGACTGGCGAAGGTCAGCGCCGACAGCAGCAGGATGGCCCCGACGAACTTGGCCAGGGAAAAGGGTAGCGCCAGCAGGACCACAATCGGCACTGCCAGCAGTACGCTCATCAGCCCACCCAGGCCAAAAGAGCGCCAGGGGGTGGCCACGACGCGCTGCGAGGCCCGGTCGACCACGTTGGGAAACAGCAGCCACCAGGCAGTTAGCATGCCGGGGAACACGATCCCCAGCGCCAGCAAGGTTCCGAAGATTGCGTAAACGTCAGCCATCACCACATCCTTTCTGCGCACCGGTCTCTACAAGGGGTACAGAATGGAGCCAGGAAATGTCGCGGCGTGCTCGCGGGACTACCCGAAAGTCCTCAATAGCCTCCGCCCTGCGAGTGGCTGGGGGACTTTCGGGAAGTCCGACCGAAGTGGACGCCGGGCGCGGGTCTTCGGAGCCGCTATGGGGACTTCCTGGAAGTCCTCGCTAGGATCCGCGCTGAAGGTAGGAGCGGAGACTTCCGGGAAGTCCGGGCGGACCCGCCGCCGACCACGCGCCATCGGAGCCGCTATGGGGACTTCCCGGAAGTCCTCGTTGGCATGCACGCTGAAGGTAGGAGCGGAGACTTCCGGGAAGTCCGGGCGGACCCGCCGCCGACCACGAGCCATCGGAGCCGCTATGGGGACTTCCCGGAAGTCCTCGCTAGGATCCGCGCTGAAGGTAGGAGCGGAGAGACTTCCGGGAAGTCCGGGCGGACCCGCCGCCGACCGCGGGTGTTCGGAGCCGCCCTGGTGACTTCCCAAAATTCCTCACGGGCGGTTGCCTGCTGAGTTGCTGGGTAGGCTTTTGGGAGTTCTGAAGCTTCGCAAACCCGACTTCCGGAAAACGGGTTGCGTTGCTATTCCTCCGCCAGCGCTGGCCTTCGCAGCCAGCCAAGCAGAAAGCCGCCGATTCCTAGGGCGGCGACGTAGGGGAACAGCCCAAACCAGCCGACGAACGGCGTCAGCGTGCCCAACGCCAGCACCAGGCTGGCCCAGATCCGCTGCCGCACCGGGCCGGCGCCGGGGAACAGGCGCTCGCCCACCAGTTGGACAACGGCTGCCAGTCCAAAGCAAAGGGTGATCAAAAACAGGCTCAGGAAGGCAATCGCCGGGATCTGAAGCAAATCCAGTCCAGACCCCTGGGATAGGCTGGTCAGGCCCAGTCCGACGACCGCCAGGAATAGCCCGTTGGCCAACCCCAGAGCAACAGCCCGACCTGGGGCGTCGTCCATGGCTTCAACCGAACGGCGCACGACCGCCGGAAAGAGCGCCGCCAGCGCCAGGAAAAGGCCGGTCAGGCTGGCGGCGGACAGCAGGCCAATAACGATCAGTCGTAATCCTTCAGCCATGGTTCGCCTCCTTGGGCCGAGCGC
Source organism: Anaerolineales bacterium (assembly GCA_036397095.1). Classification (GTDB taxonomy): domain Bacteria; phylum Chloroflexota; class Anaerolineae; order Anaerolineales; family E44-bin32; genus DASWJQ01. The sequence goes on from DASWJQ010000004.1 coordinate 6,414, forward strand.
CGGTCAGCATCCGGCCCAGTCCATGCTCTTGGCGCAGCAGCCAGCCGTTCGTGATCAGCCAAGTAAATCCGACGCCCAGCAGGATCACCAGCCAGGGGATTTCGGCTGCCGAGGGAAGATCGATGCCAGTCACGCTCCCATCTAATTGCTCGCCGACCAACAGCAGCTCCTGGCTCAGGGCAGACGCTTCGGCCTGAAAACCGGCCACTATATCCGACCACCACAGGGACGGGTCGAGGCCAGCCTCGGCCAGGGTCGACCGCGTGGCGGTTCGCCCGGTCGCCGTCAGCAGGAAGCCGGCAACCAGAGCGCCCACCAGCAGCTGGGCAGCCACCAGCCACCTCAAGGGCCGGCCGAACCGCGGTGCTGACTGCAAGCGCTGCATGACCGCAGGCGCAAGGGAGCGCTGGCTGGCGATCGGCTCGACCGATTCGATACGCTGGAACACCCGCTGCCAGCGTTCGGCCTGTGCCGCGCAATCGGCGCAGCCTGCCAAATGCGCCTCAATGCCGCTTCGTTCCGGCGCCAGCAGTTCGTCATCCAAGTACAGCATGATGCGCTCGTCGCTCAGGTGTTCAGACATCTTGCCCCTCCAACGCCTCGGCCATCGCCTGGCGCGCCCGGTACAGATTCGTTCTTACTTCATTCAGCGTCCAACCCAACGCCCGGCCGATCTCCTGATAGGACAGCTCCTGGTAGTGACGCAGTTCGATGGCCGCCCGCTGATGCGGTGGCAGGCTGTGCAGGGCGGCGTGCACGACCTCGGAGCGCTCACGTTGCTGCTGCGCTCGCTCGGGGTCGATCCAGGATCGCTCGCCAGGCAGATCATGCTCTTCCTCGAGGGGCTGGTGGTCGGGACCGGCCCCCTTGATCGCATTCAGGCACAAATTGGCGGCAACCCGGCGGATCCAGGGCCCGAACGGCCGGTCGATTTGGAAGGTCTCAAGCCGCCGGTAGGCCCGGATAAACGCTTCCTGGGCCTGGTCTTCCGCGGCCTGCCGCTCTCCCATCAGACGGTAGCACACATTCAGCACCGACGTCTGATAGCGCTCAACGAGTTGGCCATAGGCCTCCGCTTCACCACGCCGCGTCCGTTCTACCAGCGCACGATCTGAAGGCTCCGCCATATGTCCTTTACTATAGATACTACCGACCCGGCCGCCAAATCGTCGCGCCTCCCATCCAACGCCGCTGCCAACGACAGGTACGGCATGTTGATCCAATTCACCAGCACGGCACTGATTGTGGTTGTATCGGCCCTGGCTCTTAGTGGGTCGGCAACGCTGGTGTGGCACCAGTACGACTGGGTAATGAGCCTGCACCGGGCGGCTGCCTGGTGCCTGCTGGGCCTGCTCCCTTGGAAAACGATCATCGTCATCCGCTCTGTGCGCAAGGGCCTGCACCTGACCGTTGACCGCGGATTGGTGCCGCTCTTGTCTGCTTTGCTGGCCGGCCTGGTGCTGCTGACGGCCAGCCTGGGGCTGGCCTGGATGTGGAACTTCAATGGCTGGTGGGTGGTGCTGGGCCAGACGATCGCCTCCTGGCATTGGGTGGCGGGCCTGGCGATGATCCCCTTTTTCATCTTCCATGCCATCGTCAAGTGGCCGCGTCCACGGCGCCGGCTCCTGCTCAGCCGAGGCGCACTGCGCCGGGCGGCCATCATTGCCGCTGCCGGTCTGGTCGGCTGGCCGCTGGCCGAGTGGCTGGCACAGCACCGCCGCACTCCAGAGCACGGCCGGCGCCCATCGACCGGATCGCGCCAATTCCGCTCCTACCAGGGCAACGCCATGCCGGTCACGACCAACCCCGGCGAGGCCCCCCGCCGACTGGACCCCGCGCAGTGGCGTCTGGCCGTCGAGGGCCAAGTTAGCCGGCCGCTGGCGTTCAGCTACCAGCATCTTCTCGACTTGCCTTCCGAGGAGTGGACGGCGACCGTCGACTGTACCGTAGGCTGGTACTCGATCCAAAACTGGCGAGGCGTCCCGCTGGTAGATCTCGTCCGCCACGTCCAGCCTGGGCCAGGCACCCGCTTCATCCGTCTGGTGGCCGACACCGGCTATCTCAAGACCTTCACAATGAAGGAAGCCGAAGGCATCCTGCTGGCAACCCATGTAGGAGGCGAACCGCTAGCCTTTGAGCACGGCTTCCCACTTCGGGCGGTGGTGCCCTGGCGCCGCGGCTGGTTCTGGGTCAAGTGGTTGACCCGAATCGAGGTACTGCGCTCGGCCGGCGCGGCTGGGTCCTAAGGCCTAGCCGGCCAAGGCCCCGACGACAGCCACTGCCCTTTCGACGCCCCG
>DASWJQ010000005.1:0-1654 GCA_036397095.1 Anaerolineales bacterium
GCCCTCGATCCCACGCTCTTTGAAAAGACCTTTGGGTATGCAATGCCTGACTGGCAATCCTGCCTGCAGCAGGCCCTCGCTAGAGGAACCAAGCAAGGCAATCCTCCCGTGAAACCCGGATCCGCGGCCTGATTTTCTCCCGCCATCGGATGGCTTGTCTCGATTGACGCCTCAGGTCGGCAATGGATCCCATTGAGCTCTGTTCGAAAAGCAGCAGGTAGCCCAGGATGCGCAGGTCGTACGAAAGAATACGCCACCAATCGCGCCGCCAGGCCGCCCCGCCTTCATTCTTGAGCAGCGTCAGATAGCGGTTCTTGACCGCCATCCGGCGCAGGTCAGCGGGCACCTTTCGGCGCATACCCGGCCGGAAGCTGCGATCGTGAACGGAAGTTGCCGCCGGGTCATACCAGGCCTTCCAACCAAACAATCGGGCCCGCCAGGCCAGATCGACGTCCTCCATGTAGGCAAAGAAGGCCTCATCAAAGACCTGGTCAAACAGGCGGCAATCCTCGAGCATGGTCCGGCGCAGCAGCGGGGCGGCGCCGTCGGCGCCGAAGACTTCGCCGGGTTCGTCGTACTGGCCCCGATCCACCTGGCCATGGCCCCGCAGGTACTGGTGGCGCCGGCGATCGACAAACAAGCCGGTCCCGTCAAGCACTCGGTCCGAGGCGCCGTCTAACAGCCACATTTTGCCGATGGCCGAACCGTACTCCGGTCGGGTCTCAAGCGAGGCCACCAGCGCCGCAATGTACTCGGGATCGAGCGTCACGTCCGGGTTGAGGGGCAGGAAGTACTGGCCGTGGCTGGCGTCGATCGCCTGGTTCTGCCCGCGGCAGTGGCCCAGGTTCTCGTGGTTCTCCACGATCAGCGCCCCGGCCGCCAACCGGCGCACCACCTCGACCGATCCGTCGGCGGATCCATTGTCGACCACGATGGTTTCGAGGTTGGCATGGGTTTGACGCGCGATGGCAGCCAGGCAGCTCGGCAGGTCGCTGGCGCTGTTCCAGGTGACAAGCCCAATCGTGACCAACGGCTGGCCGGTCGTCAGGATCGCACTCCCCAATGATCATCCCCCCTCGTCTTGGCGTTATCCAGCTTACCCGCAGCCGGCTCAACAAATCCTGAGCGCCGCCGGCCGGCTCTGCCGCACGCGGGATGGGTCCACCTTCCAGCCAAGTCGGCCGAAACGCCTGCGCCATTCTAGGGGTTGCTGGTCCAGACGGCAACCCTCGCCCGGCCACCGCGCTCACCCAACAGGCAGCGCCGCCGTCTGGGACCAATGGACCGGCCCCGACCGTATGGTCGAGAGACCTTCGGCGTGCTACAGTCATGCACAGTTGTCTTGCGCCACCTGGCAGCAGGAGGGGATGTCTATGCAATCCGAATCCTTCGACGTCTGCGTCGTCGGCGGCGCCGGCCACATCGGCCTGCCGTTTGCCCTGGTGCTGGCCAGCAAGGGCCTCGACGTCGCCATTTACGATATCGACCAGGCAGCGCTCGACGTGATCGCCGCCGGCCGCGTGCCGTTCATCGAAGACGGCGCCGAAGCCCTGCTGGCTGACGCGATCGACCGCGGCAACCTGCACTTGTCGAGCCAGGCGCAGGTTGCCGGCCAGGCCTCGACCCTGGTCGTGATCATCGGCACCGACGTCGA
>DASWJQ010000006.1:0-29072 GCA_036397095.1 Anaerolineales bacterium
ATATGCAGGCTGAGACGCAATCCCCACAAGCTGACCGTGGTCACCAACAGAGCTCGCCGCAAGGGATCACTACCGGGGGTGCTTGCGGCGTAGAACCAGGCCAGCAGCACAAAACCCAATCCCCAATACATGTCGACGATGCTGGCGTCCCGCAATCGCAGGCTGAGCAACCACGAGGCGGTCATCGTGAGCAGTACCAACATGCCGCCTGCCAGAAATATGCTTAAGTCGAACATGGCGAACCCCTTTGCTGCTGGCCCGCAGGACGAAATGGCACCAAGCGCCTAGCAGCGAGCTCCTAGCAGCGAGCTCCTAGCCCCTAGGAGCACTGCGCTGTCAGCCGTCGGCTGAAAGCCGCTTGCATTCCGGGCCTTCTCATGCCCCCTTTGTGTCCTTTGCATCTTCGTGGTTGGCCCTTTTTCCCCAGCGAACCAGCGCCGCCAGCCAGACCCCGACCATCGTCGCCCACAAGGGCACGCTTTGCCACATACCGTCGGGCCCGAGTGCGAATAGCAGGCCCAGTCCGATCAACACCGCCAGGATTTGGGCGGCGAGCACCCGCCTGCGTCCAAGCGGCCGTCCGGTCAGGTCGGCACGCGAGGCCGGCGGCCCCTGGCGCAACGCCCAGCCGACAAAGACCCCAGCCGAGAGCAGGCCGGCCGCCAGCCAAACGGTCGCTGGCCAGCGCAATACGTTCGGCCCCAGCCACAGGAGCCAGATCAGGCTGAAGAAGCCTAGCGTGCCACCCACGATCAGATGGGCACCATTGCCCTCGCGCAAGCTGCCATCGGCGAGCAAGGCCGCCGTTGCCAGCAAGCCGATGATAGGGTGAATGGACCAACCCAGCCACAGGGTTAGACCAACCAAGACCAGGCTCTCGAGCGGCCGGACGGCCACACCCGTGGACCGATTGACGAGGCGCAGGAACAGCAGTTGCCAGGCCCCTAGCAGCAAGCCCACGCCGCCTGCGACGATGCCAAGCGGCACAGCCATCAAGGCCCCGACAAAAGCCGCTCCGGGGTGATCGGGATCGAGCTCGCGACCGAGCGTCCAGGCGAGGAAACTTCCGCCGGCAACTGAAAACGCCAGTTGAAGTGCCGGACCAAGTGAAAGACGTTGCCAGCCGAGTCCAACCAGCCAGGCGGTCGCCCCGGCGGCGACGGTCAGGCCGGCAATCCAACGGTGGGCTGGGTAGCGGAAGCTGAATTCACGGCCGAGCCCGAAGTGGAGTACGCCTCGCTCCACCGACGATAACCTCCTTGCGATCAAAATGCCGGGACCATCGTACCATCCTTCACAATAGACCAGGACCAGTAGTCGGCCTTGTCACCCAGCCACAGGGGATTATAATTAGCTCTGCTAACTAAATTTGAGGTGAAGGATGCCGCAAGAAGCCAAGCGACTGGCCGCCGCCGAAGATTTGCTCGATGTCATCCCGCGTGTGATGCGGATTCTGGCGTCCGATCTGCGCCGGCTGGGCGAGCTGCTGGCACCGGTCCACTTCCAACTGATGGGCCATCTGTATCAGGGGCCTTCGACTTTGGGCGACCTGGCCCAATGGATTGCCGTCAGCCCGCCGACCTTATCGCGGACGGTGAGAACACTTGAAGAACGTGGCTGGGTCCAGCGGACTCCGTCGAGCGAAGACGGCCGGGTGGTCCTGGCAGAACTTACGCCAGCCGGCCGGGCCGCCGTCGAGGGGATGAAGAAGGCCGCAGTCCGCCAGGTCGCCGGCTACTTGACGCCCCTTTCCGAGGACGAACTGGGCGCACTGGCCGTCAGTTCGGCGCTGCTGCGCCGCGTGGTTGACCATGCCCAACCCGGTGGACCAACTGAATTGAGACATGAACCCGAGAGCCAGCCCAGCCCATCGGTTGATTAGTGAAGAGCATCAATGGAGGTAATGATTCCGTGGCGAAGTACAGCAGAGTCCTGATCGCAGCACTGGTGACTGGCCTGTTGGTCAGCGCTTGTTCCGGGCCTGATCCTGCGGTAGTTGGCACCAGCCGAACTGCCACTGTCAGCCGGCAGCCGATCGAAGTCCGTGTCAGCGGCACCGGCCAGATCGAAGCCCTGGCCCAGGCCGCACTCGGCTTCCCGGTGCAGGGGATCGTAGGGCAGGTAAATGTGGAAGTAGGGGATCAAGTTGGGCCCGGCGACATCCTGATGTCGCTGGATCTGGCCTCGCTCGATCCCAGCTTGCTCAGCGCCGAAGCCGATTTGATCCAGGCCGAGCTATCCCTCGAAGAGCTGACTGACGAGAACAACTGGTTGGCCGACCTGGCCGAGGCTCGCAAAGCATTGGCCCAGGCCCAGGAGGCACTGGAGGATGCCGAATACTTGCGGCGAGTCCGCCAGCAGGGCTATCGCGCCAGCGAAGGAACGATCGACGCCGCCGAAGCCCGCCTGCTGTTGGCGCAGAATTCCTATGACCGGGCCAAGGGCGCCTACGACCGGCTATCCGGTCGGCCCAGCGACGACGAGGCACGCGCCATTGCTTTGACCAACTTGGAAGCCGCCCGGCAGAGCCGTGACTCGGCGTTGCGCACCGTGAACTGGTACAAGGGCAGTCCTTCCGACGTCGAGCAGGCGCAGCTCGAGGCCGATGTCGCCCTGGCCGAAGCCAATTTGGCCAAGGCTCAGGAACTGGTCGAGGTGCTGGAGCAAGGTCCGGACCCGGTGCAGCTGGCGCTGGCCGAAGCCCGATTGCGGGCGGCCCGAGCCCGCTACCAGCAGTCGCATCTGACGGCACCGTTTGAGGGAACCATCCTGTCGGTGACCTATGCCGTTGGCGACAGCGTCGGCCCGGGTCAAGTTGCCGTCCAGGTCGCCGACCTGACCAGCATGCATGTCGAGACCGTCGTCGATGAGCTCGATATCGCCAGCGTCGAGCTGGGCCAGCCGGTCGAGGTCACGCTCGACGCCTTGCCCGACATCACGCTTCAGGGCATGGTCGCCGAAATCGCGCTGGCGCCGTCGGCGGTGGGCACGGCCGCCGAGTATCCGTTGGTCGTTGAGCTGATTGACGTCGACCCTCGAGCCCGCATTGGCATGACGGTGGCGCTCGAGATCCTGGTCGAGCGGAAAGAGAACGCCCTGGTCGTACCCAACTGGGCGCTGCGTTTCGACTCGGAAGCCAATCAAATCTACGTCACGATCGAAACCGCCGGCGGTGTCGAACGGCGCCAGGTTGAGTTGGGCCTGCGCAACGAAAGTGAAAGCGAAATCGTGAGTGGCCTCGAGCCGGGCCAGGTGGTGACCATTGCCGTCACCCCCGAGGCCCCATCCTTCGCCGGCCCGTTTGGTGGAGGCGGCTGAGTGAATTCCGTCATCCAGATTCGAGACCTAGAACGCACCTATACGCTGGGTGAGATCGCCGTGCACGCGCTGCGCGGCGTCTCATTTGACGTCACACGGGGCGAAATGCTGACGGTGATGGGGCCCTCGGGGTCGGGCAAATCGACCCTGATGAACATTCTCGGCTGCCTCGACCAGCCAACCGGCGGCAGCTATATCCTCGATGGCGTCGAAGTAGCAGGCCTGACCGATGACCAACTGGCCGAGATCCGCAACCGCCGAATCGGCTTTGTCTTCCAGTCCTTCAACCTGTTGGCGCGCACGCCGGCCCTGGCCCAGTGCGAACTGCCGCTGGTGTATTCGGGCTTCTCGGCGCAGGATCGGCGCCAACGAGCGCTGGCGGCGCTAGAGAGCGTCGGACTGCAGGACCGGGTCGACCATCAACCCAGTGAGCTTTCCGGCGGCCAACAGCAGCGGGTAGCCATTGCACGCGCCCTGGTCAACGAGCCGGCCATCATCCTGGCCGACGAACCGACCGGCAATCTCGATACCCACTCGGGCGTGGACATCATGCGCATCCTGCAGTCGCTCAATCGCGACCAGGGCATCACCGTCCTGCTGGTTACGCATGACCCGTTCATCGCCCGCCATACCCACCGGGTCATACGCCTGCAGGACGGCAAGATCGTGGGGGATGATGAGGTCGAGCATCCGCTGGTCGCCGGGCAGGCCGAACGCCCCTCCGAGATCAGCTTGGATGAAGACATGGGGATGGAGACGGCGGTATGAAGCTGACCGAGAGCATACGAATCGCGCTGCGGGCCTTGCTGGCCAACAAGCTGCGAGCCGCCCTGACCATGCTCGGCATCATCATCGGTGTCGGCGCCGTGATCACGCTGATGTCGGCCGGCGCTGCCGTAGAGGCCTACGTCACCGACCAATTCCGGGCCATCGGATCCAATCTGCTCTACGTCGCCTCCGGCAACTTCCAGTCCAACCGCGGTCCGACCTCGACCACGTCCGGTGGCCGCGGGCTGACCAATGGCGACGTCGACGCCCTGCGCGATCCGCTGTTGGCGCCATCGATCGCCCGTATTGCCCCTGAGTTGAGTGGCGGGGCCACCGTTTCCTTCGCCCGCGAGAGCTTGCTCTTCAGCGTCAGCGGGGTCACGCCCGACTACATCGTGGTCCGGGGCAACGCCGAGGTCGACTTGGGCCGCTTCATCGACGAGAGCGACCAGGTGGCCGCTTCACGCGTGGCAGTGTTGGGCCCGGACGTAGTGGAAGATCTGTTCCCCGAGAACGCCGTGCCGATCGGCGAGACCATTCGCCTCAACGACATTGCCTTCCGCGTGATCGGTGTGATGAAGCCGCAGGGTGGCTCCGGCTTTGGTAGTGAAGACAACGTGGTCTTTATCCCATTGTCCACGGCCCAAGGCCGGCTCTTCTCGGCGCGCACCAGCGGCGGCGACTACCGTGTCTCACTGATTTACGCGCAGGCGTTGGTCGAGGAACAGACCGACACCGGCGCCGATCAGATTCGCCAGATCCTGCGCCAGCGGCATGACATCCAGCCCGACGAGGACGATGACTTCGTGGTCATCAATCAGGCCGACATCCTGACGTCCGCCTCCAGCGTCCTGGCTGCGCTTACCGTGTTTCTGGGCGCCATCGCCGCCATTTCCCTGCTGGTCGGCGGCATTGGCATCATGAACATCATGCTCGTTTCGGTCACCGAGCGCACCCGCGAGATCGGCTTGCGCAAGGCCGTTGGGGCCCGCCGGCGTGACATCTTGAGCCAGTTCCTGGTGGAAAGCGTTGTGCTGGCCGTGATTGGCGGCGGGCTCGGGGTTGCGCTGGGCGCCGCCGGATCGGGCGTGATTGGGGTTATCGAGCCGGCTATCAAGCCGACCGTCTCCTTCAATGCCATCGCCCTGGCGACCGGCTTCTCGGCCGCCGTCGGCCTGTTTTTCGGCATCTACCCGGCCACGCGGGCCGCCGCCCTCGACCCGATCGACGCGCTGCGCTACGAGTAACCAGGAAGGCGCCAAGAGCACAAAGGTTTAGGCAAGGGGCACGAAGGAAGTGATTTGGCCATCAGCCATCAGCTGTCAGCTCACAGCTGATGGCCCACCCTTTGTGACCACTTATTGAATCTTTGTGTCCTTAGGGTCTTCGCGGTTGACCCTCTTCGGCCAGGATGGCTCGGGCGCGTTCGATATCGCGCCGGATTTGCTCGACGAGGGCTTCGACCCCCTCGAATTTCCGCTCGTCACGCAGCCGCTCGACCAGCTGCAGCGTCATATGCTGATCGTACAGGTCCGAGTCAAAGTCGAGCAAATGGGACTCGACAACCGGCCGGGTTTCACCCGGCTCGAATGTCGGCCGCAGGCCGATGTTGGTCACCGCCGGATACTGCTGTCCATCGACCTGAGCAAAACATGCATAGACCCCTTGGGCTGGGTAGGCCCGCTCCGGCCAGACCTGCAGATTGGCCGTCGGGATGCCCAGCTGCCGTCCCCGGCCGGCCCCTCGCTCGACTCGACCTGGCAGGGCAAACCAACGACCCAACAGCGTGGCCGCCAGCTGCACATCGCCCAGCCGCAGCGCCTGCCGGATCCGGCTGGAACTCACAACTCCGCCCTGCAACCGGTAAGGGGCGACCACCCGTAACTGATACCCATGCACCCCGGCGTGCTGGCCCAGAAAAGCGACGTCGCCCTGACGATCACGCCCCAGCGCAAAATCGGGACCGACCCACAGGACCTGCGGCGCCAACCGCCCGATCACCCACTCGAGAAACACGTCCGCTGGGACCTGGGACAACGCCGCATCAAAAGGTTGGGTAATGACAACATCAACACCTGCCTCGGCCATTAAGGCCGCCTTCTCATCTGGAGAGGAAAGGTAGAAGGAAGGGCTGCGGCCCCGCACCACAACCGAAGGATGTGGATAGAAGGTCAACACCACCGCCGGTACGCCCCGCCGCCGAGCATCGGCTACAAGCTCGCCCAACAGATGGCGGTGCCCAAGGTGAACGCCATCAAAGGACCCTATCGTCAAGCAGCTGCCGGAGAGCCGCAGATCGTCGAGGCCGCCTGCATGCAGACCACGTATGCTCACGGCAACAACACCTTGTTGGGCTGCCAGGAACCACCGTCTGGGGCCGCTTCCAGCAGGGCGACCAGCTGACCGGCATCGTCCATCCCGAGCGCCATCCCCTCGGCGGCAGCCGCCTCGACTGACTGACCGTGGCGCACCCTGGTCAATGCCTCCCCCTCCAGACGGACGAGCGGCCAGCCGGGCAGCGCCTCCGCCGGCGGTCGAACGAGCTTTGCCAGCTCACCGGCTGCCGCGGCTGCCCGCACTTCATCGGGCGAGACCGCCTGATCAAGGGTGAACCCGCCAACCGCCGTCCGGCGCAATCCCGCCAGATGGGCGCCCATCCCGACTCGACGCCCCAGGTCGAAAGCCAAGGAACGAATGTAGGTCCCTGAGGAACACCGGATCCGCAACTGCAGGTCCGGCGGATCGTAACCGCGGACGTCCAACTCGTAGATGGTGACCTGGCGCGGCGCCAACTGGGGTGCCTTGCCCGCCCGAGCCAACTCGTAGGCCTTGGCCCCACCCCGCTTGACGGCGCTAAATGCCGGCGGCACCTGCTCGAATGTGCCCTGGTAATCCGGCAAGGCCGACTCGATTTGTTCGAGCGAAGGGGCCTGACCACTGTCACTGATCGTCTGGCCGTCGGCGTCGTAGGTGTCAGTCTCACGACCAAAACGGATCAGTGCCTCATAGGCTTTGTCGCTGGCGGTCAGGTATTCGGAGAGCCGGGTGGCGGGACCCAGGCACAGCACCAGCACACCGCTGGCCGCCGGATCGAGCGTGCCGCTGTGGCCGACCTTACGTACCCCGCTCTGCGTGCGGACCAGATCGACGATATCGTGGGAGGTCGGGCCAACCGGCTTGTCGACCACCAGCAGCCCGAAGACTTCCCGCTCGGTCATGCCGGCTGCTTCATCGCCTCCCGGGTGGCGGCCAACACCGTGGCCTCGATTTCACCCAGGTCGCCGGTCAGCATCGCCCCCGCCGCCGGCTTGTGTCCACCGCCGCCAAACCGGGTGGCGACGGCCGACACGTCGACACCCGGCTCGGCGCGCCAACTGATTTTGACCTTGCCAGCGGGCTGCTCGACGAAGAGCACGACCACGCGCGCCTGCTCGATGGTCATCAAGATGTTGACCAACTCAGCATCGTCGTCACCCGGGTAGGATACCGCTTTGCGGTCGGCCAAGGTCAGGCTGCTCCACACCAGGCCGTCTTCATGTTCCAGCCGGGCCAGCCCACGGCCCCAGTAGCGGGCCGCGACCAGGCTCACGCGGCTGATGACTCGATCGTACAGTTCCATCAGCGGTGCGCCGGATTCGAGCAAATCAGCGGCCATGCGCAGGGAGTAGGGCCGAGTGCTGGACGTCCGAAATCCGATCGTGTCGGTTAGCAGACCTGCCAGCAGGTTGGTGGCGACCTCGGTCGACAGAGGCAGCGACCACGGTGTGAGCGCCTGATACAGGATTTCGGTGGTAGCTGCCGCCTGGGGGTCCACCAGATTGATGGCGGCGAAGTTGGTGTTGGTCGGATGATGGTCGATGTTGATGTCAGGATGGCGGGGCAGCGCCCCAACGTCGAAGCCAATCCGATCGAGCGCGGCACAGTCGACCAGGATCAGCAGATCGCAGTCTGGGGCAAGCGACTGTCCGACCAGCTCGGCGCCAGGCAGGAAGCCGTAGCGCTTGGGCAACCCACCAACCAGCGCCGGCGAGACGTGCTTGCCGGCCGCCTGCAAAGCCAGACTGAGGCCCAAAAGGGAGCCAATGGCATCGCCGTCGGGCCGCTCGTGCGACACAATGGCAATCCGCTCGGCCCGCTCGACCGCGGCGCCGGCAGCATCAAACTGCAGGCTCACGCCGGGTCTTCCCCCTCATCGCGCCTGAGCTTGGCCAAGAGGTCATCAATCCGGGCGCTGCGATCGGGTGTTTCGTCCCAGCGAAAACGGAGCCGGGGAAAAGTGCGCAGTTCAATCTCACTGGCGAGCTGGCTGCGCAGGAAGCCAGCGGCACCACGCAGCGCTTCCAGAATCTCCTTCTGGCGGTCGGCCGCTTCGGCGGCGTTGACGTAGATGGTGGCGAAGGCCAACTCGCGATCGACTTCGACGCCGGTCACGGTGACCAGCTCGAGCCGCGGGTCGGCTGCCCTGCGTCGCAGTAGTTGCGCCAGGTCTTGCTGGATCCGCTGTGCAATCCGCCTGGCGCGGGCTTCGCTGATGCTCACACCAACCTCAAGCTACTGGAACTTTCTCCTCGACGAAGCATTCCAGGATGTCCCCTTCTTCAAACTCCTCGAAGCCGCGCACGTTAATGCCGCACTCAAACCCTTCGCGCACTTCGCGCACGTCTTCCTTCTCGTGCTTGAGCGAGCTAACCGGGCCCTCATGGACAACCTCTTTATCGCGGATGACGGCAATGCTGGCATTACGCCGGATTTCACCCTGCACCACGCGGCAGCCAGCAATCTTACCGATCTTGCTGATATTGAACACGGCGCGCACTTCAGCCCGCCCCAGCACGACACGCTTGGCCTCGGGCTCGAGCATGCCCTGAACCGCCTTCTCGACGTCCTCGATCAGGCGATAAATGATCTCGTACTCACGGATGTCTACGCCTTCGGCTTCGGCCGACCGCTGGGCCGCTTGATCGGCGGTGACGTTGAACCCCAGGATGATGGCGTCGGAGGTCGCCGCCAACATGACGTCGCTCTCACTGATATTGCCCGTTGCCGAGTGGAGCACGTTAACCGTCACTACTTCGGTCGATAGATTCTCGACGGAATTGACAACCGGTTCAAGCGAGCCCTGGACATCGGCTTTGATGATCAGGCGCAGTTCCTGAACCTCGCCAGCCTGGATCGAGTCAAAGATATGTTCGAGCGAGCGCACAGGCCTGGCGCCGCTGGAGGCTTCGGCAGCCTCCGATCGTTCGGCGGCTGTGTCACGCGCCTCGCGCTCGGACTCGGTCACCTGAAACAACTCACCAGCTCGTGGCACGTCGGACAGGCCAAGCACCGCCACCGGCATCGACGGGCCGGCTTCTTCGATGGGCTCGCCGGTGTAATCGAACATCGCCCGCACGCGGCCGTACTCGGTGCCGACCAGGATCGGATCGCTAGCCCGCAAGGTCCCGTTCTGCACCAGCAGAGTGGCCACAACACCCCGACTGGGATCGACCTCGGCCTCGATCACCGTGCCGAATACTTGCCCTTCGGGATTGGCCACGATTTCCAGCGAGTCAGCGACCAGCAGGATCGCCTCCATCAGATCTTCGATGCCCGTCTTCTTCTTGGCCGACACTGGCACGACCATCGTGTCGCCCTCCCAGTCGTCCGGGATCAAGCCCTCATCAGCCAATTGCTGCTTGGCGAAGTCGGGATTGGCCGAATCCAGATCGACCTTGTTGAGCGCCACCAGCATTGGCACCTGGGCGGCGCGGCCGTGGGCAATCGCTTCCTTTGTCTGGGGCATCACGCCATCGTCGGCTGCCACTACCAGGACGGCAATGTCGGCGCCCTGGGCGCCGCGGGCTCGCATGGCAGTGAATGCTTCGTGCCCTGGGGTATCGAGGAACGTAATCCTCCTGCCGTTGTGCTCAATTTGGTAGGCGCCGATGTGTTGGGTGATCCCGCCGGCCTCGCCGCTGGCCACATTCGCCTGGCGAATGGCATCCAGCAAGGAGGTCTTGCCGTGGTCGACATGTCCGAGGATCGTGACAACCGGCGCTCGAGGGACCAGCTTGTCGGTCTCCTCCTGTTCCAGCAGCTGTCGCCAGCGCGGAATTTCGCCCTTCTTCTGGACGCCTTCGTCTTCCGGCGCTAGCGCCGGGCGCGCTTCGAACCCCAGCTCTTCCATAACGATCGCAGCCGTGTCATAGTCGATCAGCTGGTTGATGTTGGCCATGACGCCGTTGGCCATCAGTTGTTTGATGATATCGATGGGACTGATCTCGATCCGCTCGGCTAGGTCGCGGACGGTGATCGTCTCGGGGATTTCGATGACCTTGTGACCGTTTTCGCTCATGGCGCACCTCCGGTTGGCTCCGGCCGGCCGCCATGGGCAGGCGGGCGGTCAGATCAAATATGTCGTTTCATGCTCGGCGCGGCCGTCCGGCGGAGCCTGTGCAAAGCGATCCAGCGCCGATCAACCATCGGTTGAGTTGGCACGCTGGGCCGCCAAGGCCTCCATCAAATGGTTCCGCTCCTCATCGGTCAACGAAGTTCGCAGCGCTCGAGCCAATGGACCCTTCAAGGCAGCTTGCCAGCACAACGGATCGTCGTGAACGTAGGCACCACGGCCGGCCTGTTTTCCACTGGGATCAAACTCGACCCCATGATCCGTTCGCACCAGCCGCAGCAGCGCCCGCTTGCCGGCTGTCTGGCGACAACCGACACACGTTCGGACAGGAACGTGGCGGCGCCGGGCCCCACCCTTAGCCACCAGCTGCACCAGATGGACGGCGCTGAGACCGCTTAAAAGTCGCCGCCGTACTTGTCCCACTCACCTTCGGCCCGACCCGGCTTGCGCCGCCGGCGGACGATCATTTCGTCCAGCTCAGGATCATACTCGACCACCCGCTTGCGCTGCTTCTGCTTCTTCTTCTCGAGCTCGTCCTGGTCGCCGTCGCCCTCTTCCTCTTCCTCGTCGAAGTCCGTGATCGCTTCGATGTCGATCTCGCTCTCGATCTCCTCGGCAATGGCGTCGAACGCCTTTTCGATCGTTTCGGGCTCCCCCTCAACTTCGTCCGTCTCAGCCGCGACCACTGCCTCGGCGGGCATCGCCTCGGCTCCGGCCTCGGCTTCGGCCGCGTCGGCCTCGACCTCGACAGCCGCCTCGGCCTCAACCAGCTCTTCGCCCTCGGCTTCGACCACTTCTTCCACTGGCGGCGCCGGCTCGGGGAACTCGAAGCCGTCAAGCACCTGGTTCAGCTCTTCAATCGACTTGGGCCCCATGCCCGAGATTTCGAGCAAGGCGTCCTCGTTGAGCGCCAGCCGCTCCATGACCTGGCCCGCCGAGCTGTAGCCGGCCTCCGTCATAAGGTTGACGACGCGTGTCGAGACCCCGGCTGCCTCCAGGCTTGTGTCATAGGCCGTTTCCGGGATCTCGGACCGGACTGCTTCGAGCGCTTGGCGCTCCGTCTGCCGACGAGCTTCCATCCGGGCCTGGCGCTCGCCCTGGACGGTGTCGACGAACGCTGTCAGGACCTGGTATTCCTCCGGCGGAATGGGCCGGCCTTCGGCCTTCTTGCCCAGAATGTTCTCGACCTGGGCCATCCGCTCGCTTTCGGCTTCAGCCAGCTCGCCGTACTCCGCATCGCTTTGCACCATATGGAGTGAGTCACCGGCCGCCTCGGGCAGGCTTTTAATATCGATACGCCAGCCGGTAAGCCGAGCGCCCAGCCGAGCGTTGACGCCGGCCCGGCCGATCGCTAGACTCAGCTGGTCTTCAGGCACGACGACCATTGCCGTCCGGCCGCGGGCCGGATCGTCATCCAAGAACACGCCGGAAACCCGCGCCGGGCTCAGCGCCTTGGCGATAAACGTTGGCAGGTCCGAGTTCCACTCGATGACGTCGATCTTCTCGTCGTTCAGGTCGCGCACGATCGACTGGATGCGGACACCGCGCAGCCCGACACACGCCCCGACCGGGTCGACCCCGTCGGCCAGGGCGGCCACGGCCACCTTGGCCCGCTTGCCGGCTTCGCGGGCGATGCCCTTGATCTCGACCAAACCCTGGTTGATCTCCGGCACTTCCATCTCGAGCAATCGCCGAAGCATGTTGGGGTGAGTTCTTGAAACAATGATCACCGGACCACGCGACGACTTGCGGACCTCAAGCACATAGACCCGCACCCGGTCGCGCACGCGGAACCGTTCGCCCGGAATCTGCTGGTTGCGGGGTAGGATGGCCTCAGCCCGGCCGAGGCCCACGGTTACAGCCTGCGGTGAAATCGAGTGGATCGTCCCATGGACCATCTCGCCTTCACGCTCGGCGAATTCGGCATACTGGGCTTCCCGCTCGGCCTCACGCAACCGCTGTAGGATGACCTGCTTGGCTGTTTGAGCCGCCACCCGACCAAAGTCCTTGGGGGTGGCCTCGACCATCACCATGTCGCCTTCGCCGGCCTCGGGATCAAACTCGCGGGCGCGCTCGACCTCAACCTCCGTCTGCTCGTTCTCGACGCCGTGCACCACTTCCTTCTCGGCCAGTATCTGCACTTCGCCGGTCTCGAGATCGATCGTGGCCGAGACATCCTGGGCGCTGGAGGCGTTAACCGCACGGCGGAATGCCGAAATCATGGCGGCCTCAAGCGCCTCCATCACGATGTCGCGCTCCAGGCCGAAGCGCTCGGTAATCTCGTTAATCGCTAGGCTGAACTCGCTCTTCATCGATCCTTCTTGCCCTTTTTGGGTTGTGGCCGGCTCGGCATATGAAGAGAAGTGGGGGGAACCCACTTCTCGCCGCAACCTCTCAGACTTGGCCGTTCCTCGGGAAGTACGCGGTCATTGTAGCACATCGATAGGCCTGCCCGCAAGCTGAAACTCGAACAACCACCAAGACGCCAAGTGCACGAAGGTGTCAAGAGGCAACACGAAGGGGGCTCTGTCAGCAGTCGGTTTTCAGGTCTTAGCTGATGGCTGAAGACTGAAAGCTGACAGCCTCCCTTTTTGTGCCCCCGAATGGAAACTTGGTGGACTTCGAGCCTTGGTGGTTGCCCCTCAAGTTTGACGGCCCCACGGTCAGACTTTATCATACCGCCAGCTTCAACCAGCCCCTGCACTGAGGAGAACGTATGGAAGTCGGTCTCGTTCGATCGATCGATATTCGGTCGGAGATGGAACAGTCCTACCTCGATTACGCCATGAGCGTAATCGTTTCCCGCGCACTGCCGGACGCGCGCGACGGCCTCAAACCCGTCCACCGCCGGGTCTTATACGCCCTGCAGCAGATGGGCATAGGGCCGGGCACGCCGTTCCGCAAGTCGGCCAGAATTGTCGGCGAGGTGCTGGGCAAGTACCACCCGCACGGCGACATGGCGGTCTATGAGGCTATGGCCCGCCTGGCGCAGGACTTCTCGGTGCGTTACCCGCTGGTCGAAGGCCAGGGCAACTTCGGCTCGATCGACGGCGACCCGCCGGCGGCCATGCGCTATACCGAAGCCCGCATGACGGCCCTGGCCAGTGAGATGCTGGCCGACATCGACAAAGACACGGTTGACTTTGAAGACAACTTCGACGGTTCGCTGACCGAACCGTCGGTCATGCCGGCGGCCGCCCCCAACTTGCTGATCAATGGCGCTACCGGCATCGCTGTCGGTATGTCGACCTCGGTGCCGCCTCACAACCTGGCCGAAGTCGTGTCGGCGCTGGTGCATATGCTGAAACATTGGTCCAAGCGTGACCAGATCAGCCTCGATAACCTGATGGGATTCATCCATGGCCCCGATTTCCCGACCGGCGGAGTGATCCTGCGCGACAAGCAGGATGGTGAAGGATTAATCACGGCCTATGCCACCGGCCGGGGCAAGATCACGGTCCAGGCGCGAGCCCACGTCGAGGCGATGGGGCGCGGCCGCAACCGGATCATCGTCACCGAACTCCCCTACCAGACCAACAAGTCCAACTTGATCGAGAAGATCGCCGAGCAGGCGCGCGAAGGGCGGCTCGACGGGGTCACCGATTTGCGGGATGAGTCCGACCGCCAGGGCATGCGCATCGTCATCGAGTTGGCCAAGTCGGCCGACCCCGAGAAGATCCTGGCCAAGCTCTACAAGCGAACCACGATGCAGGGCACCTTCAGCATCATCATGCTGGCACTGGTGGACGGGCAGCCGCGGCTGCTCCCGCTCAGGCAGGCGCTGCAGGTTTACCTCGACCACCGCATTACCGTCGTCCGCCGCCGCAGCCAATTCGAACTGGCCCGGGCCCAAGAGCGGGCCCATGTGCTCGAAGGCTTGCGCACCGCACTCGGCAACCTGGACGATGTTATCCAGACCATTCGCAAGTCGAAGGATGTGCCAACCGCCAGCCAGCGGCTGCAGACACGCTTCGAGCTGAGCGAGCGCCAGGCGCAGGCCATCCTTGAAATGCCGCTGCGCCGGCTGGCCAGCCTGGAACGCAAGAGGATTGAGGACGACTACAAGGAGACCGTCAAGCGCATCAAGGATTTGAAGACGCTGTTGGGCTCTGAGGCCAAGATCCGGGGTCGGATCGTTGCCGAGCTCGAGCAGCTGAAAGCCACTTTCGGCGACCGGCGCCGCACGGTCATCGCCAGCCCGCGCCAATCCAAGCTCGGTGTACCTTTGACCGCCTCCGATCTGACCCCGTCCAAAGATGCCTGGGTGGTGATCACAAATGAAGGCAAGATCTCACGGACCACTACCGCCCGCCTGCCCCGCATTTCGGGCCGGTCAGCGCCGCAACTTGTGCTGGGTGCCAACGGCCGCGACAACCTTTACCTGTTCGACAAGAAAGGTGAAACTGGCGCATTGGCGGTCCACACGATTCCCGAAACGGATGACCCGGAAGCTGGCACGCCGGTCCGCTCGCTGTGCGGATTGGATTCGGGCGCCGACGTCGTAACCGGCGTTGCCGTTCCCGAGGAGCTTTTCAACCAAGGGGCACCCAAGGCATTCCTATTGTTCGGCACGCGCCAGGCCATCGTCAAGAAGAGTTCGCTGGCCGAGTTCCCGGGTCCATCGGCCCGCTCATTCACGGGAATCAAGGTCCAGGCTGGCGACGAATTGGCCTGGGTCTACCTGACGAGCGGCAGCAACGAGATTCTGATGGTCAGCGACGCCGGCATGGCCATCCGGTTCGCTGAAGACGACGTGCGGCCGATGGGACTGGGAGCCGCCGGCGTCAATGGCATGAAGCTGGAAAAGGGCGGCCGACTGGTCGGCATGGACCTGGTCCGGCCCGGGGCCTTTCTTCTGATCGTGGCCGAAGACGGCCGCGGCAAGCGAACCGCCATGCAACAGTTTCCGAGCCAAGGCCGCTACGGCAAGGGAGTGCTGGCCTGGGCCTCGGGAGATGCAGTGCAGTTGGCCGGCGCCACCGTTGGAGGCAGCGCCGACCGGGCGACTGCCGTGCTGGCTCGCCAGGCGGACCGTTCGCTGCGTATCGGCGATGTGCCACGCAAGGGCCGCGCCGCCGCTGGTTTCCCCCTGTTCGAAGTCAGTGAAAGCGACCGGGTCAAACGCCTGACCCCGGTTTTGCTGCGGGGTGATCGTTTCGAAGGGGAAGGGGCCGCGCATGCTAAGCCCAGGTCAAAGGCGAAAGCCACGCCGTCGAAGGCAAGCTCCAAGCCGAAGCCGAAAAAAAAGCCGGGCGCCAAGAAGAAGTCGGCAGCCGGCAGCAAGAAGCCGGCCAGGAAGAAATCGAGCAAGAAGGGCACGAGCGCAAAGAAGAAGGGCTAGATTCTGCGACCCTAGGGCAGGAACCCGGTCTCTGATTCGCCCGGGATCTGGTAAATGATCCGGTTGGCCCGAGTGGAGCAAGTACACGCGGGAACCACGTTCGTGCCGCGCGTCAATTGCCCCTCGTAGGGCTCGTCACCGGCATGTGCCTCCCAGCGGTCGAGCATGAACGGGACCGGGCCATCGGCCGGCAGCCATTCGCCGTTGTAGCGCCGAGCAATGTGGAAGTGCGTGCCGGTGGACCGGCCGCCTTCACACGACGGGTGCCCTAAACGGTCCCCCAACTCGACTTCGGTACCGGCGGCGATCAAACCGTTCTCCGCCAGATGGTAGAACAGCAGGACCCAACCGGTCCGCTCGTCCCCATCCCCGTCCAAATCCAGCACCGCAAGGGCGTTGCCGCTGCGTGTGATCACACCTGGGGCCGGCGCCGCCGCCCACTCGTTGGACGAAGCGCAACCGCCTTCCACCGCCGGTGGGGCGAAATCAAGCGCGCCCCACGGCAGGCTTTCGCCCCAACTGGAATGCGGACCGCCCGAAAAGTCCCACACACGGTTGGGCAAGAAGGGCAGCCCCAGCTCGGGTTGCTGCAGGTTGCCGGGAATGTGCGCCTGTGCCAATCCGAACGGATCTCCCCACAGTTCGACATAGGTTTGATGGAAGCCGCCGGGGCCGATCGCCAACTCGAGCTGCTCCCGGGTCATCATGCCGGCCAGAAGGTACTGGATTGCAACCGTGCCGGCGTTTTGCCACGAATCAGGCCGGATCAGGAAGCCGTCGCTGGTCTCGAATTCCCGCAAGCTGCCCGCTCGCCAGCCGTAGAACCCATCATTGATCCGCTCCGCAGCCCACAGCAACTGGCGGTAGACGCCCTGATAGCGCACGTTGGGGAATCCCAGCGGGTAGCGGCGCTCTAACTGCCCGGGAAACGGATTGGTGAGGGCACTGGAGCCGTATTCCAACAAGGTAAGCAGCAGCCGCGGGTGTATCGAGTAGTTCAGGGCAACCGTATTGACCAGCTCCCATGACACTCGCTCACGGCCAAACGCATACTCGCTGACCGAAGCCAGGTAGCCGGCACGGGACAGGACCTCCTGCCGTAGGTCGAACTCGACCGCGCTTGGTCCATTGGGCACTTCACTGTCGGGCAGGATTTGGAATGGTGTGCCGGTCAACGGCACGTAGTAGGCCGGGATTGTCAGAGGATAGCCGGCGGGCAGGGTCGTGACCAATTCGGGCAAATCGGGATTGGCCGCCCGAATCTCTTCTACCGTAGTGTTGAAATGGGCCGCCACTGCCGGCAGGGTGTCCCCCGAGTTCGCTGTGTAGGGCACCAGTTCACCCGGCGACAGCAGGGTGCGGGTCGGGAGCATCGTCGCCCGGGGGTCGGGCGTTACCATCGGGGCGGGTTCCTGCGTGACTACGACCGTCGGCGCCGCCGGTGCGCAGGCGGCTACAACGGCCAGGAGCGTCACCCCAGCCCCCAGCCTGTGCAATCGTCCTGGGATCATCGTTTGATGTAGGTCTGGCTGGAGGCACAGGTGCAGGCTAGCACGGTCTGGTCTCCGTTGACCAGCGCGCCCTGATATGGCGCCACCCCCGCGCGTGCTACCCACCCGCTCAACGTGAACGGCAATGGGCCGTCCGCCAGAATCCACTCGCCGTTGTACTTTCTGGCCAGGTGCACATGGGTTCCGGTGGCGATGCCACCTTCGCACGATGGATGACCCAGCAGGTCACCTAGCTCGACGAAGTCCCCAATCTGCACACGACCTCGATCGGATACATGCAGGTAGATCAGCACCCAGCCGGTTTGTTCCCGGCCGTCGCCGTCCAGGTCAAGCACAACTACGCCGTCGCTGGCTCGCAGCACCAGACCCGGCGCCGATGCCACCACCCACTCATCCGAGTCGACGCAGCCGGATTGGATGGAGGGTGGGGCGAAATCGAGGGCGGCCCAAGCCGCTTCGCGCTCCCAGGCGCCATGCGGTCCACCGGTGAACGCCCACGTGTGCTCGGGCAGGAAGGGGAGGATCAGTTCCGGTTGCACGATGCCCGGCTCAAACAGCGGATGCTGGTACTGCCAGGGATCGCCGAAGAGGGTCTGGTAGTCAGCCAGCAGGCCCTGCTCACTGACGGCCTCCGCCCAGCTGCGGCCGGTCAGGCGCTGGGCGTAGAAGGTCTGGATAGCGGCGGTTGCGGCGTTGATCTCGGGCGCCAGCCGGACCACGGTCGTGTCGCTGAAGGAAAGCTCGGTCAGCGTCCCCATTCGCCAAGCGTAATATCCCTCTCCCATGGCGTTGGCCAGCCAGGTCAGCTGGCGGAACAGGCCGACGGCCTGGGGATTCTTATGACCCAAGGGATAACTGAAGTTGTCGCCCTCGGGGCGAGTCGGATTGCGCACCCAGCCGGATTCATACTCCAGCACGGCCATCAGCAGCCGGGGGTTGACCGAGTTGTCGCGGGCGGCCAATTCGATGACCTCCCCGCCGCT
This sequence comes from Anaerolineales bacterium, assembly GCA_036397095.1. Taxonomy (GTDB): domain Bacteria; phylum Chloroflexota; class Anaerolineae; order Anaerolineales; family E44-bin32; genus DASWJQ01. The sequence continues at coordinate 18,313 of DASWJQ010000006.1, forward strand.
GCGCCAGCCGCCGTAGACGAATTCCTGGTACTCACCCAAAAAGCCGCCCTGTTCGTTGGCGAAGGCTGCCGCGTCGAAATCAACCGCGTGCGGTGAAAAGACAAACTCGCTGTCAGGCAGCAGTTTCTGCGCCGGGCCGGTCGGCCCCAGCCGGCGCGGGATGACCAGAAGTTGGCCGATGCCCAACAACTCGTTTTCCGGCGGCAACTGGCCCTCAACGACACTGATCTCCTCGGCCAGCACACCAAAGCGGATCGCCAGCGAGCGCAGCGTATCGCCGGGCTGGACCTCGTACAGCACGGTTGAAGGCAGGTCGCTGCCATTGGGCGTCGGCGTCGGGGGCGGCGTCGGTGAAACCGGCGCCACGGGCTCGGCCGGCGTTGGCGAGATGGCGACGGTTGGGCTCGGCGGGACCGTCGGTGTCAACGGGGTGGGGCTGACGGGGACCTCGGTAATGGCCGGCTCGGAATCTGGAACGGCCTGCGTTACGGTGACATCGCCACGGGCACATGCCAGCCCGGCCAGCAGCAGCGCGCCCGCCGCCAGCAACCAACCAAAACGCACCGCATGTCTGGTCATCGGCTGATCTGGTTTCCCTCGTCACGGCACGAACAGGCCTCAAGCACGCCTTGGCCCGAGATCAAGGTGCCATCGTACTCGACACCGGTGCCCGCCGATTGCCAGCCGTCCATCTCGAAAGGCAAGCCGCCATCGGCCTCGATCCACACGCCGTTGTACTTACGCGCCAGGTGCAGGTGGGTTCCATTGGACACGCCTCCCTCGCACGATGGGTGCCCGATCCGATCGCCGGCTGCCAACCGAACCCCTTGTTCGACACGCTCGCGGCCGTCCACGTGCAAATACACAATGGACCAACCCAACCCTTCAAAACCATCGCCTTCCAGGTCCTGAATGACGACACCCAGATCGGTGCGCACCACCTCGCCATCGGCCACGGCTGTAATCCAGGCATCCGACCATACACAGCCCAGCGCAAAACCGGGCGGGGCGAAGTCGAGGGCGGCCCAGGCAGAACCGCCCCCCCAAGCGCCATGCGGTCCGCTGGTGAAAGACCAGACGGCCCCCCGCTCGAACGGCAGCTGAAGCGGGGGCTGGACCAAGGCGTCCGGCACCAGCGGCTCGACCGCCCAGTCGAATGGATCGCCAAACAAGTGCTGATAGACGGCCAGGAAACCCTGCGGGCCAACTACCTGCTGCCAGGCGTCATACGGATGCAATTGGGCGTACAAGTACTGCACCCCGGCGGTGGCCGCGTTGATGCCCGTCCCAGGTGGAGCCACCCTGCCATCCGGGAACAAGTATGGGCCGGCCCAGCCTGCGCGCCACAGGTAGAAACCGGCGTTGAGTTGATCGGCGGCCCACGAGACCTGGCTGAACATCCCCTCCCGAGTCATATCGAGCAGGCCGACAGGAAACTGGCGCTGGGCCGGGGAGACCTGCGGCTGTGTCACCCAGCCGGCGCTGTATTCGAGCACGGCCAACAGCAGCTTGGGATGAACGGAATAGCGTCGCGCCACCAACTCGACAATTTCGTCCCCGCTCAGCAATTCCCCCTCCACCTCTTCGCGGTAGCCATCCAGCGCCCCACCATAGCCACTGACGGTTTGGTGGGTGTTGAAATAGGAGGCGGATGGACCATAGACCAATTCGGAGTCGGGCAGCAGCTTCAAACTGGGTCCGGCGGGCAGTGGCTCTGAGGCCGGCACGAACAATTGCTGCCCAACCGTCAGGAAGTTGGGGTCGAACAGGCCATTGGCCTGCATCAACTGCTGCACGCCGACGCCGTAACGATAGGCGATGCCATTGAGTGTGTCGCCGGGGCCAACGTAATGAACATCGGAGGTGGTGCGAAAGGCAGGCGCCGACCGTGCTGCATCCGGCGTGGGCGTTGGCCGAGTGGTGCCAGCCCCCACGGGACCTGGGAATAGTGACGGCTGGGGAGGCTCTGTCGGGGTTGGTGTCGGCGTGATAGCCGGCTGCTCGATCACCCCGGTCCACGGCTCAATCACCTGCGCCGCCGACGGCTGAGCCAGACTACCGCTGCAGGCCGACAATCCAACCATCAAGACGACCAGGGGTAGAACAAGCCGCCGTGCGGGCACGGCCGGCATCAGCATGGGGCTGGCCTCTACGCTGCCCCGGCGCGCCGAGTGGGCCGCAACAAGACACCCACTCCCAGAGCGATGAGCACGATAGGAAAGAAGAGTCCCGATCGGACCAGCGACAGCTCCTGGGCCAGCCAATAGGCTCCGGCAGCCACCGTCACCAGACCCGCCGTGAACCCGCCCGGCCGTCTCTCAGACAGTGCGCCAAACAGCAGCCACAGTCCAACGACCATGACGCCAATCGGCCACAGGGAATAGACTTCACCGGGCAGGATCCCCAGTTGAACCAACAAGGCGGTCACGCCCGCCGCCACGAATAGCACGCCCCACATAGGATTCAACCGCATTTCCACGAGACTCCGGTCACGTTCGCCGAGGTAAGGTTCCAAGAAACATGCCACCGATTGGCACGCGGCGAACTCTACCACAGACCCGGTTTGCCGAATACGCACTCACCTTAGAGTTCTCGCTCCAGCACGTAGGCCGGTTCCGAGACATGGCGCAGCTTGCCCTCATGGTCAATGTACGACCATTCGCCGGGATCCTCAGCAAAGCACTTGTATCCGAGTTTCTCATACAGCCGGCGGGCACCCATGTTGGTTTTGGCGACGGCGATCACGACGCGGCGGAAGCCGCGCCGCCGAAGCTCATCCTGCGCGCTTTCAATCAGCCGGGTGCCGATCCCTTGGTTGCGGTAGTTGGGCCGGACGCGGAAGGCATACAGGTAGCCAGACGAGGCGCCGTCGGCCAGATCGGCCCGGCCGCTGGCCAACTGGGCGAAGATCTGGCCGACAATGCGGCCATCGACTTCGGCCACCAACAAGATGCGGTGGCCCAGCTTGGCCTGGCTCATGGCGCGGCGGTACAGGCGGCGGAAGTGCTGATAGCGACCCTCCCACTCCAGTGCCGACAGGTCACCTTCACGCGCTTGGCGAATCAATACCTCGACACGCTCAACCATGCGATTCTTCCGCTGCAACCAGCGCCGCCATCATCTGCTCTTCCTCGGCCGGGTTGCTGAGTTCGCCATTGAGCCAGGCGTCCCGCAATCGGTCGAGGATCCGGCCGTAGGCCGGGCCCGGCGGCAATCCCAGCTGGCGCAGATCGTCGCCATCCACGTTGGGCCGGACATGGCGCCACTGCCCCAGGAAGCGGTCAATGTAGGACTGGGCCGTTGTGTCGTCGTTGAGCGCCAGCCAAGCGGCCGCCAACGCCATCTCACGCCGGCCTTCCAGGACCCGAACCACCTCGGACGGCTGCGCTTGCTTGTTGAGCGCTGCCAGCTGTCGACCCACCTGCCGCATCTCGTGAATGGCCTGTCGCTCGGTCCCCGGCAGGTTGAGCACCGCGAGTACTTCGGGTGCCAAGCTATCCTCCAGCCGGTAGACCCAGAGAGCATACAGAAGGAACGGCACCGGTGGTTTGTCCCCGATTTCCCATACGGGCGGCGCCGTGAATGCCAGCGCACGCCGCCACTGGTCTCGGAGCCAGTCGTCCCATGTCAGGCCGGGATGGACGGCGACAAGCAACGCCAGCCCGGACAGCCGGTCCATGATGGCGAGGATCTCGGCTTCCCGGAAGATTTGGTTGAACTCGCTGCGAATGCGGTCGCCGCTCACCCGATCGAGCAGGCTGCGGGCTTTCAGCAGCAGTTCCAGCGTCCGCTCCTCAATCGTGAACTCGAGACGCTGCTCGAGGCGCACTGCCCGCAGCATGCGGGTAGGGTCGTCTACGAAGCTAAGCGAGTGCAGCACCCGGATCCGGCCCGCCGCCAGGTCCTGACCGCCGCCCCAGTGATCCAGCAACCGGCCATAGTACTGCCCGTCAAGCCGCAGGGCCAACGTGTTGATTGTGAAGTCGCGCCGGTGCAAATCGAGTTTGATACTGCCTCGCTCGATCGTCGGCAGCGCTGTTGGATGCAGGTAGAACTCGCTGCGGGCGCTGACGAAATCCAGGCTGGCGGGCAGATCTTCCTGACTGGCTCCGCCATGATGCACGCCGGCCAGCGCCGGTGAGTCTGCATCCAACTGCCACTTGGCGGTGCCAAAACGGCGATGACTGCTCACATTTCCACCGAACTTCTCGGCAACGGATTGCGCCAACTGAATGGCATCGCCTTCGGTCACCAGATCGAAGTCCACACTGGGCGTACCAAGCAGCAAGTCGCGCACAAAGCCGCCGACCACATACAGGGCCACCTGTTGTGCTTCGGCCTGGGCCGCGATCTCTCGCAACAGCGCCAGCCTTGCGGCCGGCAGGGCTGCCGCCAGCTTGTCGGCCAGGTTGGCCGGGGCCGCCGTCCGACGGCCGTTGCCAAGTGTGCGCAGCAAGTCGGTGCGAGTCACGATACCGATGATTTGGCCGCCCTGCGGGTCGGCCACGGGCACCTGCCCCCAATCGTGGCGGATCATCAGTTCTTGCAGATGCTCGACCGAGTCGCTTGGATGAACGACAAGCTCGCCGGCGTCCATGATGCTGGATACCGGCCGATCGCCCATGCGGTGGGCCATCGCCCTGTCGACTGCACGCCGGGTCAACAGGCCGACGACCTTCTTTTCGTCGACCACAGGATAGCCTTCGTGTCCGGACCGCTGCATGCGTTCGGCGGCCCGCCCGATCGAGGTGTCGGGCGACAGAAGCTGAGGATCACGGGACATCAATTCACCGACGGTCATCGGTGGCTCGACCACCTCCGGCAAGAGCGCCAAGAGTTCATCCCGGACCGCCTCGGCCGACTTATCATGGATCAGGGCCGCGGCCGCCCGGCTGTGCCCGCCCCCGCCAAACCGCTCGGCGATGCGGCCGACGTTGATCGAGTCGCTGGTTGAGCGCGCCACCAGTTGGACATCGGCGTCCAACCCGACCAGGACGAACAGACCGGCCGGATCATAGACATCGCGCAGCTTGTGGGCCAGTGTCGAGACTTCGTCGACCATGCCATCTGCCTTGGCCAGCGCAATGACAACGGTCAATCCCTGGATACTGTGGCTCTCGGCGGCTTCAAGCAGCCGCTCATAGACCGCTCGCTGCTCGGCCGACAGTGGATGGTTGAGGAAATCAACCGCCAGGGACAGGTTGGCGCCCGCCTCGAGCAGCCAGGCCGCTGCCAGCAGGTCCCGGGTCGTGGTCCCGCCATACGTCAGCGAGCCCGTATCCTCGTAGAGACCCAACAGAAGCAAGGTGGCCTGGACTTGGTCGAGGGCCGCGCCGGCCCGCTGGAGGTCTTCGACCAACAACGTCGTGGTGGCCCCCACCTGCTCCAGGTGGGTCGTCCAATCCGTCGACAGTTGTTCGCCCGCTGGGTGGTGGTCGACGACATGGACCTGCGGCTTCTTGTGAGCACCGCGGACGGACGGCAGCGATTGGGTATCGACCAGCGTGATGCGTTCGATCTTGCGTTTGCCCAGTTCTTCGAATGCGACGAACGGCAGGCGCTCGCCATAAAGCGTCAGATAGGCGCGCACATTGCGGTTGAGCCGGCGCGGCAGAACCGGTGTGGCGCTCTCGTCCAGCAGATGGACGGCCAGGCAGGCAGCAACAGCATCGAAATCGGCCTGCTCATGGGTTAGCACCAGGTGCATGGTCTACCGCCCGCCGGCTGCTGGGGAACAACCGCGGCGATTATACATCTGGGTCATGAACCACGAAGGCACGAAGCGCACCAAGGGTCGATGAGGGAACACAAAGGGGGGCACTCAGCAATCAGCTTTCCGCTCTCAGCTGACTAGTGACACGGAACGGCTCACGACTCGTCCCATGGCTTTGTGATCCGATTAGTTTCTTCGTGCCCTTAGGGAGTTCGTGGTTATCAGCCGGGCGGTGGCGTTGGGGGGGCCGTCGGCGTTGTGGTTGGGGTCAGCGTTGGGGCCGGCGTGCGGGTGGGGGTCGCCGTCGGGATCCGGGCCTTGCGGATCTCCTCCAACGCAAGTTCGAGCGCCAATTCGGGGTCGCCGCCCTGACTAACCACCAGCCTGATGGCCGTGCTGAGGTGCGGAACGATGTCCTCCAGCGGGCGCGGATCGGGCAGTCGCTGGCCCATGTCGAAGGCGCGAGCCGCTTGCAGCAAGAGCGCATCGGCCGGCTCGACCGCCGGGATCACCGGCAGATGGCGCACGGCCGGGTTCTCACTTAATCTGCGCTGCACCTCCGGCGACAAGAGGTAGACGGCAAACGACCAGGCGGCCTCAAAGTCCCCATCCGACGCTGCCGCCGGGAAGTACAAGTTCTCGGTCCAGACGTAGCCACTAAGCGCCTCGCCGGTGGCTTCGTACAGCGGCCAGCGATCGATGGCAATGGCGCCCTCGCCCAACGCCGTCACCAGCTCGTTCATTGCCTCGGTGCTGTCAATCAACCAGACACTGTCACCGGCGGCAAAGGCCTGGCGGTCCTCATCGGTGTTGAGCGTCGGCCGGCCGGCGCTGCCCAGGCGATCGAGCAGTCGCAACCAGCACAGACCGGCCGGGCGCTCAATCGGATCGACCCGCTCGTCTGTGACCAACTGGCCCTTGCAGGTGTGGAGAAAAGGCGCCGCCCGATCGAAACCGAGGTCAAGAACCGCACCGGCCAGGCCGGTCAGGCGCGCCTCGGCCGCTTCGTTGAGCAGCGCTTCAACCGTGTCGGCCGGCTGAGCGGCGATGAGCGTGTTGCGGTAGAGCACCGTGCCACGCAGTTCAAAGGGCAACCCGGCCACCAAATCGCCGAGCGCCACCTGCTGCCAGGCCAGCCGGTGAACGGCATCGGCCAGTTCAGGCAGGACCAGGGGGCCGACATCGCGCAACAGGCCCGCCTCGTGCATGACCAGCCCCCAGCTCGACGGGCCAACCAGCAGGCTGGGACCCTCGCCATTAGCCGCCGCCGTCTCGAAGGCGGGACGTAGGCGGTCGGAAGGCAGGTAGATCAACTCGAACTTGGTGCCGGGATGGATTTGCCGGTAGCTGTTGATGACGGACTCGAGTGCTTCCAACTCGGCCGGGTTCCAGTCCAGCCACAAGCGGACCGTGCCGCCGATCGCCGGCGTCGGTGAGCCAGCCGGGCCCGCCTGGGTCGTCGTCGCCGTGGCCGCCGCGGTCGCCGTGGAGGTGGGATCCGGCGTGCTCGTTTGGGCTGGCTGGCCGCAGGCCGTCAACAGGAGGAGGAGGAAGCCCGCCAACAGCGGCATGGACCATAGTCGCCGGACGATGGACGGCTCGAAGGTGTGCCGCTGCCTGTTCACGATTGGATTACCGAAGTGGGTCCGTGGTTTGTGGTCTATGGTCTATCGTCCGTCGTGTGCCGTCCGTCGGCGATTCTTACTGTCAGGTTCCCCAGCTTGTCGAACGCCGGGCGCGCCGGCCAGTCTACCATGCGCCCCTGTCCAGCTGGCTCGTATAATGCGGACGATGGGAGAGACTTGGCGTTGGCTGAATACGGGGACGGCCAGCGGAGCCAGCAACATGGCCGTCGATCTGGCGCTTCTGGAAGCCGTGGGCCACGGCAAGGCGCCGCCTACGCTTCGCGTCTATGCCTGGGATCCACCCTGCCTGTCGCTCGGCCACGCCCAGCCGGTCGAGGATATCGACCTGGCTGCGTTGACCAGCGCCGGTTGGAACTGGGTGCGCCGGCCGACCGGCGGCCGGGCGATCTTGCACACCGACGAGCTGACCTACGCCGCCGCCGCCCCTGGCGGGCACCCTTTGATGAATGGCGGCGTTCTCGCCAGCTATCGCCGCCTGAGCCGGGGCCTGGTGGCCGCGCTCAAACTGTTGGGCGTTGCGGCGGAGATCGAGCCGAACGCTGACAAGCCAGCCGGGCTGAACCACAATCCAGTGTGCTTCGAAGTGCCCAGCGCCTACGAAATCAAGGTCAGCGGCCGCAAATTGATCGGCAGCGCCCAGGTGCGGCGCCAGGCAGGCGTCTTGCAGCACGGAACCCTGCCGCTCGCCGGCGACCTGGGACGGATTTGCCGGGCGCTGCGTTTCGCCGAACCGGCTGAGGCGGAACGGGCGGCGGCACGCGTGCGCCAGCGAGCGGCCACGCTCGAGCAGGCGCTCGGCAGCGCGGTGCCCTGGCATACAGCGGCCGAGGCACTCAAGTCTGGCTTCGAGGCGGCACTGGATATCAAACTTGTAGCCGGGGATTTGTCAGTCGACGAGCAGCGACGGGCGGCCGCGTTGGCCCGCCATCTGCAGGCCCGACCGGGGGAACCCGTCGGCCGCGGGACATCCGTTGCCGGGTAGTGCTTAGGGGGTGGCGGTGGATAATGGCAGCGGCGTGACCGTCGCCGTCGGTTCAGGCTGCTGGTCGGGCTCGGCGAAGATCACGTCGCGGTATTCCAGCGAGCGCAAAAAACGATAGAGGAAGGCCTCGGCGTTGACCTGCGCCTGCTCCAAAATACCATCGTTGAGAGCTGCCTGCCGAATCTCAAGTTCGGCAGCCAGACGGGCGGATGACTCGAGGTCAATGCTGCCGCGGGTAAACAGCCCGGTGTCTCGATCGTAGACATGGGTGGCCTCGTTGTCCAGGCTGGAGACCAAGATTTCGGCAGCCGGCAAGCGCATATAGACGCGTCCACCTTCGTCCACCCACACGTCGTCCGGTCCGAGCTGCGCCAAATCTACGCCAGCAATCACCGTGCCGTGGGCCACCAGCAACAATCGGTCCCCAAACAGGAACCCAAACGGCCCCTGCCCGGTCTCGGCCGTGATGACTTTCTCGATCGTGTACTGGATTGTCTCCAGCCGGGCGAGTGAGCGTACCTCGCGTACAATCGTGACCGGGTCGGGCAGGATCGTCGGTGTTGGCTGGAGCAAGCCGGCCACCTGCGTCCCAATCTGGCGCGATAGGTCGGTCACCGGCGAGGTCGCCTGTTGGACCGTTGTGACCAGGTAGTAGCCAGTGAGGACCAAAAAGAGCAGGAACAGGATCGGCAGCAACCAAAGCAGGGAGCGTCGCATGGTTCGATTATACAAGGTTGATTGGCATCCAGCATACAGTTTTTCAGCTTTCAGCGCTCAGCAAGTTAGATCTTGACCGAATACGCCCTTGCTGACGGCTGACGCTGAGCTCACTCGGTGCGGAACCTCACCTCCCGGAGTGCCTCTGCACGTCGCCGCATTAACGCTTGAGCTTTACCTGCCCGGCTGCCGTTCTTTGAAAGAGAAGCGCGGCAGCCTGAAACCGCTGCTGGCCGGCGTCCACAAGCAGTACAACGTGTCGGCGGCCGAGGTTGATTTCCACGACAGCCACACCAGCGCCCTGGTTGCCTGTGTCGTGGTCAGCAACGATTCGGCGCACGTGCAACGGTTGCTGGCGCGCATCCCAGCTTGGCTCGAGAAGCGGTTTCCCCAGATCACCATCGTCGACCAGGAATTCATGTTCCTCTAACCGCGCTGCCAAACGACAACACCCCGGCCTGCGAGCGCCGGGGTGCCGGACTTCATTATGAGGAAGGGCGAGCTAGGCCGCTTCGGCCGCGACCACGGCCCGGCGGCGTACCAGCGTCCGCAAGCGCGAAGCCAGCAAACTGGCGTGGACTGGCTTGATCAAGTAGTCGTCGGCCCCGGCATCGAGCGCCCGGGCCACGCTGCCCGGGGAGCCCAGGGCCGACAGGATCAGGATGGGCACTTCCGAGAACGACCGAATCTGCTCGCACACCTGCCAGCCATCCAGCTCGGGCATGAGCAGGTCCAGGATAACCACATCCGGCTTGCCCTGGCGGCACTCGTCGATGCCCTCACTGCTGCTGAAAACGGACTGGATATCGAAATCCTGCCCGCGCAACAGCGTGCGCAAGGTGACGGCTACATCTGGGTCGTCGTCGATTAGCAGTACGCGTAGTGTCATTGCGTTATCACCTGTGCGCCTATTATGCCCGATTCCCTTTGGCGGCTACCTTACAGCGGGCTTGCAGCCCCCCGCTCTCTTGCCCTCCTACGTCCCGACGGCTATGATACGCCCGGAAACGGAAGGAAGTCGTGGATTTCGACATCAATCCGTATGAAGGGGGACCCAGTGCTGAGCCAGCCTAGCTGTCCCCAGTGCTCACACCCGCTGCCCAACGATGCCCGCACCTGCCCGCACTGCGGCGTGGATTTGGCCCTGGTGGCGCTGTTGACCGAACGCGCCTATCTGGATGGCCTACCCGAGACCTCGCCCATGCCGGGCCCTCCCGAAGCGATGGTGCCGCGCTTGGGCGAGTACCTGCTCGAACAGGGTCTGCTTTCGCCCGACCAACTCGAGAAGGCGCTCAAACGTCAAACCGAATTGGCCGAATTGGGCCAGCGCCAGCTGTTGGGCCAGACCCTGGTCAAACTCGGTTTCGTCGACCGTGAGACGCTCGACCGGGCCATCACCCGCCAGATTATCGAGCTGCATGCCGCGCTGCAGGAGGCCAACCGCACCCTCGAACGGCGGGTGGCCGAGCGCACCGCCGAATTGCGGCGGGCGCTGGAACGCCTGACGGAACTCAACCAGATCAAAGCTAACCTGATTTCGAACGTGTCCCACGAACTGCGAACGCCGTTGGCCCACATAAAGGGCTACGTCGAACTGGTGGCCGAGGGGCAGTTGGGACCGGTGTCCGACGACCAAGAAAATGCGCTCGCGGTGGTGCAGCGGGCATCCGAACGGCTGGAGCGCTTGATCGAAGATCTCATT
>DASWJQ010000007.1:0-8332 GCA_036397095.1 Anaerolineales bacterium
GTTGGTACTCTCCGCAACTGAGACCTGACGATTCTTGCTCGAACCGACCACTGCATTTAGTTGGAGCAAAGTCTGCCGCCTGCCAAAGCTCGACCTAATAGCGAATGGGGGAGGGACAATTGTCAGTACGCCAGCTTGAGGCATCGAAGGGTTCTCATCAAACCAACCTACCTGATTCCCAGAGCCAGTCGGACGGAACCGCAGCACTCAGCGGGCGGGCAATCTGACGCGTTTGGCCTTGCATGGAGCTAGTCGGGCAATCGTTCTGCTGCCCACCGCGGAAAGGGATCGAAGACGCAATGGGGTCCTTGGGTTGTTTGGACCCCGTTGGGCCTGTCATTCCATGTGGGTCGCGACTGATCAAGCATCTATCGCCACTGCCCACCCGCCATTCCCTCGCCTTGGCGAGTGTCCCGGCCACAGCCCGGGCCGGCCAGGCCAACGCGACCGGCTCGCGGTAGCTTGTGGGCGGAGATCAGTCCCCGGCCAGTAGCTGGTCCGGTATCCGCTCTAGCTCGTTTCCATGTCCTGCAGGAGCAGCATAGTGCTCCAGGTATCGGGCGACGAACCGTCCCGGCCGATATCGTGAGATGACACCCCCGGCGAAGGTGGCGCCCAACAACAGCAAGCTCAAGGGAATTGCCACGGGATAGTAGGCGAGCGCCCTTCGGTTCTGGCGGACGACACCGACCAACCGGCTGGTCAGCTCACCCACCCGGCTGGCCGTCACACGAAGCAGAGCCGCAGCAGCGGCCAGCAGACCTTGCCCCTGGATTTCCTTGCCAGCCGCTTCATGGGTAAGCCGCCAGATCTCCAGGCGATCGCTGCCGCGAGCAAGATAGCGCAGCCAAAGCTCGTGAAAACTGCCTGGCGGGTCGTGGAATGCCCGGCCTTCGGGTTGACGCCAGACCTTGTGCCCATCCCGGCGCAGCCTGACCGAGTGAACGAAATCATTACCCCGCAGCAATGGCAGGCCCGTTGGAATTGGGTGGTCCTCCAGGAATTGACGCCGGAAGGCGACGTTGTTTCCGAAATACGTCAAGGCCTCTACAAGAGTTGATCCGCCCGCAAAAGGTGGAAAGAAGAAGGTTAGGGCGAACAATGTTCCAAGCAAGTTGGTCGGATTGACGCTGGTCTCACCGGTGACAATGTTGACTTCGGGATTGGCAAAAGGCATTACCATCGCCTCCAGCCAACCGGGCAGGTACTCATTGTCGGCGTCACAAAACACCACGACCTCACCCCGAGTTTCCCGCGCCCCGGCGAGCTTTGCCTCGAAATAGCGAGTGCCCGAGGGCAAGGAATGAACTCGAACCCATGGGTACGGTTTGCACAAACGATCAAGGGTCTCTCGGGGGACGTGGCCGGTCTCGACCAGAACCACTTCGGTGGCTTGCTCCGGCTTCAGAGATTGGCTCGCTACCGAGGATAGACAAGTCCCCAGCGCCTCGGCGTTCTCTTCGACGATGGTGAACCCCTCCATCACCAGCGAGAATGTCGGTGTTGCCGAACTCTCACGATCGGCCATCATCACTCCGCGCTCAATCGGTAGTCCATCACCAGGTGCGAAACGGCCCCCGCGCACGCGCCGCCGGGAATCTGTCTCGGGCCATCGGTTGCTAATAATCCGGCCGTGCGTTCCGGCCCGCCATCGGATAACCATACATTACAGCCAGCCATCCGGCCAACACAATGGTCGCCAGCTGGTTGGCCCATGGCATCGCCGTCTCCCACTCCGCATCAAACTTGAGCGCAACCTTGCCATGCTCGGCAGCGCTCGGATTACCTCTCACCGAGTGTGCTAGCGACAGGTCGGCCACCAGCCCCCGGATAGGCGATTCAGCGGTGGAATCTGGTAGGCCAAGCCATCGCCTCAGACCGAGGAGGACGGCTTCCGGCTCACGGATGAGCGCTTCGTAGTGGATGCGTTTGTATCTGTGGCCGAGCGTGCCGCCAACCAGGCTGGCGCCTAGATTGAGCCCTACCCAATCTACCGAACTACGCACCAGCCCAAATTGGTCCATGTAGCTGACCCCGGCTGGACCCGGGCGGCGCTTCTTGCGCGACCAGGAGAAGACAACGCCTCGGGGATCACGCACCAAGTGCAGCGCGTAGACCTCCAGCTCCGGCCGACGGGCCAGAAGCGCCAGGAGCGATGGATCCTTGGAGCTATCGATGATGACCGGCCGGCCTGCAATCGACTGTGCGGCCCGGTACAGGTTGATGTGTGCCTCAACCAACGGTGTCGCCTCCAGGGCAAGCCTTTCTCGCCAGCCTGGTAAGAAGGAGGGCAGCAAGTGCCGCATTCGGGCCGTGGCGTGCCGCATGTTTGCCAGCTGGCGCCACTTCTCCGGCTGGTCGGGCAGCAGGCCCGAAGCGAGCACCTCCGACCAGAAGGTGCAATCCGGCAACGGCTGGCCACAGGCGCATGGCCACCTCTCAACCAAGCCTCGTTCCCATACATACCTTGTTTCCCCGAGAAAGACCGAGTCAGGGTACTCCCCAAGGAGCCGGCCCAACAGCGTGGAGCCGGTCCGGCCGGCACCTACGATGTAGACCAACTGAATCTGCCCGGACGGGTCATTTGATTTCATGCTGCGCCAGGCTTCACCATTGGAAGGCATTCTTCACCCATCAGCCTGCGCGTTTCCGCCTCGGTAGCCCATTATTGCCGAGGACCCCTGTCATTGGCCGGTTGAACTCGCCACCGGCCCAATGGGCTCGATTGAAGCTGTGCCAGGACTTGTCGGCAGGCTGCCTGGGCACGATTACGTAGGCATCCAGCTGGTCACGCACACACTTCGCCGCTGGCCAAAGACTTTCTACGAGGCCGTTTACCGCTTCCTGCGGTGCACATCAGGTGGCAGGCGGGGCGTGTCTAATGCGAGCGTCGTCCTAGCCAAAGATCCGCTGGCGCAGAATGCGCAGCAGGAATAGCGGGTTACCAAGCAGGTAGCGCCGCCAAAGGCGCCGGGGCTCGATGATCAACCTGCCCAACCATTCGAGGCCATGCTCGGTCAGAAACTGTGGCGGCCGCGGCAGCCGGCCGGACACATAATCGAAGACCGCCCCACCAGTCAGTCCCACCGACACATGCAGCCCCTCCCAGTTCTCCGCCAGCCAGCCCTCCTGCAGCGGCATGCCAAACCCGACCACCAAAAGGTCGGGCTTAAGCTGATTGATCTCGGCCGCCAGCTGCTGCGCTTCCACCGAGCCGGCCTGCTGGTCGAAATATCCGTGGTGGCAACCGACGACCCGCAGCCCAGGGTACTTCTCCTGCAGCGCATCCCGGGCTTGTTCGGCGACACCTTCTCGTCCGCCAAGAAAATACAGGCTGAGGTCATTCTGCTGGCAGAAGGCGGCCAGCCGCCAGAACCAGTCGGCGTAGGTCACCCGAAATCGGAACGGTGCGCCCAGGAGACGGGCAGCCAGGACGGCACCATAGCCATCAGGAAAGACCACCTCAGCCTGATTGAAGAATTCCCGCAGCCAGGGCTGTTCATACGCCAGGTTGAGCGCGTGGGCGTTGACATGGAGGAGCTGGGCACGCGCGCCCTGCCGCACCGTTTGCAGGATGTGGGCTTCCAGGTCTTCCGGTTCCCAGGCGCCAACCCGGACCCCCAGGATGTCAACGGACTCTGGTTGAAGTACCAGCGGCGGCTTCGCGGCTGGCGGTCGCCGCGCCGGTGTTGCGGTGGCGGGCGCCGGATAGCTTCGCAAGCCCGAAACCTGAAGCCCGTACCACAGGATGAATAGGGGATAGCGCAGGTAACGGCGCCAGAGCCTACGGGGTTCGGTCGCCAGCCGAAAGAGCCACTCGAACCCGCTACGCTGGAGCCAGCGCGGCGCCTGCGGTTTGCGGCCGGTCAAGAAGTCGAAGGCGGCGCCGACGCCGATCAAGACGCGGGCGTTGAGCGCCGGCCGGTTTTCTGCCATCCAGCGTTCCTGGGCCGGCGAGCCAAGCGCCACCCACACGATGTCCGGGTCGGCGGCGTTGATTCGTTCGATCTGGTCGGCGTTGACCTGCGCCGAACGTGGCCCGAACGGCGGTGAATGCCAGCCGGCGACCTTCAGCCCAGGCTGGTCCCGCTGCAGGCGATTCGCCAGCTTCTCGGCCACGCCCGGCTCGGCGCCGAAAAAGTAGTGCGAATGCCCCCGTTCGACGAACTGCCTGCAGGCCGCCTGGAGCAAATCGGGCCCATAGACTCGGTCGGCCCGGCGATGGCCATGCATCCAGGCGATCCAAACGACGGGCATCCCATCCGGGACGGTCAGCCCGCTGGCGTTGAACATGTCCTTCAGTTCTGCATCCTGCTGGCAGGCGAGGATGTTGTGAACCGGCGCCAGGCAAACGTAGGACCTGTCGCCAGCCATGATCCAATCGTCGATCGAGCGCAGGGTTTGACGCAGGTTGACCGCGTCGACGCGGACGCCGAGGACGTTGACGCATTTGTAATCTTCAGACCAAGGCCCGGTTTCAGACATGCGCCAATCGTACATCGAACCGGCTTCCGTGGTGGTGGTTGCCGTCCTGGCACGACTGGCTCTTTCCAGGAGTTGCCTTATAATCGGTGCCTGCCGAGGGGGACGCACTTTCAGCATGCAACCCTCCCCCGAGAACAAAACTAGCAATCCGGGATTAGCGCGTATGCCCGACGCCCGACGCCAGTGGTTCCTTGCCATCCTGCTCAACGGCCTGCCCGGCTGGCTGCTGGTCCTGGCCGGATTGGCCCTAAGCGCCGTTTCGCTGCTGGCCGACAACCTGGGATTAGGTGCTCAGGCGGAGATTCTCGGTTGGAAGCAAGTCGTTGGAGCAGCCGCCGGGGCTCTCCTAGCCAGCGCGGGAGCCTGGCTTGGCGTAAGGATTTCCACAGGCACAACCCCCGATTTGCAAAGCTCCACTTTCGATGTGGGCTTGGGCCCGGCCGATGATCAACCGATCTATGACTCCGCCGCCCCTCGAGTCCCATTCCTGCACGAATTATCGGAGCTCTACCGCTACCGCTACCTGCTGCGCAACTTGGTCGGCCGCGACCTCAAGGTGCGCTACAAACGATCGGTGCTGGGCTTTTTCTGGGCGATGGTTAATCCACTCCTGACCATGGCAGTGCTTGTAGTTGTCTTTACCAACTTGTTTCGCTTCGAGGTTGAGAACTACCCAATCTTCCTGCTGTCCGGGATTCTGCTTTGGCGGCTGTTTGCCGAGGGCACCTCCCAGGCAATGCGAAGTGTCTTGGGCAACAGCGGGCTGAGCAAGAAGATCTACATCCCCAACAGCGTATTTGTGGCCGCCTCCTTGGGCAGCGCCGTAATTCACTTTCTATTCGCAGCCTTTCCGCTGCTGGTCCTCGCCCTGATTACCGGAGTCGCCCCGCAGGTGAGCTGGGCGTACCTTGTCATTCCTGTAATCCAAACCACGCTGTTCGCCTTCGGGATTGGATTGGTGACGGCGGCGCTGGCTGTGTTTTTCGCCGATATGCTTGATATCTATGATGTTCTGCTGAACGCCTACTACTTCCTGACGCCGATCATCTACCCAATTGCAATTCTGCCGGAGTTCCTTCGGCGCGTTCAAGCCCTTAACCCGATGCACTCCTTTATCACTGCGTTCAGAGACGCCCTCATTGCCGGGCAGTGGCCAAATCTGGAAAGCACGCTGACCGCCACAATTATCGCCCTTCTTGTAACAGCGGCCGGATGGTCGCTTTTCACCCGGCTCTCGGATCAGTTTGCGTATCAAGTATGAGCAACAACGGTCCAATACATGACGGCCAAGACGACGATCTAGTAATCGCGCTCAAAAGTATTTCAGTACGGTTCAGGGTTCCCACCGAGACGGTCAGCACACTGAAGGAGCGCGGCATTCGACTGCTCAGGGGGAAATCGATCGGATATCGCGAATTCCTTGCTCTCCAGGATATCGATCTGGAGATTCAGCGAGGAGAGGTGTTGGGGATTATCGGCCGAAACGGCGCCGGAAAGAGCACGTTGCTCAAAGTGATCTCGCGCATCCTCCGGCCGACCCGGGGCCGCGCATGGGTACGGGGCAAGGTAGCCCCTCTCATCGAGCTGGGTGCGGGCTTCCATCCCGAGCTAACGGGCCGAGAGAACGTCTATCTGAATGGTGCCATTCTCGGCTTTTCAGAAGCTGAGATGGATGAGAAGTTCGACCGCATTGTTGCGTTTGCAGAGCTCGGTGACTTCATCCACAGCCCATTGCGAACCTACTCCTCCGGTATGAAGATGCGGCTCGGGTTTGCCGTCGCCACGGATGTCAACCCGGATATCTTGATCATCGACGAGATCCTGTCAGTTGGAGACAAAGACTTCCAGGTGAAATGCACGCAGCGCATGAGCCGCTTCCGGGACGAGGGGACAACGATCTTGTTCGTATCGCACTCCCTTGGCACGATTAAGGAGCTCTGCACAAGGGCAATCTGGATTAATGGCGGCAGGATAGAGGCCGACTCGACTCCAGAGTTCGCCGTGGACTCCTATAACCAGTTTCAATCGATAGCTCAATGATGCCGCTCCCTCCTGACAACACTTCCTGCTTCAAATCAATTGGTCACTCCGGACAGGGAGACCTGGCCGCATGAAAAGAGCGCTCATCAGCGGAATAACAGGGCAGGACGGTTCATACCTGGCAGAGCTGCTGCTTGAAAAGGGCTATGAAGTTCACGGGATTGTTCGGCGGGTTTCTCTTGAGGACCCGGTCCACCGGCTCAGCCGCCTCCAGCACATCCTGGATGAGATTCATCTGCACTCGGCCTCGCTGGAAAGTTACGCGAGCATCATCCGAGTGGTGGAAGATGTGTCGCCGGACGAGTGCTACCATCTCGCCGCCCAGAGCTTTGTAAGCTATTCTTTCGTCGACGAATTCTCAACATTGAATACCAACATCAACGGTACGCACTACGTTCTATCGGCCATCAAGGAGCGGGCGCCCGATTGCCGAGTGTACTTCGCCGCCTCCAGCGAGATGTTTGGCAACGCACCATACTCCCCCCAAAATGAGAAGACTCCATTCAATCCGCGCTCGCTGTACGGCATCTCCAAGGTGGCCGGGTTTCATCTCACCCGCAACTACCGGGAGGCCTATGGCCTGTTCGCGTGCTCGGGGATCGCCTTCAACCATGAGTCCGAGCGGCGCGGGCATGAATTCGTTACCCGCAAGATCACCAGCGCCGTGGCTGAAATCAAGGCCGGGTTGGCAGATAAGCTCCGGCTCGGCAATCTGGACGCCAGGCGAGACTGGGGCTACGCTCCTGAGTACGTTGAGGGCATGTGGCGGATGATTAAGCAGGATCAGCCGGACGATTATGTCCTGGCTACCGGGGAGACCCACAGCGTTCAGGAGTTTGTAAAGCGAGCATTTGAGTTTGCCGATCTCGATTGGAAGGAGTATGTGGTGGTTGACGATCAGTTCTTCCGACCCGCCGAGATCAACGAGCTCAGCGGGGACGCTTCCAAAGCGCAGGCCGATCTCGGATGGCAGCCTGAATTTGCATTCGACGCACTGGTGTCCCGTATGGTCGCACACGACATGGCCCAGGTCCGCGAGACTCGTTTGGAATGAGACCAGCGCCTCATTGGTCAGAACCCCTTACGACGGCGATTGTTCTGACCGTCACTAGTTGGATTCCGAAATGAATGAAATCTTCATTTCCTACGCGCAGAACTTCGAAGATGTGATGCTATGGCGGGCGCTCAAGCATGTCGAGCAGGGCTTCTACATTGATGTCGGAGCCTGGTCGCCTGACGTCGATTCTGTGACTCGAGCGTTCTATGACCGCGGTTGGCGGGGGATCAACATCGAGCCGCACCCGAAGTACCATCGCCTGCTTCAGGAGACGCGACTCGGGGATGTGAACCTGAACATTGCACTCGCCGATGGCGCAGGGCAAATGTACCTTCATATCGTCGAGGACACCGGCCTTTCAACCCTGAATAAGGACATTGCCGCGCGGCACGAGGCGGAGGGATACCCGGTCCGGGTAGAGCAAAGCACGGTCTTGACCCTCGACAATGTGTGGGATGCACATGTCGTGGACAGGACAGTCCACTTCATGAACATCGATGTCGAAGGATCCGAGGGCATGGTCCTCCGAGGAAACGATTGGACACGCCACAGGCCCTGGATTCTGGTCATCGAAGCCATGAGCCCTAACAGCCAGAAGCCGACACACGAAGAATGGGAACCGCTTCTGCTGGAACACGACTATCAATTCGCCTATGCGGACGGGCTGAACAGGTTCTTCGTTGCCTCGGAACGATCCGAGCAAATCCCGGCCTTTCAGTTCCCCCCAAACTTCTTCGATCAGTTCAAGCG
>DASWJQ010000008.1:0-19237 GCA_036397095.1 Anaerolineales bacterium
GGGCCTTTCAGCTAGAACATAAACCAACTCAGGGTTGTTTGACACAATTGGTTGATCGCCATCGATCGCGGCCAGCCTCTCCGTGACTTCGGGCCAAGTATACCGATAGCCAACGTAGCCGATGGCCTGCAGCGGATTCGCAACCAGGTTCGCCGTTTGTGCGCCAAACGCGAGGAGCAATCCGGCCACGTAAGCAAGGGCTGCCGGTGCCAACCACCGGCTCCCTCCAGCGCTGGTCACCACGTTGGCGGCCATCGACACCCAGACAATCACACCGACGACGAAGGCTGGCGCCAGATAGCGAGGCACG
The DNA here is from genome assembly GCA_036397095.1 of Anaerolineales bacterium. Taxonomy (GTDB): domain Bacteria; phylum Chloroflexota; class Anaerolineae; order Anaerolineales; family E44-bin32; genus DASWJQ01. Next base: position 311 of record DASWJQ010000008.1, read on the forward strand.
GCAGTCGGGCTGGTGCTGGCATCGAGGAGCACAGAATTCACTACCAGAACGAGCCCATACGAAGCCAGATACAGAAGCAGGAGTCGATGGCCCAGCGGCTGGTTCTCCGACGCACGAGGCATCGCAGTGAGCAAGTGGCGTCTCGCACGACTTGTGTACCAAACAAGCACACCGACGGCGATCAGCACGGCAATCCCCGCTCGGACAAGCGTGGGGAGTGGCAATTCATGGGGGACAAACCAGCTGCTGAGCTCTGCCAAATACAGGCGGACCAGCTCCCGATCGACTCCGTGAAATGAAAGGGCCCGATTGGCAATCCCCACTCCATCTCCGCCAGACGCCATCATCCAGGTGAATACAGGGATCGCCGACAGCCCACCGAATAGGACGGATCGGGCAAGGCGTCTTGTCGCTGACCCGTTCCCGAGCAAGAGCCAAATCGAGCCGGACAAGATCAGCGCCAGCCCCACCAGCCTCGTCAAGGCAACCAGCCACACAAGCACGACAGCCGCGATCAACCAGCGCCACCTGTGCGGGCCATCTCTCATCGTCTTCGCCAGGAACCAAAGGCTGAGCAAGGAGAGAAAGGTGAATAGGGGTTCGGACATGACCCAGCTGTGCCAGTGGACCTGTTCCGGGTACAGGCCAACAAGCAGGGCGCCGATGATCCCCAAACCCCAACCGTGCCCCAGTTCCCTGATCCAGAGCCCGACCAAGACAATGTTGGCGAGAAAGAGTAGGACGTTCAGCCATCTGGCAGCTTGGTATGGATCGGCGCGCAGAGCAATGGGAGCGGCCAACACTAGTGAATAGACTGGCGGAAAGCCGGTAATGGGTTTGCGCTCGAAGCCGCCCGAGTACCGCATGTAGCCGTTGCCCGCCGCCAAATTCTCGGCGCCCATGAGGTACGAAGTTGAGTCTCCGCTGGCGCCTGGCCCAAAGCGTGTATGGAATGCTATTCCCAACGCCGCAACCAGTCCCAGGCCAAGCAGAATCCAAATCCCGGTGCGCGCCCGTCCTTTGCGCCTCTCGGCTAAGTGTCCCGCTGCCGTGGATTCCGGTCCAGACTTCATCCGGGCTCACTCATCGAGATAAAGTTGGTAGTTGGCTCGGCTCTCAACTCGTGGCAGCCCCCGGATGGTGACTGTATCTGGACAGTCGGCACAGATTACAGCACATGGATCATAGTCGTCAGCGAAGTACCTTGCCGACGGGTTGCCAGCGACAATCCACCCAAAATGAACGGATTCGGCGGGGAAGTCCATCAGCACCCAAAGAGGGTATTCCGCAGAGTTCCCGTGCAGCAGGAGGCCGATCTCCCTGCAACTTGCCCCCTCTATCCGTCCGATAATCCCTTTATAGGTTCGCTCCAACCCGGGCGAATAGGCATAATAGGATTGCTCCCGCTTTGAAGCCAGCAGACTGGCTGCATCTCCGGGCCAAGCGATGAGGGGGCGAGACTCCAACGAGAACAGCCACGGCAAGCTTCCAACCAGCAAAACGGCCGGCAGAATCACTAGCGCCAAGCGGGAGCTCAACATGCTCCCGGATAACCCAACGATGGGAGCCGCCAGCAGGAAGTAGGGGAGCTGATAGCGTGCACCAAAGGTGCTGAACTGGAACAAGCTGCTGAAGATCACAAAGGCCAACACCAGCGCGCCGGTGTATGTCAGCCAACCAGAAGGGGGCTGACGTTTGGAAATCGCCAAGCCAACAATCGCCGCACCGAGTGCAATAGTATGTAGGAGATTTCCCACCTTGGTTTCGTGCCGGCTCGGTGTGTCGACTTTGAAGCCGTGAACGCTCGTGCGCGGATCCGCCTGATTGAGTCCAAGCAAATCGTGGATTCCTTTGACGCCAAGGAAGATCGCCTTATTGATGTGGGGAGAAGGCGTGCCCAGATGCAGGGCCACATTCCGAGTTACGTTCGAGATGATAACGCCCACATCAAATGGTACATTGCCGTGCACGTTCACGCGACTTCGTTCGCCTAGCGGGTGGCCGTATGTCTGCCAGTTCCGGCCCAGGTACCCGAGGTTGAGGGCCAGAACCACGACCACACCGATTGCCGAGAATTGGAGCAGGCGCTTCGGCCCACCACGTCGCAAACAGGCGTAGCCGGCAGCAAGACCTGCCACCAGCACAATGGGATATGCGGTCGGTTTGGTGTTTATTGCCAGGGCAGCATTGACGGCAACCGCCGCCATCGCCATCAAGGAAGGTCGTTGAAAACACTCAAGCGTTTCGACGGCAAGCGCAACCGCCCACAGTGCAGTCACGTAATCGGTCATTGTGCTCGACGCTTGGGCGATGCCGATCGGCATGCTGGCCATGAAGACCGCAACCAGCCATTGTCCTTTGCGGTCGGCGCCGAATCGGCGGGCTAGATAAGTGCTGCCAACGATCGCCACGATCATGGCCAACCACTGGGAAGCGAACGCCAGACGATCGCCGGGCAACAGTGCGTAGGTCTGTAGGATGGAGACGGCCGGAAATGGCGGGTAAAAGTTCTGGAGCTCAATACCGGTTGCGTAGTGTGCCAGGGAACCCTGCGCCAGCCAGTGGGCAATCCGGCTCAAATGAGTCGTCAATGAGTCCCAGGTGTTCGGGGCGGCGAGGAAGCCCACCACAAACGTGATCCCAAAGATGGCCGCCGTCCCCCACAATGGAAGCGACGGCGATGCTCTTAGCTGCCCAAGCGTTGGCACTGACTGTCGGAGATCGGGCCTGGCGATCCACACCACGTAGGCCAACAGGGCGGTTGAAACCAACAACCAACTGATAGCGAGCCCTGGCATATGGAGCAGACCCAGCAACGACAGCCCTTCGGTCGTGACGAGAGCAATCACGGCCCAGGCGCTGGTTGCCCGCAACAACGTTAGCCGCTTGTCAGAAGATGGCCATTGATGAAGGGCCGCGGCCCAAAGCAAGAGGAAAGCCGTGACCGGAAGGACTACAAGCATGGGAGACTGTCAATCGCTCAGACGCCGGCGTTCATTCTGTGCTGAGGCGGGCAGAGGCGCCGCCGTCCACGATGAGCGCCTGACCCGTCACAAATGAGGATTGCTGGCTATCACATAGGAAGTAGATCGCACGGGCGATTTCGTCTGGCCTTCCAACTCGGCCTAGGACCGTGCGCTTGCCCAACTCTTCAAGTTTCTCCTCGACAGTTGCACCTGCCAGGTGGCCGCGGCCAACCCCTGCCCGCAGCATCGCGGTATCGACTGCGCCCGGAAGAACCGAATTGACGCGGATTCCATCCGGACCAAATTCGAGCGACATGGCGCGGGTCAGGGCTAGGATGCCCCCCTTGCTGGCGGCGTAGGCGGCCAGATTCACCGAGGTCGCCATGGCATGGACCGAACTGACATTTACCACGGCCCCCGCCGCCTTCTTCAGAAGTGAGTAGGCAAAACGAGCAGTTGCATATACGGACCGCAGGTTGGCGGCCATGGTCTCGTCCCAGTCCTCGACTGTCGTCTCGACCAGGGGCTTGTTGATTTGGATGGCGGCATTGTTGACAAGCGCATCTAGCCGCCCGGGTTCCTTCGCCAACGCCTCCATCAGTGCCTGGATTGCCGCGGGATCGGACACGTCGACCTGGCGAGCATCCACCGGAAAGCGCTGCTCACCGAATGGCTTGCGGTCGACGGCGATGATCTGCCATCCGGCGCCGGCGAAGACGTCAACACTCGCCATGCCGATGCCGCCAGCGGCGCCGGTAATCAGCGCTGTACGTTTCATAGCACCAGCTCATTTCTTGCTTCAGGACTAATCAGCTCATCAGGAATCGAGAGATGGAGCTCTTCAAGTAGATGCCTTATGGTTGTCCGATGGACACGGGCCCACGCCGCGGGTGAGGCATTGGAGTTGTGCGGGGCTAGCATCACTTGATCGAATTCTCGTAACGGACTATCCGCGGGCAGAGGCTCCTCATCGAACACGTCCAACGCCGCTCCACGCAATCGGTTCGCCCTCAACGCGGCGATCAGAGCTTGTTCGTCAACAATGCGCCCCCTGGCTGTGTTGATAAGCACGGCCGATTGTTTCATTTTCGCCAGTGCCGCCTCATCTGCCAAATGGTACGAGCTGGCGTTCAAATCGCAGTTCAAGCTCACATAGTCGGCGCGGGCCAACAGATCATGTAAGGTCGTCATTTCGAGGCCATGCTTGCGGACGAAATCGGGTTCAATCTCGACAACATCGTTGCCGAGCAGTTTCATACCGAAACACGCGGCTTTCTCAACGACGCGCCGGCCGATACGGCCGACTCCCACCACCCCAAGTGTCTGTTCGTGCAGCGCCCAGCCGGGAGTCTTGCGCCATGTGCCTGCCTTGATGGATTGATCCATCGCCGGCAGGCCCCGGGCAAAGCAAAGAACATATCCAATCACGCTGTCCGAGACCGGTTCCACAAACGCGTCTGGTGTGTTGCGCACGACCACGCCCAGCCGGCGCGCCGATTCGAGATCGATCGAATCGATGCCGGTACCCCACTTGCTGATTACCTTCAAACGCGGCGCGAATGCCTCGAGCACCTCGGCCGAAAACTCATCATCACCGCAAATCACCGCGTCAACCTGACCAGCGAAACTTAATAGCTGAGAGGAAGACAACCGCTCGACAACGTCAGCCACGGTAAGCTCAATCCCTACTGCATGGAAGACGGGCCTGAACTTCTCGAAGTTCGGGATTAGGTAGGGTGCACTTATCAGCACCTTCGTGCGTGGCTCAGCCATTTACTCCGCCCGACAATCTCCATTGTCGATAATTGAGTAGTCGAACGGTCTATTGTAAGTCGAGAAGTGGGCTTTATCCTCGAGCAACGGCAGATCCGAGTCCCACACTTGGTTGAAGACGACCCGGAAACTATTGACGGGCGAGATCTTAGGATAGATCACGTCATTCCCGCCGGGCAGGCGATAGGCGCTGAGGATTGCCATCCGGTCGCTGCTACCCCCCTGCTCTGGCCCATGATCGCCTTGCAGCAGGATGACCGGCTCGCTTTCGGAGGTTGCCAGGATATTGTCGATGATCCTCAGGACCCTGTCATTCAAATAGGCAACCTGATCGGCGTAGGCCACACGGTACCAATCCATCTTCGTTGGGAACTCTGCGCTCGCATTGCGGTAGAGGGGTGGGACAGTTGCTCTCCCTGATGGGCCAAACACGAATGGCGCATGAGGGGATACGATGTGGGCGAAGATGAACTGCGGGCCCGGCCCGAAGTCCCCGGCCTCGAGTGTCGCCAAGGCAAGTAGCGTCCGATCGTAGTGCCGCTGCGCCCCACTTAGGCTGTCCCTAGGCGAGTTCGGAAACAGAATCTGATAGGCGTCGAACAAAACTAATCCGGCCGACGATCGAAGCAACACAAGTTCGAACGGGGTTAGGGCGTCGAACAGCCTGGGGTCGGGCGGTGCGATATAGTGGTCGGCGTACCGAAGTTCGGTGAAGGGAAAGCCGGTTTCGAATGCGATCAGTTCGTACCCGAGTCCCTCGAACAACTGCTCGACCAGACTGTGGGTGATCAACGCTCGGACCGGCCGAACGTCGTCGCGGTTCGGGGTGAATTTGTCCCCCAGGTCATCCAGATACGCCATGTTGAGGCTGGAGGCCAATGAAAGTGTGGTAAACGAGTAATTCGGCTGCGCACAGGAGGCGATGGCAAACCCTCGTGCCTCGAGTTCTTCGAGAAACGGTCGATTATCGATCCCTAGTAGCCTGTTTAGCGAATCGGAGCGCCCGTACGCGTCCAAAACAATGTAATAGACGTCGGGTACCGGGCCTAAGCCCGCTGCCAGAACGATCGGCTGACCGGTCACCGGGTCGACCTCAAGAGTCGGCGCCTCGGCTTCGGCCCGACTCTCCTGCACACTAGACCACGCCCATGTCCCTGCGCTGGTTGCGATAAGCACAGCCGCCACTGTTGCTAGCACCGACGACCAGCGCGCCGGCTCCCGGATGCGATTCACTAGCCAAACTGCCGCGGCGACAATCAGAACATAGATAGGCACCAGGATCCGGTGCCGTCCGATCGGTGCCTCCGCCGATGGCCAGGCACTGAGCGCCTCGTACAAATGGCCATAGCTGAAGAAAAGAATCGCCAGCACACTGACCCATAGTGAAGCCTTGGTGAGGCTGCCGGTGCGCCACGAAACGAATGCAAGCAGGAGGCCCGTGAAGACCCAACTCAGCAGGAGCGGGCGGATTCCCGCCGGCAGTCTGACCTGGCCGACATTTGCCGCCAGCAGGTAGACAACAGGGTAGGTGACAACGAGGAGCGGGGCGAGCGCCGTGCGGTCAATCCGCGGCACGCTCAATGCGAATGCACCGCCATCAGGTAGATTGTCCGGTCCGTTCCGGGCACCGCTGCTTTCTCGATCGTGCGATAGTGCTGACCGAATGCTCGTTCGAATTCTTCCAACGTGTAATCGGTGAAGATGTCCAACCGACTTGCGAGCAGACGCTGCGCCTGGGGGTCACTCTTAGGGACGAACTCGATCACCAGATGACGGCCTAGCTGCGCCAGGTAGGATGCCTGTCCCGAGAACGGCAGGTTGTTCGAGATCGTCAGATGGTGGATCAGCGCCAGCGCCATGACCAGGTCGAATGAGGATCGCGCCGCCAATGAATCACGCTCACCATGCGCCCACCCCTGAGACGGAGCCGGGTTGGTGAGGTCCACCCAAAGCGGATGTACCTGCCGCTCCCCATGCTCCCGGACACGCTCGTAGTTGAGCTCAACCGCACCCGGATCGACATCTGCCGCCACTACGTAGACACCCAATTCGGCAACGATCCGGCTGAACTCACCCGTATTCGCCCCCAGGTCGAGCGCGGTGTCCGCCTTGACCTTGCTCGCCAGCGACTTCACCAGATCTCGCTTGGCTTGGAAGGCATCCGGTTCGTAGTTGTGGGTTTGGTAATAGTCCGCCCAAGATCCGACCGGCTGCCAGTTCAATCCCTTGATAGCCGACTCCAGGCTGGCCACGAGACCATCTAGTGAACGCCGGTCCATGCGCCGGCGGCTGTCGGCCTGGCTAACCCGGCGGCCAGCTAATCGCGATTGCGCACCGGCGTGCAAGTGCAGATGAACCAACAATCCAAACTGCAGGTAAGTGCGGCGGGGCAGCAAGCGCGACGTCAGATCCAGCGGGATGCCGTCTATATGCACACGCAGAAGTTGAGCCAAGCGAATATCGCGCCGACTGGCCAGCGCCAACGGCGCCAAAAAATGCTGGCAGAACTGCCGGTATGCAGCCCACGGTTCCCCTGAGCGTCGACGTTCGAACGACAGACTGTCAATCAGGATCGGTTGGCCATGCGGAAACTGGATATTGTAGGCGCTCGCATCTTTCAGGGTCAGTTCGTGAGCCAACGCCCTGCGCTGGAGTCTCAATGTCAGCAAAGCGGCATCTTTGAGCTGACCGAAGCTCCATTCGTACGGGTAGGAGATGAACGGCACCGTTTCAGGCTGAAGAACCGTGTAAGCCAGCTGGGGATTGGCGGGCTCTACATCGACTTCTTGATGGGGAACGAGGGCCCCCTTCTGTACCAGCTCATCATAGAGCCCTGAGTCCATCAGGGTCCGATAGTCGTCTCGGTAGCTGTGGTTGACTTGACGGTAGAGGTGACCGCCGCGTCGGTAAAGGAACCCGCTGGGGTCGCGGAAGGAAGCCGCGATCCGGTCGACCTCACTCACTTTCTTCTTCGACGCTTCGACCAAACAGGCGAAGGAAGAATGCCTTAACCTTCGACCAGTAGATGCGCAGCATCAACAACCCGCCCATGGCGCCAGCGATCAGGAGCTGGAGCAGATAACTGCCGGAGCCAGGGTCTAGATAGGCAAAGAAATGAGCCAGATTTGCTCCAGCTGAAACCGTGACTGCAAGCGCCTCCACAGGCGCAGAGAGCATCATTGTTGGAGATCCTCCTTGTCACCGAATGTTCGACCCGCATACCTCGCGAGACTGCGGCCGCACCGCGCTACCTCGAAGCCCGGCGCCAGCCAACGAGCCATCATACCCCATCCGCCTTCAACCCGCATCATAAGCACTTGGCGCTCAATCTGCCGTGGGAGCCAGCACGACCGGGTCGACGGGATGCAGATCATATGGCCGACCAATCGGGGAAAAGTAGGCACGATCCGGGCTTAATTCGTATCCGGTTTGGAAGAGGTGGTTGAGCACAATCCCGAAGGAGTTGATCGGCGTGATCCCTGGATACAGCTCCGTCTCTCCGCCGGGAAGCAAGTAGGCGTTCAGGATTGGCATCCGCTCCCGATATACATCTGCGCCCGTGCCTGCGCTCATCAGGGAGCCCGGTCCGTGGTCCCCCTGCAAAATGATGACCGGTGGGGTTGAGCTCACGGCCAGGATCTGGTCAATTTCAGCCAGAATAATGCGTGACAGAAAGGATGCCTGTTGTCGGTAACCTTCGCGATACTCATCTTCGGTACAACAATTCAGGTCCGAGATCGTGAAGCGACGGTCCTCGCCTATCGGTTCGCCACGATCGCTGAAGACAAACGGTGGATGCGGCGACAACACATGGGCGAAAACAAACTGCGGGCCAGACCAACTTGCAATCCCCGACAACTGTTCAACAGTAAACAGAATGCGGGCACGATGGTGCCGATAGGCGATCGAAGCACTCCCGGCCTGCAGCTCAACCAACTGGCGGACCCGAAGGTCCAACAGCGCCCGCAACAGGGTGGTTTCCGTCAGCATCGATTCAAAGCCGTTCAGGGCGAGACCGCGCAGCAGCCCACCCCTTTCATTGACGGCGCCATAGTCGGGTGCCAGCCAGACATCCGCCGTACCGCTCCGCGTCAAAGAGTAACCCGATTCGAACGAGACGATCTGATAGCCAAGCTGGCGGAAACTCTCCAACACCGGCCCATGCCAGACTAGATCCTCTAGCGGTCGGACATCATATGAATCTGGCCCAAGGACTACCGCCAACTGGTCCAGATGCGTCATCCCGAGGGAGGACGCCAGTGATAGTTTGGTCTGGGAATAATTGGCGTGGGCTAGATCGGCGACGAAGAAGCCCCGCTCTCTCAATCCTTCTAGGAAGTCGTTGTTGTCAAGCCCAAATCGTTCAAGCAGGATGTCGGAGCGCCCATAGCCATCGAGCACAATGTAGTAGACATCCGGCCGAGCCTGCACCTGCTCCACGGTCAAGCCGCCAGCGGCAACACTGGCCCCGGCTGACTGCCTTGGCGCGGCGTAGGACACCAATCGCGCCCCGGGCTGCATCAGTGCGGCGACCAAGCTGAACAGCACCACCTGGGCCAGTCGGCGCCGGGAAGCCTCTCCGCGCAGAAGTGCCAAGCCCCACAGGACAAAGGCCACTCCAAACACAACAAGCAGGAAGCGATGGCGCCCCACCAACAGCCCCAAGAAACTCCAGCCTCGCACTTGCTCGTATACATGGCCATAGCTGAAGAAAAGCAGTGCAGCTCCAGCGACCCACACTCCGGCTCGCGATGGGTCTCCAATGAGTGAGCCAGTGATCGTGACGAGGAATATGCCCAGACTGGCGATCAGCAGCCACGCGCGCAATCCGTCGACCGGCTCGGCCTCGGTGATATTGGCAGACAACAGTGCCGCGATCGGGTAGCTTGTCGCCACGGCGGCTAGCAGCAAACCCTCCAACCAAGCAACTGCCGTAGGTCGTCGGCCCATCCCTGTCGGCGCCGTACGCCCATGGCCATTGATCAGCATATGACTGGTTACCAACCCCCGTCGGCTTGGTTGGCTCTCACGACATACCCCTTGGGAATCCGTTGGGGAAGCTATCTAAGACGGCTTTCACCAGTTGGAAATCGGCCTCGTTATCGATGTCAATGGCCTCGATCCTGTCGATCTCAAACAAGAGTGGGCTTCGGCCGATGCGCCGCCCAGACTCGAGCATGGTATCTCGCCCAAATAGGTAGAGGCAGGAGTTCTCCTGATAAACGACTTCCATGTCCTGGGTTCGCAGCAACTGATCGGGGTCGTGATTGATCGGAACGCCGTCAACCGTCCAAAGCCTCGTCTGCCAACCGGTTACCGAGAACAACGAGTCAATTGCCGGCAAGTTCTCGTTGAAACGCTGGATGGAGCGTTCGATGGTCTCGGCCCGAAGCAAGGGGTTGGTGCTGTGCGTCTGCACATAGAAATAGCTGGGTACCTGCTCGAGATCGTGTCGAATGACCGCATTCATCGGCACATCGCCTCCTCGAAGTGCCTCCGGCCGGTCCAGCACCAGCACCTCCGGGAAATCCTCGGCTAACCCCGCTTGGATGACAGGGCTGTCCGTGTCAACCACGATGCGCTCGATGGCCTGCACCTGGCTCAGCGCTTCAAGGATGTGGGCATACAGCGGCCTGCCAGCCAGTTGGCGGTAGTTCTTGCCTGGTACCCGTTCTGACGTGTGCCGCATCGGAACCAATGCCACCCACTGATAGCTCATCGTATCGCCCACTTACTCTTGCAAATGCCCGTAGTCAATCGGCTCCATCTTCCGCGTGGAAGCGGTCGCCGGCCGGCGGATCGCGCGCGGGTAATAAAAGGTCTCTTTGAGACGCTGATCCAGGGGACCACGATGGACAAAACCTCGGTAGGTCCCCCAGAATTGCATCCAGCGGAACCACAAGATCCGGCGCCAGGTTTCACCGAGACGACCCTCACGCTTGGCATGGTATAGGTCGCTAGCGACGTTGGAAAGGTAAAGCCGAGGCAGATCCACCAGGTAGAAACTCTCCTGAGGCCGGATGCGCCGCAGTGCAATCGCCTCACGCTGGTACCGATTGTAGACCTGCCGCGCCGATTCTTCATGAATGTGGATGACCTCGGCCTCGGCCACATAGGCCAGGTAGTGCCCCTGCGCAAGCGCCCACTGAGCCCAGGCAAGATCCTCCAGGCCCGAAAGACTTTCATCATAGGGGTGCTGGCGCCACAGCTGGCGACGGATGGCGGCGTTGGCGTTGTTGCACACAGGAGAATGCTGCCGGGCTTGTGACTGATCTGGATACAGTTTGGCAAAGATCTGGTGCTCGCTAAACTTAGTTTCAGGTCCGCCACGCTGCTTTCCGTAACTCAGCGCAACTGCCGGATCTTCAAATGGCGCCACCAATCGCTCGAGCCAGTCCGGGTAGACCGGGAATACATGGGCACTGGCAATCACAATGTGCTGGCGGGTGGCGGCCTGGCAGCCCAGGTTGAGTGATCGTCCAAACGTGAATTCCTCCGGCTCAACGTGAACCACGCGAACCCCGAAGCGCGAGGCGATGGCGACCGTGGCATCAGTCGACCCGGAGTCGACCACGATAATTTCCGGGTCGTCCAGGGTCTGTTCGGCAATCCCCGCCAGGAGCTTGCCGATGTGTTTCTCTTCGTTGAAAGCCCGAATAACGATCGAGGGACTGGTCGCCATCGGACTAATCCATCCCAGCCTTATTGGTGCCGGGAGCATCTACGCCGTTCTTGGCACCCAGACCGGCACTTTTCCGTGGCCACAGAGCCAGGGCCGCTGCCAGCGCCAAGAAGGGCTCGGCGGGCACGCGGAATCGGGCCTGGCCTGCGGCACCAGGGCCCACAATCAGCAGCGCAGCCGTCACCAAGACGAACCAAAAGAATGGCTGGGCCACTCGACTCCGAAGCGCCAGCAAACTGGCGGCACCTGCAGCAACCAGCAGAACAAGACTGTAAGCGAGAGATAGACCGAGGATCGCACGATGCAGCGTTGTTTCGAGCGCACCGCGGTTCCCGGCCAGAGGGGAATCACCGAAGATGTCGCCCCTGCCAAAGAGGCCACTCAGCAGTCCGAGCCCTTTCCACGAATCCCAGCCCATGATGATGCCCCAAGTTCCAATATCCGTCCCGGCGAGTGTTCGCAGCACACCGAGAATTTGCACCTTGGCAAAAGAAACCGGGTAGCGGCTGGCGACCTCCAGGGTGAGCGGCACCAGACCCTCAGCGGCCGGAAGGAGTTGAACGGCGTCATTTCGGCTCAATCCCTCGGCGTCGGCGATGGCCTCAGCCAGATTGAAACCTGTCATAGTTTTGTAGCCTACGTTGGAGAAACTGAACTGGCCGTGGGTAGCCAGGTTGCGCAAGTACCACGGAATGACGAGCAAGGCCACAATCGCCGCGAACCCAACGACCGCCCGCTTGCCTCCGTTATTCGCTGCCGAGCTCGGCTTCAGCGCGATCATGAGCACGAGCCAGGTAGGCGCAAGGACGATCCCGACTGGCCTGAGGTAAATGGCGCCGGCCAGCAGAATGGCAGCGCCCATGACCTTGCCCCCACCCGGCCGAGCGGAAGCGGGGGCCCAAAGCAACAAAGCCGCCGATGCAATCAACAATGCGAACAGGGCTTCCGTCATGATGGTGGCTGACCACAGCATGAGGTTTGGACTCAAGGCGATCAGCCAGCCGGCGACAAGGCCCGCAGAAGGTGAGGCCTGGGCTGCGCAGGCGCGGAATACAAGGAAGGCCAGCAGACTGGTCGCCGCCAACTGGAGCAGCACCGGAACCCAAGTCGCACCCGTCGGAACGAATGTTGTGGCCAAGAACAATGGGTATCCGGGAGGGCGCGTGAGATCCCGGTTGCCTCCACTCGGGTCCTGGTAGGACCCTTGAGATAGCTGGTTCGCCAGGAAGATGTAGTCCTCGGAATCTACGAGAACGCCACCCGTCGGATCGCGGAGCGTGAGTCCGACAAGCCCAAGGCGTGCGATCAGGAACAGGTAAAAAGCACGCCTGGCCCACTTGTGAACGCTCAAGCCAGCAGCTTGCTGGCTCACGGGTGAGCCTGGTCATTCAAAGGGGCGGGCAGCATGAAGGAAGTCCCAGCAACTACACCTTTGGCGACAGCGCCCAACTCGAGAGATTGCTGCAATTCTGCAGGGTCAAACTCCTCAAACAACACCATCCCCGGCATTTGGGGATACGGTCGCAGAAAGCGGGAGAAGTCCAACGAAGCTTGAAACAGCTCTTTGTATAGGAAGCGCCTGGCATTCCCAACGTGGGCCGGTTCCGGTTCGCCCGCGGCTAGCAACGCCTCGAGCATGGCCGAATATTCTGCTCGGCTGCTGGGCGTGAAGACGGTGTTGGCCTGCGTGAAGCGGGCCCGGCCGGCCGACAATACCGGGGCGCCCATGATCGAAGCTTCCAGGCCGACGGATGAGTTGTAGATGAGGACTAGATTTGACCGCTCAATCAGTTCGTAAGAACTGGCGTATTGGTCGGGACGTATGAGAACGGCATTTTCTACGCTGTGCAAGTCCGAGGCGGCAAACCAGTCGCTGGCAGCCTGGCGGCTGACCTTGCCCGGGCGGTCCTCGTCCGGATGGGCCCGGAAGATGAACAGCGTGTCTGGGTGTGACTGAACGACCGGCACCAAGGCCTCCAGCCAGTCAAACATGTCGTCAAACAGGCTGTTTGCGTGGACCTGGCTCGTGTCGAAGATGACGTTGGTAAAGACGGTGACAGCTCGCTCGAAGGTCTCCAATCGGTCTTCCAGGTCGGCCGGCAATCCCTCGACCACCGGCCAGAAGCGGACGCCGGCCATACTAAACCGGCCGGCACGGCGCGATTGCAAATACGCATCCAACTGCGCCTGCTGCGCCGGATCGAGCTGGTGCCCGTCGGTCAAATCAATCTGACGGAACGTCGCCTCTTCGTGCGAGAAAAAGGCCGAGTACGGCCGTAGCCCTACTTCATGGGTCACGACAGGAATCTGTCGGCGCCGCGCCAGTTCCCGCGCGACGGCTTCCGGGTAGGTGATCCCATTGAACACGATCAATGCCTGCGGCTGGAGTTCGTCCAGGATGGCTCCGATCTGTTCAACCAGACTGGCCGCCGAGCGCAGATATTGTCGGTACAGCCGGCGCTCGGGTTCGTCGTCGGGCAGATCGTTGCGGCGCAGGGCCCAGCACAGTCCGGGCCAGCACAGTTCGCCCAGCGGGAATCCCTCGTAGGTCCAAGCCCGCAATTCGTCAAGTGATCGACCGTCGAGATCGAACCCTGCGCTGGCCGCCGCCTGTTGGTCGAGGGTCAGCCAGCGCGTCCGTTCGGGCGGGAACAACAGGCGGCTGAAAGCCAGGCAGGATCCACAGGGAGGGGGTCGATCGAGGTCACGTTGGTCGGTCCCCAAAATGCACTGCTCCATCCCTTGCTGACACACAAGATGCCAGACCGGCACGCCGCGGGCACGCAGCCCCCAAGCCGCCAGCAGAGAGAAGGCGCCATTCAGACTCAAACTGTGGATGCGTGTCGAGGCGTTGAAGACAAGCACGGGTTTATCCGCGGCCGAGTCGACTGGCTCCTGGGACAGGTACGTCTCGACCCGCCGGACTTGCCCGGCCAACTGACGGTTGGCCCGCCAGCGCTGGCCTCGTTGCAGAACTCGATGGATCATCGATCGAAGGGTCAGGTGTGAACGCGGCGAAGTTTCTCGAGGGAGGGCAGCTCGCTGTCATATACTCGCTTTGCGCCGTCGCCCAGAGCATCTTCGGTCACCCGAATGTATTTGACCAGAGTCTGAAAACCGTGCGGCTCAACGGAGGCCGCCTGGTCACTGCCCCACATCGCCCGGTCAAGCGTGATATGGCGCTCGACCAAACAGGCGCCGAGGGCGACAGCCACCGCCGACGGCACGAGGCCGACCTCATGCCCCGAGTAGCCAATCGGGCACGAAAAGCGCTCTCGCAGCTTTTGAATGACGCGCAGGTTGAGCTCCTCCGGCTCGCACGGGTAGGTGCTGGTGGCGTGACACAGCACCAGGTTCTCCTGCCCAATATCAGCCAGGGCGGCCTCGATTTGTTCCATTGTCGACATGCCGGACGACACAATCAAGGGGCGACCGGTGGCCCTGGCGTGGCGCAGCAAACTCAGATCGGTCAGCGCGGCCGATGGGATCTTATAAGCGGTCGGTTCAAATGCCTCCAAGAAGTCGACCGAAGGCTCGTCCCAGACGGAGGCAAACCAGTCGATTCCATGCCGGCGGCAGTGCTCGTCGATTTGACGATAGCCAGTTTCGTCAAACTCTACCCGGTAGCGGTAGTCCAGGTAGGTAATGTAGCCCCAAGGCGTGTCGCGCATCTTGTCTTGCTGTTCGGGCGGCACACACAGTTCGGGGGTCCTCTTTTGGAACTTGACCGCGTCCACGCCGGCGGCGACGGCCGCATCGATCAACTGCTTGGCCAGTTCAAGATCACCGTTGTGATTGATGCCGATCTCGGCGACGATGTAGGCTGGCTGACCATCGCCGACCTGGCGATCGCCCAGCTGGATAGCTCGCGTCATGCTCTTCCCTTCTGCGCTTGTCCCAACACCAGGTCGCAAAGCTCTCGGACCGCCCCCCGGCCCCCTTTATGGCTCAAGATTCGGTCGGCCCGCCGGCGCGCCATTGGATGCGCATCCACCGGCACCAGCGCGCAACCCACAAGTGGGAAGCAGTCGATGTCGTTCTCGTCGTTGCCAATGTAGATGGCCGACTCGGCGGGAACCCCCTGGCGAGCCAGCCAGTCCCGCAACGCGGTTGTCTTGTCACCAAGTCCTTGTTCGACGGGCAGGTCCAGCTTGCGACAACGCGCCGCCACCACCGGATTTGTCTCGGTGGACAAGACCACCAACCGGATCCCGGCCGCCTTCATTTTGGCAACCCCCCAGCCATCCCCGCGGTGGGCGGCCACCGTCTCACCCCCATCGCCATCGACCCAAACCCGATTGTCGGTGAAGACGCCATCGAAATCGAAGATGATGGCTTCGATCGGGCTTGGCAGCGGCCGACGTTGGCCAGACGGATCAAGGAAGCTGAGCGTCCCCGACATTGCCAGTTCCTCGGCACGCGCCCAGTCCAACTCGTTGTCGATGTCAACGGTGTAGCGCGGATCGATTTCCAGGCCCAGGATGCGGTCACCGGTCATTGACCGCTGATCTAGAATGGTCGCGGCCCGAACGGCATCGATATGGCCGGTCTGCCAGTAGGTGGATGGCAACGATTGTCTTGGCTGATTGTAGGCTTCCGGCGGACCATCGTCCAACAGCGGCTTCAGATGGCCGTCGTCGGCCATGCGCCACATTTTGTAGGGATTCTGGCCGCTGGGGACCACCCCGCGGACCGAATCGGCTCGCTCATCGGCAGTCAGCAGGCCGATTGCCTGATCGACCAGCCCTGGAGGCCGCAAAGGCGACGTCGGCCGCAATTGAACCACAATCTGTGGTTTCCAGCCGTCGATCCTGGCCAATTCGGACAGGGCGTGCTCAAAGACCGGCCAATCCAAGCTGTCGTCAGCTGCCAAGGCGGCTGGACGCAGGAACGGGATTTCGGCGCCGTAACGGGCTGCCGCTTCGGCGATGTCGGCATCGTCCGTTGAAACCACGACCCGATCGACCTGACTGGCTTGCAAGCCAGCGACAATGCTGTAGGCGAGCAGCGGGTGCCCGGCGAAGTCGCGCAAATTCTTACCAGGAATTGACTTCGAACCGCCGCGCGCCGGGACAAGCGCCAGGACTTGCACGCGGTCTACCACGCCGTCCAGCCTCCGTCAATGACCAGGTTGGCGCCGGTCATGTACGAACTTGCCTCCGAGAGCAAGAAGAGCAACGCGTTGCTAATTTCCTGGCGATCGGCCATCCGCCCAAGCATGGTCTTAGCCGAATAGCGCGCGACGAACTCGTCGTCGTGCTCAGCGAATACGCCACCGGGCGTCAATGTGTTCACCCGGATCCCCCTACCAGCATAGTAGCTGGCCAGATAGCGGGTAAGGCCCAACACCGCCGCCTTGGCCACGCTGTAGGTGACCGGCTTATAGGCGGGCGGCTGGCTTGCGCGCGCATACAACCGCTGATCCGGCGCGACCAGTCCATAGGTGGAGGCCACATTGATGATCACACCCTGCCCCTGCTCGAGCATGACAGGGGCCACTTCGCGCGCACAAAGAAACATGCCGGTAACATTGACATCCAGGGCGCGTTGCCAGGCATCAAGTGGGAAATCCTCGAAGCCAACCCCATGCTGTCCAGCGCTGTCCGCATCGAATTTGGGGTCGAGCGCGGCGTTGTTAACAAGGCCATCAAGCCGGCCAAAGTTCTCCACCGTCAGCTTGACCATCCGCTTGACGGACGCCTCGTCGCCGACATCGAGCCGCAACCCCAACGAACGCTGGGAGTTGCTTTCCGTCAACTCGAGGGCCAGTTCAACTGCGCGGTCGCCATCAATATCGGCCAGCACCGGATGGGCCCCCGCCTGCGCCAATGCCCTGGCATGCGATTCGCCCAGCAAACCGGCGCCACCGGTGATGACCACCACCTTGTCCTTCAATTCAAACGCCTGAGGCAAGTGCGCCGTCATTGGGATCGGGCCTCCACTCTCGTTGCCAGCTCGATCACCTGGCTGTCTGCAGCCGAGCGCCGCGCCGCCAGTGCGATTTGCAGCGCGGCCAACCCATCGGCCAAGCTGCAGATAGGAGCTTCAACGCCAGCGACGAGCCGGCGGAAATGCTCGATTTCGTCCAGGAACAGCGTGTTGCGCTCGAATCCGGGATCCGGTCGTCTCTCCAGAGACAGCTGACCATCCGCGCCCCACTGTTGCAGCAAGCCGGACTCCGCCTCCCACCTCAGCATTCCCCCCGATCCCACAACCTCCAGATCGTGGCGGGGGGGATTGCGCAGGTAGTCCAGGTGGATCTGCGACATGCAGCCTGACTCGTGGTGCAGTGTGATCTCGGCTGCTTCTTCCACGGCCAGGCCCAGCGCGGTCACCCTCCCCACGCTGGCTCGCACCTGGCGCACTTCCCCCAAGATCCAGCGCAGATAATCGAACGGGTGGGATAGGGTGAGGATGACCCCACCCCCCAGATCAGCCCGTGCGCTATAGGAACTGCGATGGTCCTCCCACGGATGCCAGCCGGGCAAGTACTCGCCCCAGCAGACAGAAGCGCTGACCGGCTGGCCGATGGCGCCTTCCTGCACCAGCTGGTACGCCAGTCGCAGCGTTGGGTGAAAGCGGAAATGGTAGCCGACCAGGGTCCGGTCGGCTGCCAGGGTGACCAGCTCCTCGGCCTGCTCCATATTGTGAGCTACCGGCTTTTCAATGAAAAGCGCTGCCCCGGCACGCGCGGCCGGCAGGGCGACCTCCATATGCAAAGCCGTCGGGTTGGTGACCAGCACCGCCTGCGGCGACCAGCTTTCGAGCGCCTCGGCCAGATCGGACGCTGTCGGGAAGTCAGCCAGCTCATCATTGGGCAGCGTGCTCCGTCCCGTCCGGTAGAGCACAATGTCGGATTCGCCGAGCGCCTGCAAGTTACGCAGGTGCCGGCGGCCGATCGAGCCGAGACCGCAGATCAGGTAGCGGGTCATGACCGGATTATTCGCACAGACCACGCGAAACCATCCGAAGGGTTGCCAGGGCTCAATGCCTTCCGCACGCTGATCAATACGGGTCGTCCGTTCCTAAGGCAGCAGTGATTCATTGGACTGCTTCAAGCCAACAGGCTGGGGCGGATCGCAGGTCTTCTCCGATGGCGGCCAACACCACTTGAACTCCGACGATCACCGGCAAAGTGGCCAACATGACCGTGCCGGTGGGCGCGGTGATGCCGCGCTGGCTGTAGTAGACCCAGTTCACCGAACCGAAGACCAGTCCAAACAAGAGCATAGGCATGCCGACCAGGAGATACACGGACACCATCGAGAAATCATAAAGGAAGTATTTGAGGACGAGCCTGCGCACCAGCCGGCCAATCAATTTGGGGGGAAACTCGATCAGGGTCTTGACAATCGACAGGTTGGAAGTCTCTGAGCCATAGCGGGCCGGCATGGGGACTTCGCAAATCTCTGCATTCAGGAAGTAAAGTTCGGACAGTAGTGAGATCTCGAAGAAATAGCCAGTGTCGAGCGAGTCCAGAGGTAGCTTGGCAAGTAATTGGCGTCG
>DASWJQ010000009.1:0-15015 GCA_036397095.1 Anaerolineales bacterium
GCACGCATCGGCGAGGCATCCGGTCGTAGCCGGCTGCCGCTCGCTCGGCTCGCTTGTCAAGGTCTGCCCGCCACCCGGCGGACGAGACCGGCGTTGGGTTCGACTACATTCTACTGGGTCGGACCGGGGGCGTCAAGGGTAGGGACCAGGGATTGGGGATTCGGTTGGGAGGTGATAGCTGACAAGTGATAGGTGCTAGGGGAATCGGTGAGACCGAGGACCCACGGGAGATGCCCACGCGTCGGAGCGATCCTTGTGATCGCCCAGGCACGGGGATTAGGGATTGGGGATACGGAAGGGCAGGCGATGGCGAATAGCGGTCTCTCGCCGGTCCGGCGTGCGCTCCTAGAGCTCCTGTCGCCCCTCCAACGCTTGCGAAAGTGTGTTCGTGTCGGCGTACTCCAGATCGCCGCCGGAAGGCAGGCCGCGGGCCAGCCGCGTTGTGCGCACCGGCTTGCCCTCCAACCGCCGCTTGAGGTACATCGCCGTCGCTTCACCCTCCATGGTAGGGTTGGTCGCAAGGATCAATTCCTGGACAGCCTCTTGTTCGACCCGCTCCAGCAATTCCTCGAGCCGCAGATCCTCCGGGCCAATGCCCTCGACCGGGGAGAGCGCCCCATGCAATACATGGTAACGACCGCCAAACACACCCGTGCGCTCGATGGCCACTACGTCCAGCGGCTCCTCGACAACACACACCAGCTGCCCCTGGCGGTCTGGATCCGAACACAGCTGGCACGGGTCCTGGCCTCGCTCGGTGATGTTGAAGCAGCGCGAGCAAAAGCTCGTGCCTTCGACCATGGCTACCAACGCCTGGGCCAATTCGCGCGCTTCGGCCTCCGGCGAACGCAACAGGTGAAAGGTCAGCCGCGAGGCCGATTTGGGACCAACACCCGGCAGCCGGGCGAACGCCTCGATCAGCCGGGCGACCGGACTGGGAACGCTGCCGCTCAATCGCCCCCCATCCCGCCCGGCCCCAGCGCCGAGGCCATCGGACCCAGACGTCGGGCCGCCACCACCTGCGACTCATGGATCGCCTGGTTAATCGCCAGCAGCACCAAGTCCTGCAGCATGGCGGCATCCCCCTGCTCCAGCAGCTTGGGGTCGATCACCACCTGGTGACACTCCTGGGTGCCGCTCATCTTAATCCGCACCGCCCCTCCGCCGGTGGTCACCTCCACCATTTCCGTAGCGAGCGATTCGCGGGCCTCCGCCAGCTGCTGCTGCATTTGGCGCAGCTGCTTCACCATATCCAAGGGTCCCTTGCCTGCTGCCATCATCACCTCACATGTCGCCGGCTCCGACGGAGGCAGACCGTCGGTCCAAGCCTGGCGAACTCATTCCGGCTCATCCTTATCGGCTTCGCGGTCAACCGGCTGGATCGCACTGACCGTTGCCCCCAAATCTCGAATGGCCGTCGCCACCATGCCACCATCTTCGACCTGGGGTGGGTCATCGCTGGCCTCGGAATCCCAGTTTGACATCAGCATGCAGCGTAGGCCGATGGCTTGCCCCAGGGCTTCGGCCAAGGACTCTTCCACCGTCTGGCGGTTGCCGGACTTGTCCATTTTCTCCCGCAGAATATCACTGGCAAAACCAATCACCAGGCGGCCCTGATCGAGCCCCAGCGGTCGCCCCGAATTAAGCAGCGCCTGGCAACGAGGATCGCGCCGCTTGGCTGCGGCCAGAATGGCCGGCCACCGCTCGATGACCTGACTGAAGCGCATTTCGCCCTCAATCGGCCGGGCTTCGATCGCAGCCGGTGGGTCGCTTGGCGCCGCCGGCGCCGGCGCCGGCCCGCTCTCTTTGACAACCGTCGGTTGGGTGGTATCGGTGGTCGCCCCTGGCCGCGGGTTGCCCGACGCTGCCTCGGTCGACGCTTGCTTCTCTACCACCGCCGGCTCAACCTGACTCAAGGTCGACACCAGCGCCAGCTCAAGCGGAAGCTTGGGTTGCCAAGCCGCCCGCCCCTCGAGCGCGGCCTGGCTGAAATGGTCGATAGCCGTCATCAACCGATCCTGGCTGAGTGCCGTGGCTTGGGCTTCCATCTGCTGGCGCACGCTGGCGACGGCTTCAACCAGATCGGGATTGCCAACCTGGATCAAGAGAAGTGAGCGCAGATAGTCGACGATTTGCCGGGCCAACTGCCGCGGGTCTGCCCCCCGATCAACCGCCCGGTTGAGCAGCGTGAGACCGCCGGCTGCATCGTGGTGTGTCAACGCCTCGACGAGCCCGATCACCGCCTCGTCGGTGGCCGTGCCCAATACAGCCTGGGCCTTGGCCAGGTCAACTTGAAGCCCGGTTGACGTCAATTGATCGAGCAGGGAAATGGCATCGCGCATGCTGCCGGTCGCCTGGCGGGCAATCAGCTCCAGCGCCGGCTCGTCAATCTTGAAACCCTCCTCGGCCACCCGCGCCCGTAAATAGTCCAGGATGGTGGCCAGGGGCAGCCGCCGGAACTCATGCCGCTGGCAGCGCGACAGTACCGTCGCTGGCACCTTGTGCACCTCGGTTGTGGCTAGGATGAAGATGGCGTGGCCGGGGGGTTCTTCGAGCGTCTTCAGCAGGGCATTGAAGGCCGCCGTCGAGAGCATGTGAACCTCATCGATGATGTAGACCTTGAAGCTGCCCTCATTCGGGGAGAAGTTGATCTTCTCACGAAGGTCTCGCACATCTTCAACGCTGGTGTTGGAGGCGGCGTCGATTTCAATCAGATCGATGTAGCTGCCAGCCGCCAGCGCCTGGCAGTGCTGGCAGGCGCCACAAGGCCGCTTGGCCAGATCTGGCTCGGTGCAGTTGACCGCCTTGGCCAACAGGCGGGCGGTCGTGGTTTTGCCCGTGCCACGGGGACCGGCAAACAAGTACGCGTGGGCGACCCGATCCCCTTTAACGGCGTTGCGCAGGGTCTGCACGACGTGGTCTTGGCCCACCACCGATTGCCAATCTTGAGGCCGCCAACGTCGATAGAGTGCCTGCGTCATGCCGCGCTGCCGTCTCCTTGAGGTCGAACCGTCGGTGGAACGCTGGGCAGCCAGGGGGTGTGCAGCGGTAGACTACCCGTCATGCATCCGCGTGCTGGCGAGTCTAACAGAGCCGAATGGCGACCGCAAGCGAGCCAGTTGTCGACGCCTTCGCCCGGCCCTAGGATGCTATAATGCGGGAGCAGACTAGTAAAGGAAACGTCCAAATGGCAGGGTTGGGACCGCCCGAACTTATCATCATCTTGATCATCGTGGTGCTGATCTTCGGCGTTGGCCGTCTGG
The DNA here is from genome assembly GCA_036397095.1 of Anaerolineales bacterium. Classification (GTDB taxonomy): domain Bacteria; phylum Chloroflexota; class Anaerolineae; order Anaerolineales; family E44-bin32; genus DASWJQ01. The sequence continues at coordinate 3,264 of DASWJQ010000009.1, forward strand.
GCCGCATTGGCGGCGAAATGGGCTCGGCGATCCGCGAATTTCGGCGCGGTGTCCAGGGGGATGGCGAATCCAAGGAAGAAGAGCACGAAAACGACGGGCAGCCGCCCGCCGCGTAGCCTTCAGCTGTACGACTGTAGGCGCCAGCCGAGCCGGCTGGCGCTTTCCTTTTAAGACAGGGGACGGCCCCCAAGGACTCGCTTGATCTCATCGGTGGCCTCGAGCCGGGACAACGGGCGCAGATCTTCGTCGCTCCCGCGCCGGGCAGGTCTTCGAACGCACCAGCGTCGTGGGCCCGCCGCATCCGGTCTTCAGAGAGGCGCTGCCAGTTCATGGATCGGGCTTGCCCTCCCCCGGGGCCATCTCGTCTGCCGCCAGCCACTGTGTGTACAGCTGGTACACCTCGCGCAGGATCTTTTCCGGATGGTAAGAGCCGGCCGCTTGCAGACATTGTTGCCGCACTTCACCGTTCTTGCCGCGCCCAAGCATTTTGCTGATCGCCTGGGCCAGACTCCCCGCGGTGGGCTCATCTGCCAGGCTGCCGACCGTAGGATAGCTCGACAGGATTTCGACGACCTGTCCGACCGCCGTTGAGGCGATCGGGGTGCCACAGGCCAAGGCCTCGAGCACATGGCGCGGCCCGGCTTCATAGTGCGAACTGCAGACCGCCAGGTCAGCATCACGATAGATGCCGGCCAGGGTCGGACGATCGACGGTCGGGACAATTCTCACATCGGGGCCGAGGTCCAATCGCTCCACCACGTGACGCAGGCGGGCCTCTTGCGGCCCCTTCCCGACAAGCAGGAGCCCGCAATCCAACCCGTGGCGACGGCATAACGCCAGCGCCTCAAGCAACAACGTGAGGTTCTTCTGCGAGGCGAATCGGCCGGCGAACACCAGCAACTGGGTTTCAGCGGCAAACCCATACTGTGCGCGCAGGTCTGCCGCCGGCCCAAATGGGTCGACCGACGGCTGAAACACAGTAGGGTCGGCCCAGACAGGCAGGTGCCGCAGGCGACCAGCCAAATCCGGATAGCGAGCCACCAACGAATGTTGACTGGCCGGATGGACGACGAACATCGCGTCGGCCTGCTTGACCGCTCGGCGGAAGAGAGTCCAGTACAGGGCTGCCAACCCTCGCCAGCGAATATCGCTTCCCCGCCCGATCAATTCATCTGGATCATTGTGCAAGAAGAGCGCTTGACGGGCACCACGCTCTTGATAGGCGAAGGCCGATTCGAACCGGTGAAGCTGCTCAATTCGTCCGGCCGGCCGCAGACGGCGCACACGGCAACCCAACACAAACCGCAATGATAGCGGGATTGGCCTTACCACATCGGGCTCGCGGTCGGCGAGCGCCGGTACAAACGTGACCGGCCTGCCGTCAACGTCAATCTGGCTGGCGGTGCCCACGGGCCGCGCCGCCGGGTCGCTCGTCACACCAATGACCTCGATCTGCCAACGATCAGGTGCGTATCGAATGAAGTCGTTGATACAGGTATCGAACCCGCCGAGGCCGGGGTTGGCTGGGTCCAAGGGATGGACGATGCTGACGTCGAACGACCTCATGCTGCCCGACCGGCACCAGCTTCCAGCGAGGGCGGAAGGACGTCAAACCAATGGAACCGCCGCTCAATCCAGCCCGGATTGAGCGCATAGATGGTGGCGCCGACGGCTTCCACCGCCTTGACAAACGCAATCGAGAGCAAGTACGCGGGCAGGACGGCGACGCCCAGGGGCAGATCGCGTCGCAGCTGCCAGCTGCGCACCCAGGCGCGCACCATCGTGCCTGCCGTGACCAGTGCCGGGCCCAGCAATGGCACGCGCATCAGCCGGGCGCCGGGCAGGTGAGGCGCACGCTGCCGATGGTGAACATGGAAGGCACCCATGCGCAGCCGCTTGGTCAAGAATGGCTCTAGATTGTGGCTGGCCCGGGCCGTCCGGCAGAACCACAGCCGGGTGCCTTGCGCCAACCAGGTCGCACGCACAATATCGGTGGCCCCACCACCGGTGCGCCCCAAATCCCCGCGGAAGTGCAGGCCGGGGAAGGCCGCCAATCGCAAGGCGAGGTTGTTGCCATAGATCCAGTCGGTGGGGCCGGACACCGGGCGGGTCGCACCCCAATCACATATGCTCTGCGAGCGTGACAGGAACCCATCGGCGTACCATGTGTGCCCCACGACGACGTCAATCTCTGGTGCCAAAGAGCCAAGCATGGCCCCGAGCCAGCCGGGTGTGTAGACTACATCCGAGTCAGCCACCACCAGATAGTCGCCTTCCGCGTGCTTGAGCGCCGCGTTCTTCATCCGGTAGTAGGTGGCGGCTTCAACGGGGACAATCTCGAAGCCTGGAAGCTGGCTCTGGTAGAACCGGCGCGTATCATCCGCGACTGGGGCGGCCGCCAGCACAAGCAGTTGGCATTGGCCGATGGAGTAGTCCTGTGACCTCAAACTGGCCGCGCTGCGCTCGGCATGCCGGCGGTCACCCAAATTGTCTGCGTTCCACCCTTCAATTGCCACGGTCACCTTGTCCGGCTTGATCATGGGCGGGATGCTGCTCGTGCTGGCGTCCACTAAGCCGGCACCTCGGCCGGCGCCGCTTGCGGCACATCGAACCAACCAAAGCGACGATTGACGCCTTTTGGCATGACCACATACATCAGCGCACCGACCAACTCGATGGCCTTGACCAGCGCAAGGGTGACTACAAAGTACGGGTAGCTCCAACCGCCCCAGGGAAGCGTCCCCCGCAGCCGCCAGGTACGCACCCACGCTTTCAGCAGTGTCCCGCCAATGACCGGGAATGGGCTCAACCAGCCCAGGCGTGCCAGCCAGGACCAGCGGCTTTCCCGCGCCAGGCGACGATAGTGGATCTGAAACGCCCCGATGCGCAGCCGCTTGGCAAGGAAGCCCGGCAGGTCATGCACGCCGCGAGCCTCGGCGCAATACCAGGGGTAGATCCCCTGTGCGATCAATTGGTGGCGCAGGACATCCGAACCTCCGCCTCCACTCGATCCCATATCATCTCGGAAACGGATTCGAGTGTAGAGTTGGCGCCGCAGCAGCAGATTGTTGGCATAGAAGGAGTCCGTGAAACCCGAAGCCGGCCGCGTGGCCACCCAATCGCAAAGGTCCAGGGTGTGGTGCAGCCAACCTGGTGCGTACTTCGTGTCACCAACCACGAAGTCCACGCCCGGCCGGAGCGACTTGATCATTTCGGCCAACCACGATGGCTGGTAGACCATATCCGAGTCGGCCAGCACCAGATACGGCGAATCCGCCATCTCAAGTGCCCGATTCTTCGTCCGGTAATAAGTGGTCCGTTCAAGCGGCATGATCTCTGCCGTCGGTAACAACTGCTGGATCCGGTTCGCTTGCTGCCCGCCCATTTCGGCGTCCACGATGACAAGCACCCGCGCCTGCTCGGTCGGAAAAGTCTGGCTGCTGAGGGAACGCAAACAGGCTTCGAACACCTGCTGGTCGGCCAGATCCGAGGCGTTCCAGCCTTCAATTGCGATGGTCAGTTCTCTCGGATCAACCCCCGTCGAATCCATTGTGACCGGCTCCCTGGCAGGATCCCCCTGGCTCAAGTTGGGTTGGTCTGTCGACTACGGAATATGGAAGGTGGATTGCACGCCACCCGCGGCATCGCGCAGTGTGATGGTCTTGCCAGCCGTCCAGACTGCTTCGGGCAATCCCCAATACAGGTCGATCACCGTGTCGACGCCGGCTTTGGTGTGCACACTGACGGCGCCATTGTGCAGGGTGAACGCGGGAAAAGTGTAGTGGTGACCCTGATCATCGTCGAGTGTCCAGCCGGCCATGTTGGCGGTGCCGCCCGAATTCAACAAGCGAACGACTTCTTCCTCCAGGTTGCCACCGCCGGCCACGCCTCGTATCTCAACGCGTGGGGCTTCGCCATTCACGACCGTCGGCGCCGGGGCGGCCGTCGGCGGGGCGCTGGTAGCCTGTGATCCGTCGCCGGCCTCGATCTCCGGCACCAGCAGCACCTGGCCAGCCGACAGCGTATCCGGGTTGGTCAACCCATTGGCGGCCATAAGCGCTTCCACCGATACGCCCAGCTCCAAGGCGATGGCGTTCATCGTATCGCCCGCCTGCACCAGATAGGTGGCAGGAGTCGGGCTCGGTGCGCGGGTGACGGTGGCGGTTGGCACCGCGCTGGCGGCGACGTCGAGGGCACTTAACGTCGGCATCGGAGTCGGCAGTTCCAACTGCGGATCCGCATCCCAGATCGTCATCACCAGGAACATGGTGAGCGCCGAGACAACGACATTTAGAATGAGGAAGGGAACGTACTGTCGCAAGCTGCTTCGTCGAACACTTCCCATGTCGGCGGATGATAGCACAGCGAGGCAGTCAGTGAAACGCGAAACGGAGAGCCATGCCCCTGATCATCGACGGGCACAATCTGATCGGCCAGATGACGACGATTGCACTGGACGACCCAGATGATGAGCGTCACCTAATTGGCGTCCTGTTGGACTACTGCCGGCGTACCCGCCGCCAGGCGACGGTGTATTTCGACCGCGCCAGCTTAGGCCCTGGTGACCTGCCTAAACTAGCCAACTTGACCGTCCGCTTCGTGCGGCGGCCAAGCAGTGCCGATCATGCCATCGAGCGCCATCTTCATTCCCTCGGCGGGACGGCCAAGAACTGGACTGTGGTTACCTCTGACCGTCGGGTGCAGGCGGCAGCCCGGCGCCTTGGGGCAAGGGTGGTCGCTGCGCCAGACTTTGCCGCCGAATTGGCCCGGACGACGAAAGCCGAAGGGTCTGATCAGAAACCCGACAGCCTCACCCCAGACGAGTTGGACCGCTGGCTGGCGCTGTTTGGCGCGGATCAGCCGCCCGCTGAAGGCGAGTAATCCGACCGGCTATTCGAATTGCGGGGGGTTGGGGTTGGTTACAAACCAAACAACATAGACTGCTAGGCCGAGAATGATCGTCGCCATGTACAGCGCATAGGCCCAGCGCATAAACTTCTTATAGTCATTAAAGCGTAGGGCGGCTGGCACCAAGTTGTGGCCCCGAAGGATGACAAAGGTCCCGTAGGGCAGAGCCACAAGCCCCAATAGAGCGTGCAGCGTGGTCAGACCATAGAACGGCTCTGGCAACCGCTCGGGCAAACCCGGCGTGATGAAGTCGCGGTAGGGCAACAACATGAACCAGATCGCCAGCACCAGGGTGAGCACGCCCCCGGTTGTCTGAACCCAGCGATGCGCCTGGTATCGACCGCGACGCGCCAGCCAGAAACCGTAGCTAAACAGCCCCGCAATCGCCAGCATCAGGACCAACGTCGTGTCGGTCGCTAGATTAGCGGCCGTTCCAAGAAACCCCGGCCGGTGCAGCAGTTCGGTCACATGACCTCCCGGTCTGGCTAGCCTAGCGCCGCCAGTTCGGCTTCGAGTTGGGCCACCTGCCGGCGCAGGTCGGCGGTCAGTTCGGCAATCAGATCACGTCCTTCTTGCCGAGCCATTGTCGCTTCCAACATCAGCTGCAGATCGTGGGAGCGGGTCAGTTGATCGATCGTTGCCTGCAGCTGCCAGGCGACCTGATCCAGCCGTTTGATTTCGGCCCGCAGGTCTACCACTACCTGTTGGCGGGTCCGCTCCGGCTCGACCTCCGGCCGATCGGGCAGTTCAGCCAACCGGCGCAGAGCTTCCAGGTTGTCGGCGGCGTAGGCTTCGTTCACCTGCGCCATCACGCCTTCGCGGTACTTCTTCTCGGCAGGATCGACCGTCAGGTCGGGGTGGAAGCGTTTGGCCAACGCCCGGTAGAGCTGCTTGATTTCGGTCCTGGCGTCCACATCGAGCGGCTTCTTCTTAGGCGTTTCCGCGGCCGGCGGGGACCTGCGCCAGGTCCGCTCAAACTGCTCGATGACATCGTAGGGAATGTCCCCGCTCTCAGCGCGCTCCCCCCATTGTGCCCGCCGCTCGGCTTGGCGCCGCGCCTGGCGCAGTTCTTTCTCCACCGCTTCCAGCCGCGTTTGAAGCGGCCCCAGGCGCCGGGCAACTTCGGACTGAAAGACGGCCAGGGCGGAACGGGTATCGAACAATTCAAGCTCGAGCGCCGCGATTCGCTCGCGGCGCTCGGCTAGTTGCTCGTAGAGTTCGGCCAGCTCCGGGTCCTGCGAGCGCAGCAAAGCGCGCTTCATCACATCGCTTCTGCGCCTGCGGAACATGCCCCTCCCGTGGGTGGCGGTAGTGCCTGACTAGTCTATGGTCGGGTCACTACGATATTGTCGAAGAGCACCTCGGTTGACTCGGTTTCGTAGGACGTGGCGGTCAGCGCCAAATCGCCCTGCGAGAACTCCGAGTCACTGGTGCTGCCCAACAACTGCCCGTTGACGTACAGCGACAACGTGCTGCCATCGCATACCGCCCGGATATCGTTGCTGGTGTTGCCCAGGCGGATGAGACTGCTCTGCGTCCAGTCAATCAACGGCGTGAATGCCTCGTTGGATCGTTTCAAGATCGTGTAAAAGCCGTCACCCGAGATCAGCAGGAAATAGCCATCGCTGTTGGTCTGAACGCGGCACATCACACCGTAGTCGTTGTTGTCGTTGGATGGGGCCGACACTTGCTCGGCCCGAACTTCGACGTCGGTGTCGTCAAAGCTGCGGTTGGCCAGGCCCCACATCGTGTCGCCATCGCCGAAGGCCACCACGGAGTAGGTGCCGCCTTTGTATCCAACCGTACCGGTGTCGTAGTCGCCAACCTCCCAGCCGGTGGAGGTGTCGGAGAAGTCGTCCTCGAACAGGGTTTGACTTCCACCGCTATCACCACCGCCCGACTGGCCGCCGACATCGGGTGTATCGACGAGATCGGGTGTATCGACGACATCAGGTGCAACACCGACATCGGGTGTATCGACGACATCGGGTGTATCGCCGCCATCGTTGAACAATGTGGAGCAGCCCAGGCTGGCCACCACCAGAATGGCGACAAAGAACAGGATCCTTGACCTCATGGCATGTTCCTTCCTTGCGAGCTACGGCTCGTTACGTTCAAGGCGCCCATTCTAGTCGGGAGACCGGCCGCCAGCAAGACGACAAAGGTCATCCCATCCCCGCCATGTTGGCGCGGTGGAGGCCATGTCCGACGCTTCGTCCTTGTCGTCGCCGCACGGCTGCTTCCATTCGCACAGGGCCACCCGAACGGCGAGCCGGATGGCGATCCCAACTGCCAGATGTTCCATCGCCGCCCCAGACACCCTCCTGCCCAGCGGCGCACCGCGGTGCGTCCCACCTCCCCCAGCGATCAACGGTTGCTGCCGATGTACTTCTCCAGCTGCTCGATGGTGAACTCCTGCTCGGCGATGATTTCCTTGACAACATCCCCGATCGAAACAACGCCGACAACCCGGTCCTTGTCAACCACTGGCAGGTGACGGATGCGACGGTTGGTCATAAGGGCCATGCAGTCGGGGATTGACTGGTCGGGCCGGACGACGACGACATCCGACGTCATCACGTCACGCACCGGGGTCTGACGTGAGGTCTTGCCCTCCAGCGCGACCCGGCGCGCATAGTCGCGCTCCGAAAAGATGCCGGCAATGGCAGTGCCCTGCATCACAAGCAGGGCGCCAATCCCCTTGTCCGCCATCAGCACCAGGGCATCGTAGACGGTTTCATCCGGGCCGATGGACCAGACTTGATCCCCCTTGTTGGCCAAAAGATGACTGACCTTGCGTGAGGCCTTCATCGTCTTCTCCTCCCCCGCCCACGTTTGTCCCACTGTAGGCCAGAAGACGACGTCGGTCAATGCCGGGCCGCAATCCACCGAAAGCCCGCTCCATCCAGCATTCTGCTGCCATTAACCCTGCTCGTCGGGCAGCTGGCCCGAATGCCGGGTCGGGCAGGGAGCCCAGGGGGTCAACATGGTGAGGAACAGGGGAAGACCGAGCCTCGGCCAGGCACATCCATGGAGAGCCTCCAGGACCAGAGACGGACACGCCGGCTACCCACCGTATAAGAAGGTAGGCGGACGATCACTGCAGGAATAGCAAGGCGACGCCGCTGATGGCGACCAGCGTGCCAAGGATCGCCTGCCAGCCAATACGCTCGCCAAACATGACCCGCCCTATGGGCAATAAGAAGACGGGGGATAACGCCATCAAGGTGCTGGCAATGCCCACTTGGGTCAGTTGAATGGCGATCAGGCTCAGCCAGACCCCGATGAACGGTCCCAGGGTTGCCCCGCCCAGCAACGGCGGCCATGAGCCACGGGCCTCCATCGTTCGGCGCAATGTTTCCTTTGCCCGCCCAGCCAACAAAGTCGCAAGCCACAAACTGGAGGCGGCGGCAGTCATGCGAATGACATTGCCCGAGAGCGCCGGAAAGTCGCCGGCCAGACCTTGCTTGGCCAGCACCAATCCGATGGCTTGCCCGCTGGCGGCACCTAGGCCAAAGAGAATGCCGCGCTGGTAGTCTTTGGCTTGTGCGCCTGGGACCGCTGGCCGCTCCCGGTCGAGCACAACCATACCGGTACCGCCCACCGCCAGCACAATGCCCAGCCACTGTTGGGCGCCCAGCGTCTCGCCCAGGAAGATCCAGGCCAGCAAAGCGGCGATCACCGGGGCCAGACTCATCATGAGCATGCCCAGGCGCGGCCCGACCCACAGGTAAGACTGAAAGAGGAAGCTGTCCCCCAGCACCAGGCCGACGAAGCCGGACAGGCCTAGCCACAGCCAGCGTTGCGGTTCGGCGGCCAGCGGAAGCGGACCTCCGAGGAGCAAGGTGTGGGTGACCATCAGCAGCGCCAGGGCCAGCAGGAGGCGGACGCGATTGACGATGACCGAGCCCAGCTGGCGGCCGGCCAGGGTGAAAAACACGGCGGTTCCCGACCAGCAAATGGCGGTGGCCAGGGCGGCAAGTTGACCGGCGAAGGGGATCATGCCAGGCAGGCGACAAACTCCAACGCGCGGATGGCCACGAATCGACGGCCGTCCAACAGGGCGGCCAGCATTCTAGCCCACCGTCTGCCCGTACTTCTGAGCCCCAGTCGCTTGGAGCAGCCGGTCGTAGAGATTGGCGGTGGATGCCACCATTGGTCCGGCCAGGAAGGCGCGCCTTACGAGATGTCTGCCCGCCTGACCGAGACGTTGTCGCAGAGCTGGGTCGCCCATGAGGCTCGCCAGGTGGTTGGCCAGAGTGTCCGAATCCCCCAAGGGGTAGGTCAGGCCGGTGTCCGCCTGGCGGATCAGGTCGGTCACCCCCGGAACCCGGCTGCCAATCACTGGTTTGCCGGCGGCCATTGCTTCCAGCAGACTGAAAGGCAAGCCTTCCATCCTGGTTGCCAATACGACACTGTCGAGTTCGGCCAGGAGCTCGGCTACATCGTCCCGGTATCCAAGAAAGACGACCTGCCGCGCCAGCCCCAAACGCTCGACCAGGGCTCGCAGTTTGGCCTCCAGCGGCCCGTCGCCGATGAACACGACCTTGTAGTCAACAACGGGCGCACGCTGCCGCAAGCGAGCCGCGGCGTGAATCAGGTCCTCCGGCTGCTTGGGCCGGCGCAGGCGGGCGAGCATGCCGATCAGGTGGCACTCGGGGCCGACCTCAAGCCGGCGCCGTAAACCGGACCGCATCGATGGAGCCTGGTCGGGCAGGTCCACTCCATTACTAATGACCGTCACCATGCCAGCATGGCCGAGGCCGGCCTGCCAGGCTCCATCCCACTCGGAAGCCGAAACACAGACAATGTGATCCCCGAAGTGCGCCGCCCCGCGTTCGAGGGCCAGAAAGAACCAGCGCCGCCAGCCGGCAACTTGGCGGAAGGCGAAGCCATGGGGGGTGTAGATGACGACTGGCACCCTGACCAGAGGCCGGAGCATGCGCCCCAGGAAGCCGGCCTTGGAAGCATGCAGGTGCAAGACATGTGGCCGGACCCGCCGGATCAGCCGCCACAGGGCGAGCGCGGCACGCAAATCGGCCAATGGGCGAATCTCGCGGACGAGAGGCAGTCGAACGTAGGGAATGCCCAGCTCACGTATCCGCCGGCCAAGCCAGCCATCCTGAGGACATGCCACGGTGACCTGAAAGTCAGCCGGGTCAAGTCCCTTGGCCAAGTACCAGACGTGCAGCGCCGCGCCCGTGACCGTTGGCTGGCTGACCAGTAAGACTCTGCGCCGGCAGGACGTGGTCACCGGCCGCCTCGATCAAACGCCGTTCCATCAGTGGCGATCGCCCCCCAACTCCCTTGGGGTCTCTCGTCGGGTGGTTGGGGCAAAAGGGAAGCCCTAAGCGAGCAACCCAGCGAGGCGTTGGGCCAGCCCCGCCAGACTATGTTCAGATTCGACACGTCGACGCAAGACTTGCCCGATCTGACCCAGCCTGGCCGCGTCCATCTCAAGCAAAGTTTGAACGCGGTCAGCCAACTGAATCGGGTTGTCGTGAGCCACCAACAACTCGTCGGCATAGGTCCCCAGTGTAGCCCGGAAGCCGGCGGCAGCCACCAGCGAAAGCCGGCCACAGCTCAAGGCTTCGAGCGGCGTCTTGTCGCCAAAACCGGTCCGTGCCAGGTTGACGTGCAGCCGACAGGTGCGGTACCAGTCAGGCATATCCTTCCACGCCACCGCCGGCGCAAATGCTACGGTCTCATCCAAACCCAATGCTTCGACCATGGCAGCCAGCTCAGCGGCGTAAATCCGGTCCACTCCTGTCAGCGGATTACCCAACAGCATCACCTGGAACGCTGGCGCCCCGCGTCGGCGCAGTTCATCCGCCGCCAGAATCAGGGTCTTTTGATTCTTGGCTGCCGACAGTCGACCGGCATACAGGATCACCGGCGCTCGCATATCGGTACCGGCTCCTGGCGTGAAGTGGTCCGTATCGATCCCATGACCGATGACGCGTAGACGGTCGTGGGGCAGTGGATACGTGTCTTCAAACGCCGTGACCACTTCGTCGGCCGCCCTATTTGCCAGGCGCAGTCGCCAGTCGACCCGAGGATGCACATACCAGAGAACCAGCCGGATGCCCCGCATGCGCAGCAAGGGTGCCGCCAGAGCTGCGGCAAGGGGGTTCATATGGGAAAAAGCGGCCACATAACGATGCTTGGCCAGGAGCCGTATCAGGTGCCGGTAGAAAGCTATCATCTTCTGCAATTGGTTGGCACCACTGCCGCCGGCCAATGGGAAAACCGAGATTCCTTGACTTAGCCCGAACCGGCCAGCACGCCATGTGATGACATCAATCGCGTCAAATGACGGGCGGATGGCCCTGATCCAACTCGTGGCAAAGCCCAGGGCCGGGTCATCCTCGTCACAGGCGAAGTTGAACCACAGCAGACGGCTCATGTTTGCACTAGGGGAGTCACAAACCTACCGACCGGGTCAGGCGCCACTCTCCCCCCGCTTGCTCCGGCAGTCCTCGAACATCTGTCGATAGGCCCGGCGGTAGGTTGACCAGGAAGGCAGGGCCCCTTCCACAACCGCCCGCTTGCCGGCCTTACCAAACCGCGCACGTTCGACCGGATCGCGGGCCAGTGAGAGGATGGCCCGGGCCAGCGCAAGGTGGTCCCCTACTGCCACCACCCGGCAGCTAACGCCCTCGAATAAGAGTTCGCCGGCCAGGCCGACGTCCGTCGTGATGACCGGCAAGCCGGCGGCGGCCGCTTCCAAGGCCACCCTCGGCCAGCCTTCATAATTGGACGGCAAAACGAAGACATCGAACTCGGGGAACCGTTCCGCCAGATCGTCACTCCACGCTTCGAGGCGCACGACTTTGCCAAGCCC
>DASWJQ010000010.1:0-63460 GCA_036397095.1 Anaerolineales bacterium
GGCCCCACACCACTGGCAGGGAGGTGCCGTCAAACAGAATTCTGATTGCAGGGGAGAGCTGTATTGCGAGCATCCCGCGCCGGGCGGCTGGTCTGATATTCAAGTGACCAGTCATTGAATTGAGCCCAAGCAAGGCAGTTGTCCGCGGGAAGATGGGAATCGACGGTATTCGACACAATGGAGCCCTGTCCGATTTGAGAGGCAATAGGATACGGTTGCGACGATCGCAATCGATCGGGACAGCGGCGATTGGACGCTCTGCCTCACCGGCGAAACGGTCCGCATGTCGACGGTCATGATCGTCGATGATGACAAGACGATGTCCTCCTTGTTGGAGACACTCCTCCAACTAGACGGATATGAAGTCGTCAAAGCGGGGGCGCCCCTAGATTTCATCGCCAGGGTCGAGCGAGAGAAACCGGATGTGGTCCTGCTTGATGTTTTCCTGCAGGGCGGCGTCGAAGGCTACAGTTTGGTGCGCCAATTGCGCGCCCATCCCATGGAACACCTCGCCAACTTGCCAGTGATCATGACCTCGGGCATGGAAGTGTCAACCGAGTGTCGACAGGCTGGCGCCAGCGCTTTCCTCCTGAAACCGTACGACCCCGAACAACTGCTCCAAATCATTCAAGCCAACCTGGCCGGTAGCTGACGGCGCACGCCGCGCGCTGGCCAGGGAGAGAGAAAACAAAGTGAAAAAACCAAACCGCAACAACGGATCGCGGAAATGGCGGGTGATGGACCTACATCTGCACACGCCAGGTTCCAGCGACTATGAAAATCTCGAGGCATCCTACCTGGACCTGCTCAAGCAGGCCGAGGCCCGGGGCCTTGACATCATCGCCTTTGCCGACCACAACACGGTGGCCGGCTACCGCCAGATGCAGGCCGAAATCGACGAACTCGAGCTGCTTGAACAGCGCGGCCGCCTGACCGATGAAGAGAAACGACGGCTGACAGAATACCGCCGATTACTCGACAAGCTGCTCGTCTTGCCGGGCTTCGAGTTCACTGCCACCTTTGGCTTCCACATCATGGGCATCTTCCCGCCGGAGAAGACCGTGCGCGAGCTCGAGCACTTGCTGCTCGATCTCAAGATTCCGCCGGATGAACTCGACAAGGGTTCCTCGACGGTAGGCGCTACCAGCGATGTGCTGACGGCCTACCGCGTGATCAACGAAGCCGGTGGCATTGTGATCGCCGCCCATGCTAACTCGTCGAATGGAGTCGCCATGCGTGGCTTCCCCTTCGGCGGACAGACCAAGATTGCGTACACGCAGGATCCCAATTTGCATGCCCTCGAAATAACCGACTTGGACAAGCGGGGCCGGCGGACGACAGCGGCATTCTTCTCGGGGATCAAGCCCGAGTATCCGCGCAAGATGCACTGCGTCCAGGGGTCGGACGCCCATCGGCTGCTGACAGATCCCAAGGACCCCAAGAACCTGGGGATCGGGGACCGCGCCACCCAGGTCCTGTTGGATGAAGTTTCGTTCGAGGCGCTCAAGGCCGTCTTCGAAGGCAACGACTTCGCCCGCTTCAAGCCCCACGGTCCCTCCAGGTCCAAGGATCAACCGATGGATTTCGTGCTGCGGGCGCGCGAGGAAGGCCCCAGCATTGTGCAGGACTTTCACGAGAGCATGACGGTGCGCGGTGGCCGGCTGTACGCCATCATCGCCGACGTGTCCGCCTTCGCCAACACCAACGGAGGCACGCTATACGTAGGTGTCAGCAAGGATCCGAACAAGCCGCCGACGGGCGTGGATCAGCCGCAAGCGGCCGTCGAAAAGCTGCGTTCTGAAATCGGCAAGCGGATTAGTCCGCAGTTGAATGTTGACCTGGATGTGATGGACAGCGCCGGCAAGAAGATCCTTCGCATCCTGGTGCCGCGTGGGGAGCGGCCGCCGTACGCGGTCGACGACAACAAGATCTACGTGCGCGACGAAGGCGACACCGGCCTGGCGGTTCGGGACGAAATTGTCCAGTTGGTTCAACGTCGCCGCGAGGGCGAACCAAGCCCGGCCGCAGAACCGTCCGCCATCAGTTCGGATGGACCATCCGCGCCGAAGACCGGCGTGGAAATCGTCGAGGTTGAAGACCGGGACGGAACGAACTACTACACCCTGCGCGATCTGCGTAATGGCAATGTTGTCAACAATGTCACCCAGAAATCCGCTCGACGTCTGTGGGACTACGCCATCCGCGAGTTCATTAAGCTGCCTCCTGACAAGTCCAATCTCAGTATCAAGTGGAGCGGCAACATTGGGGTTTTGACCGAACAGCAGCGGGGCAACCGGAAGCGCTGGGACCTGGTTCAGCGGCAAAATGACCATATCCGCTATTACTACGGGGTCACAGAGGACGGCGTCCATGGCGCCTGGAAAGAGCTCGTCGGCGTCGAAGAGTAAACAGGGACGGCTAGGTCCGTCTTGTCCGCGCCAATCCACCACTACGCCGGCCCGCTTCGCCGCGGGTCGGCGTTTTCACTAGGGGCAGGGTCCGGCCCGTGAATTGGCAGATCCGGCAGTTCTCGTCGCCCCAGGACCTGCAGCCCGTGTTGAACCTGTGGGCGTCGTCGGGCCCTGGCGTGCAGCTATCCACTTCCGATGAGCCAGCCGAGCTCATGAAGAAGCTGACCCGGGACCCCGATCTGTTTCTGGTGGCGGTCGATGGGGCACGCATCATCGGAACCGTGCTCGGCGGCTTCGATGGTCGCCGCGGATTGGTCTACCATCTGGCCGTCGATCCTGAGCGCCGCCGACAGGGGATTGGCAAGGCACTCATGACCGAGTTAGAAGGCCGGTTGCGTGCCAAAGGCTGCCTCAAGTACTATCTGTTGGTCACGCCCGACAACCGTGGTGCGATCGAGTTCTACCAAGGATTGGGCTGGGAGTTGATGCCGCTGCGGGCCATGGGGAAACGTATCGAATGAGAGTCGCCATCCTGACCATCTCCGACCGTTCGGCTGCCGGCGAAAGGGAAGATTCGTCGGGCCCCACGCTGGCATCGATCATCGAGCGCAAAGGCTGGCAGGTGGCGGCCACCGCCCTGATCCCCGACGATCAATCCACCATTGAAGGACGGCTTATTGCGTGGGCGGATGGCGACCAGGCCGACCTGATCCTGACGACCGGCGGCACCGGGTTCTCGCCCCGCGACATCACGCCCGAAGCGACCCTGGCCGTGTGCGACCGCATGGCGCCGGGGTTGGCCGAACTCATGCGATTGACCGGCCTCAAGGTGACACCCCATGCGGCTCTTTCGCGAGCCGTTTCCGGCATACGCCAGGCCTGCTTGATCGTCAACTTGCCAGGCAGCCCGAAAGGCGCCAAGGAAAACCTCGAAGCCATCCTGCCCGTCTTGCCCCATGCCGTTGATGTGCTGCGCGGCAGGTCCTCAGCCGAGCATGGGCACCAGCCGCCGAGGCCTATCGCGTGAACACCACCTCCCCTCCCGGGCCCGTCACGGGCGGCCGCTACCGCTGGTTCATGGTGGCCGTTTTCTTCGCCTTCATGCTGCTCCACCAGTCGGACAAACTCCTCATCGGCCCTCTGACGACGCCGATCATGGAGACGTTTGCCATCGACGAAGTCCAGATGGGCCTGGTCTTCTCCGGGGCGTTGGTTGTGCAAGCCATCATGTACCCGCTGTGGGGTTTCCTGTACGACCGCTTTGCCCGGCCCAGACTGCTCGCCTTGGCCTCCTTCATCTGGGGCGCCACGACCTGGCTGGGGGCCATTGCCCCGACTTATCGCACGTTCGTGGCTTCCCGTGCGTCGACGGGTATCGATGACTCAAGCTATCCCGGGCTGTACAGCCTGGTTGCCGACCACTTTGGGCCAAGCATGCGCGGCCGGGTCTTTGGCCTGCTCCAGGTCGCCCAGCCGATGGGCTACATGCTGGGGCTCGTCATGGCGACCTTTTTGGCGTCGCCCCTGGGGTGGCGCGGTGTGTTCTATATCACCGGCACGCTGGGCATTGTGCTGGCAGGGGTCATTTTCTTCACGATTCGTGAGGCGCCCCGCGGTGGCGCCGAGCCCGAGCTGGCCGATCTCCCCGAAATCAGCCAATACCGGTTTGACCTGAAGGCCGCCATCGGCTTGCTGCGCAAGCGCACCCTGTTGTTCCTGTTCGCCCAGGGGTTCATTGGCGTATTCCCCTGGAACGTGATCACATACTGGTTTTTTCGTTACCTGGAGACCGAGCGCAACTACAGCGGCGACCAGGTCTTCAGCACAATGGCGATGGCGATTGTCTTCCTTTCGGCCGGCTACTTTGTCGGCGGTGCCCTGGGCGATTGGCTCTTTCGCCGCACTCCCCGCGGCCGTTTGTTGATTGCCATGACCGCGGTGCTGTTGGGCGCAATTCTGATGACGATCACGCTCCAGGTGCCGATCGAATCGACCGGAACGTTCTTGGTGCTGTTGAGCGCGACCGCACTGTTCATCCCGTTTGCTTCACCCAACGTGATGACGACGGTACAGGACATCTCGCTGCCCGAAGTGCGCAGCACCGCGCTCTCGATCTTCTATCTGATTGACAATGGTGGCGCCGCCCTGGCCCCGGTTCTGGCGGGCCTGATCGCCGTCCGATCTTCGTTGGGTACTGCTATTCTGACCATTTCGGTCGGGGCTTGGTTGGTAACGGCCGTCCTGCTGGCGCTTGCCTCCCGCGCCGTACCCCACGATATTGAGGTGCTGCGCGCCCAGATGACGGCGCGGGCCGCCGCCGAGCGATCGGTACCCACTCCCGCCTAGCCCTCCACTTTGTCGATCCAGGAAAGCCCGGAAAGCGCCTCACCAACCATCACGCGGGCGGTAGCCAGCTGGTTGGCCCAACAACCCTACCAGCCAATCGAGCTGCCCAGATGGCAGCAGGCGGCCCTCGGCGCCCTGGACCAGGTGGCCCCACAACTCCTGCCGGGCCTCGTGCGCCGGGTGACCGCAGACAGCGCCATCGATCCTAAATTGGCGGGCAGGGTGCGGTTGGACCAGCTGGCGGCGGCCCGTCTTGCGCCCTATCGAGGCCTGACGGGACCCTTTCAAGCCGCCGTTGTTGGATCGGCCCTTGGAGGGGCGGCGGCCTACCTCTCTGCCGCACTGGGCGCTCCTTTCCTGCCCGAGCCCTTCATCCTGGCGTTCAAAGGTGGCAGTCCCCAGGATCGGATCGAACCGGTCTTGGCGCAGGCCAGCGCGTTGGACAGCCGGCTGCGTCCCAACCACCCGAACGCCAAGTGGATCCACCACTTCGATCCGGTGCACGACGGCTGGCTGACGCCGCATGTCCACCACGTTCGTCTCAAGCCCAAGACGATACCAGCCGCGTATCAGGACTTCCTGCGACGGCGGCTTCGGCCCGGCGCGACCCTCGTCCATCTCGACTGCCAGGCCCGTTGGCTAGCTTTCCCGTTAGGTCCGGACAGCCGATTGCAGGTCGGCGGCTGGGGTGACATACCACCACACGAATTCATCGAGGGCAGTTCACGGCTGGACCGCTGGCTGGCCGAGCGTCGTTCGGAACATCGCGGCGGCTGGCGGCCGCCAGCGGTGGAACCCGTGTGGGTTCCTGAGTCGGAGTGGGGCGCCGAGCCCGCCTTCGGCCAGGCCCTGGCCGCGTTCGCTGCCGAGCAAGGCTTCACCTATCTGCAGGTGGCCTACCCCCATCCGCACTACTACTCGCTGCTCGCCATGAGACTTGTCGAGGCCTTGTACGCCCACAACCAAGAGCAGCCCGCCGGAACGTTCGTCGGTATGTTCAACCTGTATTCACCCAGCGCCGTGCTGGCCCGGCGGCTGCTTCCGCTTTGGCTCGTGTTCAACACAACCGACAGCCTGGCCTTTCTGCGATCTGCAATTGCACGGCTGCCCGACCCCATCTTTCTGGCGGCACTGGTGACCTATAGCCGGCCACCCGACCAGGCGCCTTGGCAGGCGTGGGCTAGTGCCCTGGAAGGCCGGCAGTGGTTCTCGGTGGGCGCTCGCCGACATCGATATCCGGAGGACACGATTGCCCTGTGGTCATGGCTCCGCTGGCTGGAGGCGGCTGCCGGTCCGTTGTCTCCGGTGCCGCTCGAACACTTGCCCATGCCGATGCTGCTCCCGCTCGTCGAACGAGCCGGTCTAGACGCCGGCTAACTTGAACCAGTTGGGTAAGAGGCTGTCGATGGCGGTCGTCCATATTGCAGCCGGGTCGACCGTACGTTATGCTTCGGTCGAAGACAACCGATTGCGGTCGTTAAGCGTATCTTCACTTCCTGCGGTTACGCTGGAGCACACATGGACCCCTCAAACCTGACAATTGGGCTGGCGGCGCTGGCCGGACTGGCCTCCTTCTTGTCCCCATGCGTGCTGGCGCTCGTGCCTGCCTATGTTGGTTATTTGGGGGGCCGGGCGGTCACGTCCGAGGGTCAGGTTGTCGAGAACCGCTGGTCCACCTTTCTCCACGGGCTGGCCTTCGTGCTGGGCTTCTCAGCGGTCTTCATAGCTTTGGGCGCCGCCGCCTCTCTGATCGGAGCGGTGCTCTATGACTTGCGTATCTGGCTGGCCCGCATCGGCGGCGTGATTGTGATCATATTTGGCCTGCACACGCTGGGTGTGATCAACATTCCGTTCCTCGACTATGACACGCGTCGTCAGGAGGCGGCGGATCCATCGCTCGGCTTCTTCTCGTCGGCGCTGATGGGGGTCTTCTTTTCGGCCGGTTGGGCGCCTTGCGTCGGGCCGGTGCTGGGTGCGGTGCTGACGCTGGCCCTTAATTCGGCCCGCCTGACACAAGGCGTAGTACTGCTGTCGGCTTACTCGGTTGGCCTGGCCATACCCTTCCTGTTGGCGGCGTTGGGCCTAGGACGAGTCACCTATCTGATGCGCCGGCACAGGACAGCCATCCGCTACATTTCCCTGGCGACCGGAGTACTGTTGATCGTGGTCGGGATCATGCTCCTGACGGGAACACTCGAGCGCCTCGCTCAATTCGGGTTCTTCGTCGACTTCGGGTTGTAGCCAGGCCGCCGTGAATACCTCATCCTGGCGGCTCGGGCCGCGCTGGCTGACGGCAGGCATTTTACTCGGGCTTGCGCTGGGTCTGGCCTACTTCTTTGGGTTCCCGCCGCAGCCGCGCACATTCACCGATCCGGGTACGGGCGGCCCCGATCCGGGGGCCGTCGCTGTGGGCCTACCGGCGCCGCCGTTCGCCTTGGAGACGACGGGGGGGGACGAAATCCAGCTCGAGTCCCTGCGTGGATCGGTTGTCGTGCTCAACTTCTGGGCGACTTGGTGCGCACCTTGCGAGCTGGAAATGCCGCACCTGGAAGCGCGCTACCGGCAGCGCTCCTCCGACGAGTGGGAGATCCTGGCAGTAAACTATGACGAACCCAGCGCACAGGTGGCTGAATTCGGCCGGCGGCTCGGCTTGAGTTTCCCGCTGCTGCTCGATCCCGGCGGGGTGGTGCAGGCGCTGTACCGGGTGCGTGGGTATCCGACCAGCATGTTTGTCGACCGGCAGGGATTGATCCAGATTGTGCACATCGGTATCATGAGCTCCGACCAGCTTGACCGGTATCTTGAGGAGATGGATATTTCGTTGTGATGCGAGTGACGCTGTATACCAAGCTGGACTGCGACCCGTGCCGACGGGCCAAGGAGCAGCTGGCGGCCCTTCAGGAGCAATATCCTCATCGGTTGGTCGAAATCGACATTGAGACCGAGCCGACGCTGCAGTCTCGCTACGGCGAAAGCGTGCCGGTGGTCGAAGTTGGGCCGTACACGCTGCGGGCGCCATTCGACCAGCGCGACCTGCAGGTCACGCTGGCCTCGGCGGCCGAGGGCGTGGCAGAGAAAGCCAACCGCTCCGACGCCAAGCGAGGACAGGCCATCCGGCTGAACAAGGCGGTGCTCTTTATGGCCCGCCACTGGCTGGCGGGGCTTAACTTGCTGGTGCTGCTGTATGTCGGACTGCCATTTGCCGCGCCAACCCTGATGCGGGTTGGGGCCGAG
This sequence comes from Anaerolineales bacterium, assembly GCA_036397095.1. Taxonomy (GTDB): domain Bacteria; phylum Chloroflexota; class Anaerolineae; order Anaerolineales; family E44-bin32; genus DASWJQ01. The sequence continues at coordinate 7,992 of DASWJQ010000010.1, forward strand.
CAGCCCGCCCGGCTGATCTACACGGCGTACTCGCCGCTCTGTCACCAACTCGCATTCCGCTCCTGGTTCCTCTTCGGCGAGCAACCAGCCTATCCCCGGGCTGCCGCCCGTACCGACCTTGCGAGTTACGGCCAGGTCACCGGCATGGACGATCAGGACCTCTTGGCGGCGCGCGAATTCACGGGCAACGAGCAGCTCGGCTACAAGGTCGCTTTGTGTGAGCGCGATGTCGCCATCTACGGGGGCATCTTCCTTGCCGGTGTGGTATTTGCATTGCTGCGCGGTCGACTCAAGCCCTTGCCGATCGCACTGTGGGTGATCTTTGGCATCCTGCCCATTGCCATTGACGGCGGCAGCCAACTGATTGGCGGGCTCCCCATTCCGCCATTCAACTGGTTCCCGCCGCGTGAGAGCACGCCAGCGTTGCGCACGTTGACCGGCGCTCTGTTTGGCGTGATGAATGTGTGGATGGCCTATCCCTACGTCGAAGAGACGATGGCCGAGACGCGAGCACTGGTTGCCGCCAAACTCAAGGCGGCCGACGTCGACTAGTCGGCCAGGGCCGGCGTGTTAGACTGGCCCCATGACGCGCCAGCAACAAGACGGCCTCACTTTTCTAACCTTCGATAGTTTGCCTCCCGAGAGTGTGGCCCACGCGGTATTCACCCGGCGCGGCGGTGTGAGTCCCCAGCCATGGGCTTCCCTGAATGTGGGCGCCACGGTCGGAGATGACCCGGACCACGTGGACGAGAATCGACGACGGTTGCTGGCTGCGCTCAATCGTTCCCCCGACTCGACCTTCGACGTCCACCAAATCCATTCGGCCACGATTGTTGAAGCCAACGGACCGCGGCAGGGAGAGCCCTACCCGCAAGCCGATGGGGTCGTCACCAACTCCCCCGGCGTTACCTTGATGCTGCGTTTCGCCGACTGCGTGCCGATTCTGCTGTACGACCCGGACCAGGGTGCGGTCGGCCTGGTTCATGCCGGTTGGCTGGGGACCGTGCGCCAGGCGTCGGCGGCCGCTGTCGCCCGGCTGCACACCGCCTATGGCACCGACCCTGCCCGTCTCAGGGCGGCCATCGGTCCGGCGATTGGCAGCCACCACTATCCGGTGGGGCCCGAGGTTGTGGAGTCATTTCGGGAGAGCTTCGGCGGCGCCGCCGAGCGCTACCTGGATTCAGTCGATGGAGCAGTCCGACTCGATTTGGCGGGGGCCAATGAAGAGCTCCTGAGGGCGGCCGGGGTGGCGCAGATCGAGCGGAGTGAGCTGTGCACGGCCTGCCACCTGGACGACTGGTACTCGCATCGGGGCGAGGGGGGCAAGACTGGCCGGTTTGGTGCCGCCATCGGACTCCGCTGACATGCCGGCGGTGGCGATCAGCGCCGAGCGTATCGCGGAGAACCTGGACCAAGTTCAGGAGCGGATCGAGCGGTCCGCCCAGCGGTCAGGACGATCCTCTGACTCGATATCTGTGGTGGCGGTGACCAAGGCCTGGCCGGCGGAGCTGGTGCGCCATGCCCATCAAGCGGGCCTGCGGCGCTTCGGTGAGAATCGGGTAGCTGAGGCGCAGGCGAAGCGCCAGCTGCTGGCCGACCTGACCGATGCCATCTGGGACATGGTGGGGCACATTCAGAGTCGCAAGGCACAGTCTGCCACCGAAGTCTTTGACAGGATCCACTCGGTCGATCGCTGGAAGATTGCCCGGCTGCTCAACCAGCATCTTCCACAGGATCGTGCTCCGTTGCCGGTCCTGCTGGAATGCAACATGTCCGGCGAAGGCAGCAAGTACGGCTATGATATGGCCGAGCCCAACCTGTGGGGGCAGCTGCTCCCCGAACTCGAGCAAATCGCGGCGCTGGACCGGCTGCGAGTGGTTGGTTTAATGACAATGGCGCCCTGGACCGAGAACGAGGCAGTTATCAGGTCCACCTTCGGCCAGCTTCGGCGCCTGCGCGATTGGTTGAGCGAGCGGATGCCGCAGGTGGAATGGCGCGAGCTGTCGATGGGCATGACGGATGACTTCGAGATCGCGATCGAGGAAGGCGCCACCATCCTTCGGATAGGCCGGGCGCTGTTTGGCGACCGGCCGAGCTGAAGAGACTGAAGGCGGCCGGTATGCTGACTCGGAGGGTTAGCCAGCGGTGATTCTCATCTTAATTAGTCTGATCCAGTTGACGGCGACAATACTCACCATCCTGATCCTGGTCGATGTAATCTTGAGCTTCTTCATGGCTCCCTATCACCCCGTGCGTCAAACGCTGGAGGTGGTGGTCGAGCCGCTGCTGGCACCCATCCGGCGCATCATGCCCCAGACGGGCGGGCTCGACTTCAGCCCGCTGATCCTGCTGGTCTTGGTCCAGTTGATCGAGTCGATCCTGATCCAACTGCTGCTGGCGTTGAGCTGACCATGCGCAAATTCCGTTTGCATGACGGCAAGCAAGGGGCGGCCCTGACCATTCGAGTCACACCAAGGGCTCGGCGCACTGAAATCGGCGGGGTTCTGGCAGACGGCACGGTCCGTATCCGGGTGCAGCAACCGCCGGTCGAGGGCAAGGCCAACGAAGCCCTGATTGCCTTCTTGGCAGACCTGTTGGGGGTCCGCAAGAACCGTATTGAGATCCTGGCCGGCGAGCATGGCCTGGACAAGATCGTGGCAATCCTGGACTTGAATGCAGATGAGGTTGAGAAACGGATCGAGGCGGCGCTGCCGGAGGAGGGGCAAGTCGGCTAATCCCCGGCGCTGGTCTCCGGACTGGTGCTGACGGCAGCTCCCTGACGCCATAGGGCCTCAAATGCCGTGTCGCGCAGGTAGGGTTCTCCCCCGTTGAGTGCGTTCTTCAATTCGAGACCGAACGAAGCCTCGTCAATCCAACCCAGCGTTTCCAGCGCGGCTACCTGCTCATCCTGGTTACCCTGGTTGATCGCCCGCCGCAGCATCTCAAGGGCTGGCCGACCGGGGGCCACGGCCAATCCCGCCTTGGAGGCGTAGGCCACCAGCCAGGGAAGATCAGCTACTTCGCGAACAGGTGGCTGAATCGGGTACGGTGGATTCTGACGTTTTTCGAGGGCCTCGGCCGCCGCGCCGCGCACAACCCATTGTTTGTCATCGACCTGCAGTTTCTCTAGCTGTTCGCGAGCCCATGAATCCGGGATGCGGGCCAGCCCGAAGACGGCCGCTCGCCGGGTGAGCAAGTCCTCGATCGTAGCCGCCTCTTTGAGCATTTCGTAGCCTTCGTCGGGATGATTGGCCAGCGCTTCGGCGGCCGCCACCCGGACCGCTTCTTCGCCGTGCAGCAGGGCCTCCCCCAAACCCTCGAGGGCCGGTTCGCTGCCCAACGCGGCAAGCGCCAGACAGGCTGCCTGACGCACCCGAATATCCCGGTCATTTGTCACGGCCGCCTTGAGCTCATTGGTCGACTCGAGATCACGCAAGCCGCCCAGGCCGAGCGCTCCCAGGATGCGGCTGCTGGGATGCTCAGAGGCCAGCAGCCGGCGGAAGAAGACGGCTGCCGTCGGCTCGTGCGACTCGGCCATGGCGTGGGTCGCTCGCAGACGCAGACCATAAGCCCGTTTCGAATCCTGGATCAGCTTACCCAGTGCCCGTAAGGCGGCGGGACGCCAACTGGCGCTCTCCGGGGCCAGCCGCAGCCAATCACCGACGCGCAAACTGGATCGCTCGAGCGGGTCCGGACCGCTGGCCAGCGCGTGCTCGACTTCGTCGGCGGCCTCGCCCAGGGCAATATGGAAGGCGTGGGCTGCGCGAGCCATCCCCCAATAAGAGCCATCGACCGATTGTGGCACCCCGAGCGATTGCATGCCTTGACCGGCCAGGTAGCAGCCGATGGCTGGGATGGCGAATGACAAGCGATTACCCGCCCGGCGAACGAGCAGCCCGGCCTCGATCAAGTCGGATACCGGTGTGCCCCGCCGTAGGGCGGATTCTTCAAACGCCGCCTGTCGCTGTTCGATCCAGGCGACCCCGGCGGCAGCTGCAGCTTGCTGCTCTTCGGCATCGACGAATCGTCGTAAGTGCGCCTCATAGCTTTCGAGGATAGACGCGCCCATCAAATCACCGGCGTGAGCCGCCCAGCCACGCAGCGTCAGTTCCATCGGAGTCAGGCCGCGGGTGACACCGCTGAGCCAGCCGCTCACGAGCGCCGGGTCCAGGTCATCCAATTGACTGCGTTTGAGCAGCGGGGCGGCGTGCTCTCGCCAGGCCGAACCCCAGCGTCGCAGAAAGACGCGCTGCTGGTCGTCGGTCCAGGGTGCCAGGTTGACCGGCGCCAGTCCAGTCGCCAACAGGCCATCGTAGCCACGCACAGGTCCAGCCGCCACAACCTGAATGCCCAGCTCGGCCTCAACCAGCCGTGTGAGCCAGCTCGCGTAGGGCGCCAGCTGCTCCACCGGGACCTCGTCAAGACCATCGAGAAGCAGCAGGACACTGCCGGTTTCAACATGCTGGCGAATATAGGCGGGCAGGCGCGAGCGCAGTCCACTCGATGCTCGTTCTTGGGTGGCCCGGATCAGCGGATCTAGCGCGTCGCCGGCAGCATTGCGATCGAACTGGAAGTCGCCAGCGTGCACAAACAGGGGCAGCCGTCGTTGATTGTCGGCTGTCCTCAGCCGACCGTTGGCACCTTCGAGCGCCAGGTATGCCAGTGCGGTGGACTTGCCGCTGCCAACCGGGCCAGTCAGCAGCATAGACTGGCCCTGGCCGACGGCGTCTACCAACGGGAGCGAGGTCGCGCCGTACACGGCCGACAGGTAGCTTGCGTCCGGCAAGTTCGGCAAGACCGACAGCGTCTCGGCACCGCGCTGATCTTGGGCCATGGGGTCCGTCATCGGGGCCGGCGCCAGCAAGCGCGGTGACACCAGGATATCGCTTAGGGCTAGGACATTGCCGGCGGCGTGCATTGTTTCGACCTGCTCGATGAGTTCGACGTCAAAACGGTCCTTGGCGCCGGCGGTAAAGCTGGTGGCAGCCTGACGTACGCGACCGGTGAACTGTTTCCCCAGCCAGCTCGATACCGGCCGCAGGCGTGAGGCCGTCCACACCAAGAGCAGCCCGGCGGCCAGCCCGATGAAAAACTCGGGCAGGTCAAAGCGAGCGCCAAACAGGCCGAACGGACCAAACGGTGTCATGGGGCTCTCATCCGGCGTAAAGGATCCGGCCGCACTGCGCGCAGCGTGTAAGCTCGTCACCCTGGCGGACCACCTGCAATTTGGAGGCGGGCAGGGCCATACCACAGACGCCGCAGCCAACGCTGTCGAGCACGGCGACAGCGTTGCGACCAACCTTCGACCGCACCTTCTCGTAGGTCTTCAAATCGCTGACTTCCACATTGCTCAAGGCCGCTTGCCGCTCAGCCTCTATCCTTTCCACACTGTGAAGCAATTGGTCGCGCTCGTCTCGCAGATCAACATTCTGCTCCGCCACCTCATCCGTTGTGCGTTCGAGCTCCGCTTTCGCTTGCTCGTAGACCTGTTCGGCCTCGTCCGTAGCGACCATTGCCTCCAACAAACGGTCCTCGAGCGCCTCCATGAAGCGCCGCAGCGACTCGGCCTCCTGCTGGAGTTCTGCCAGCTCCTTGGGATTGGTCACCGAGCCGTCATAGAGACTCTGGTCGGTCTTCTCAATCTTATCCTGCTGGGCAGCCACGCCTTGCTCGGCTTCGCCCGCGGCTGAGCGGGCGCTGACATAGCCTTCCTGGGCATGCTCGAACTCCTGTCTGGCCGCTTCGACCTGTTGGTCCTCGGCCAGCAGTCGGTCGATCTCCTCCAGCCGCAACCTGGCGGCTTGCAGAGAGTCATCGACCTGATCCAGGCGATACAGGCTGGTTAGGCGGGCCATGCCGGCATTATAGAACCTATGGCTAGCCCCGGGCAACCAGCCCATATGGCATAGGCGCTGGCCTCAGGCTACAATCCGCCGTGATGGACCGACGCAGGTTGCCAACAGCGATCGCCCTCTCCGCAGCCCTGGCACTGCTTACGCTGCTGCCGCTGGCGCTGGCAAGCGGTGCTGCGCCGGACGCCAGCGAGTTTGCCGGTTTCTTGCTAAACCCGGTCGACGGCTTCAGTTATCTGGCCAAGATGCGGCAAGGTATGGCCGGCAGGTGGGCGTTTGAACTGCCGTATGCCGCCGAGCCAGGCCCCCCCGCGTACATCTTCACCTTCTACCTGGCTCTTGGTCACATTGCCCGCCTGCTGTCGCTACCCCTGCTGGCTGTCTACCACGGGGTTCGGACCGTGGCGGTTTTCTTGATGGGCCTGGCGGCCTATGCCTTCTTTTCACGCGCCATCCCGGCCGAGCGTCCACGTTGGCTGGCCTACTGTCTGTTCCTGCTTGGATCGGGTGTGGGTTGGCTTGCAGGACCTCTGACGATTCGAAGCAGCGACCTATACATCCCAGAGTCGCTCGCCTGGACCTCGGCGATCGCCAACCCTCACTTCCCGCTTGCCTTTGCCTTGGTGGCAGCCATTGCCTCCCTGGCCATCGGCGCCAGAACGGGCCTCCGGGAGGGCCTGCTGGCGGCCTTGCTGGGCGCCGTCCTGGGGCTCGTTCAGCCTCTGGCCGTCATCAGTTTGATGGCGGGTTTGGGCGGCTGGCTGCTGTGGGGACTTATACTTCGACGGCGCCAGTCCGCCCGAGATATCTTGCCTGGGGCCGGCTGGGTCTTTGCCGGCCTATCACTGGGCGCTGGACCCTGGCTGCTGTACGACGCGGCCTTGGTGTCGTCCCATCCTGTGCTGGTCGCCTGGAACCAACAGAACCAGACTCCTTCTCCACCACCTTGGGCGTTTGTCACGGGCTTCGGCCTGATCCTCATCTATGCGTTGGTGGCCGTCGCTCGGCGATCCAGCTTGCCGGAGTCATCCTGGCGACTGTGTATCGCTTGGGTTGTCACAACAGCCTTGTTGCTCTATGCGCCCTTCAACCTGCAGAGGCGGTTGGTGTTGGGCATGGCCTTGCCGCTGGCCGCGCTGGCTGGGGCCGGCCTCGATCGGATCGTCAGCTCCGGCGGCTCCCGCCGCTGGCTGGCGGCCGTGCTGGTGGCGGCGACCGTGCCCAGCCATCTACTCGTCACTGCCGCCGGAGTCTTTCAGGCTTCAACCAGTGACCCATCCGTGCTGCTATTGCCCGGGGAACGGGCAGCGTATGAATGGCTGGCCGCCAATGCTCCGGAGGGTTCAACGGTACTGGCCGCGCCCCGTTCCGGCAATCGGTTGCCCGCCTTTGCCTCAGTGCACGTGCTCTACGGACATCCGTTTGAAACTCCCCAAGCCGAACGCCAGCTTTCCCTTGTGACCGATTACTTTGCAGCCGACAGCGATGACCCGTTGGCAGCGGCCGCCGGGCTCGGTGCCGATTTCCTGCTGTTGGATCCCGAGGCGCAGCAATTGGGGCTGGCGCGCGCCGAGCTCCGCGATGAACCGGTCTTTGCTGCCGGTGCGTTCAGCCTGTTCGCGGCGAGATCGCCGTGAGGGCCAGCAAGTGGCTAATCCCCGCGGCAATCGGTGGGTTGGCCGCCATCCCCATCGCCGGGCCGCTCCTGTCCGGAGGCTACTTGGTGTGGCGGCCAGCGCTGTATTCGGACCTGGTGACAGCCCATCTGCCACTTTCCACCTTTATTCATGATTCGCTGGTGCGTTGGGGGAGCTTGCCACTTTGGAACCCGCTTTACCTGGCCGGCCAGCCGTTGGTTGGCGATCCGCTGGCCGGCCTCACATACCCGCCGTTGTGGCTCACTTATCTCTGGCCCTCCACAGCCGCCTTCACATTGCTTGCCTGGCTCCACTTGACGTGGGCCGGCTGGGGCGCCTACCTACTGGTTCGTAGGCTCGGCGGAGGGGAAGCCGCCGGCTTTGCTGGCGCTGCGGCGCTGGCAATGGCGCCCAGGCTCTGGGGGCAGTGGGGATTGGGTCATGTGACCCTGGTCTTTGCGGTCTGCTGGACGCCGTGGCTGGTCCTGGTTGCCAGGGCCGCTAGCCATGATCACGCGCCCCCAAGGCGTCGGCTGCTCCTGGCGGGCCTGGCCGGGGCCCTGCTTGGCCTGATCTTTGGGCTCGATCCGCGTTGGGTCCCGGCAGCCGGGCTGGCCGCTGGGATCGGCTTCCTGTGGCCACAGGTAGGTTCAACACCCGTGTGGCGGGATGGGGCGCGGTTCGGGCGTCAGGTTTTGGCCCTGGTCCTGGCATCTACGGGCAGCGCGGCGGCGCTGGCCTGGCCGCTGCTGACGTGGCTAGCAGGCAGCACGCGGCCAGGCGTTGCTGCCGCCGCGGTCGAAGGCATGCCGCTGCCTGCCAGCCTGCTGCTAGCCTTGCCATCGCCGGGCCAATGGCCGGAGTGGAACGCCACCACGGGTCTGGTGGTGCTAACCCTGGCCGCCGTCGGGGTTGCCAGCGGGTGGCGGCGGGCCGCACCTTGGCTGTCTCTCGGGCTAATTGCGCTGGTCCTGAGTTGGGGACCGGCGACACCGGTGTATGACCTGCTCGGAGGCCTGCCGGGTTGGTCATTGCTGAGGATGCCTGGTCGCTGGTTTCTGCTTACCGCCTTCGCCCTGGCAGTGCTGGCTGGATTGGGCGTACACCATATCCAACAGGCTTGGCGGTTGGGCAATGACCGACTGGTGAAGCGCGTGATGTTTGCCACATTAGGCCTGGCAAGTGGTCTGCTAGCGGCGGTTGGCTGGGTGAGCGGTTGGCAACAATTTGCTGTCAACCCATGGCCCCTGTTGTCGCTGGCGATCGGGTGGACTGCGTTCGGCTGGGCGCTGGCCCGACCCCTGGCTGCAGCGCAGTCGTTGGTTCTGACGGCGATCCTGGCCATCGAACTGACGTGTCTCGTCCTGGGCACTGTGGGGGTGAGGGCGCAGCCGGCGCCGTTGCCCTTGCCGGTACGCCAGGCAATGCCGGACGATTGGGGGGACGGCCGTGTTTTCTCGCCAACCTACGACATCACACAGCTGCAAGCGGCGCAGGATTCGATCGAGCTGGTCGGCGGCATTAGCCCGCTGCAGTTGCGAAGCTCGTGGGAATATCTGGCGAGGACGCTGGGGTTCCCCGCCGAAGGATACGGCGTAACCCTGCCGCCCTTGCCGCAAGGGGATCCTTTGCAGCCCACCCAGCTCAGCTACGATCTGCCTGGGCTGGGGTTGCTCAATGTGACTCATTTTGTCTCCCGACGGCAGGCGCTGCTGCCGGATACCGGGCCACAAGCGCGCATCGAGGCTGTCTGGGTTGAGACCAACCCGGCCGCCCGCCCGCGTGCCTGGATGCAGGACGGGGACGGCCTCAGTGTTGATGGGGACTGGCGGCCGGTCGAGGGTGTCGAGTGGCGGCCCAACCGCATCAGCGTCGCGGCCACTGGCCCTGGCATGCTCGTGGTGAGCGAGATTGATGACCAGCGCTGGCAGGTCGAGGTGGATGGCGAACCGGCCGTAAAGACGACGATTGGTGGCCTATTGCGCGGTGTGGAGCTGGGCCCCGGACCGCACCAGGTGTCCATGGTGTACCGGCCGTGGCAGGCACTGGCTGGCGCCGTCGTGTCGGCGGTCAGCTGGCTCGGGCTGGCACTGGGTTGGCGGCGCAGCCGGTGACCTCCCGACGCTGGCTGGCCGGCTATGCCATCCTCCTGATGGTCTTGACCAGCCTGCCGTATCTTGTCGGATTTGGCCGGGCCGGCACGGAGTGGCACTTCACCGGGTTTGTGATCGGCGTCGACGACGGCAACTCGTATCTGGCCAAGATGCTGTTGGGCAGCCAGGGGGATTGGCTCTTTCGGACGCCCTACACAACGATGGCCCAAGACGGTGCCCTGGTCTTCATTCCGTTCCTGTTGTTGGGAAAGCTGGCCGGCGGGCCAGCGCTGCATTTGCAGTTGGTTGGACTGTTCCACTTGCTCAGGCTGGCCGCCATTCCACTGGTGGTGGTAGCGACTCACCGTTTTGCGGCGCGATTCACCGAGTCGCATGCCGGGCGAGGCTGGGTGACGGTGGTGGCCACCCTGGGGGGCGGGCTGGGTTGGATCCTCTTATTTTTCGAGCGTGGACAGGCTTGGGGAGAGATGCCGCTTGCATTCATCTCGCCGGAGACGTTCGGATTCCTTGCGCTGTATGCCGGCCCGCATCTGGCGCTGGCCCGCGGCCTGATGCTGCTGGCCTTGGCCGGTTATCTGACGGGGGGAGAGCACGGCGGTCCGGCTTGGGGGCCCGGGCTGCTGGCCCTCGCGACCTTCATGGCGAATCCATTGACCGGTGTCAGCCTGGCGTTGGTTGTGGGAGCGCACCAGGTGGTCTTGCTCTTCGTCAAGACCGAGAACCCCGGCGAATGGCGCAGGGCATCACTCCGTTTGTTGTTGCCGGCGGCACCTTATGTGCTCTACCTGGGGTTTGCCGCCATGAGAGATCCGTTCCTGCAAGCATGGGCGGTCCGGAATCAGATTCTGTCGCCGCCGCCTGGCTACTACCTGCTGGCCTACGGGCTCTTGTTGCCGCTGGCCGCGGCCGGTCTCGGCCGGCTCCGGCAGCGCCGTCCGGCTGATTGGCTACCGGTCGCCTGGCTGCTTATCACACCGCTGCTGGCTTACGCGCCGGTTGGCGTGCAGCGCCGCTTGCCCGAGGGTGCGTGGGTTGCGCTGGCCGTCCTGGCGTTGTGGGGTCTCGAGCGTGTGAAGTCAGCACGTTGGCGAAAGAGCCTGCGCCTAGGGACGGCCGGCATGACGCTGCCGGCGGCAGCCATCCTGCTGCTCGGAGGGCTCCGGGTCGCTGCCGAACCAGCCGAGCCCGCCTTCACCCCGGCTGACCGCGTGGCCGCCTACCAGGTTATCGCCGGGCGGGCGCAACGCGGCGACGTTGTGCTCGCTTCCTTCCGCGCCTCGAACGAGTTGCCGGCCTGGGCGCCGGTTCGGGTGCCCATCGGACATGGCCCGGAGAGCATCGGCCTGGAGCAGGTCCAGGAGGAGATCGATCGTGCTTTGGCGGCTGGCGGATGGGTGGAGGCGGAGCGGGTGGCCGGCAGGCTGGGCGCGTCCTGGCTGCTGTCCGAACGGACTGGAGGCGCCTCCTTCATCGATGATGCCCCCCCGGGTTGGCACGCAGCCGGGGAGTGGGGAGACGTGGTTCTCTTCAAGCGTGGGCCCGCACCTTGAGTCAAGAAGTAGGTGGTCACTTGGCGGCCAGTGAACCTGCCGGTGACCGGCCGCGGGGCTGGCGGCCCTGGCTGATCGGCCTCCCTCTAGTCTTGGCGCCGGTCTTGCTGTTGCTACCGGCACTGGCCCGTGGTCAGGTGCTGTTCTGGGGGACGCCGTTGCTCCAGTTCGTACCCTGGCGACAGTTGGGACTTGAATTGATCCGGCAGGGGCAAGTCCCGCTCTGGAACCCGCTGGTTGGGGCGGGGGCACCCTTGCTGGCCAATTATCAGTCGGCGCTGCTCTACCCACCCAACTGGCTCGGTCTGCTCGGTGAATTGGCCGTGATCCAGACCTGGTTGGTCATCGCCCATTGGGTTCTGGGTGCAGCCGGTATGACCCGGCTGGCGCGCGGCCTGGGACTGGCGCGCTGGCCGGCGGTGATCGCCGGGATGGCATTCGGTCTGTCCGGCTATGTGGTAGCCCGCGCCGGCTTCTTCAGCATCAACGCCGCTGTTGCCTGGGCCCCATGGATTGTTTGGGGCGTGGATCGTCTATGTAGGGCGGACCTGGCAACGCACAGTCGCCGCAGGACGTCCCTGGTACTGACGCTGTGCCTCAGCGCCCAATGGCTTGCCGGACATGCCCAACTGGCCTGGTACACGCTTCTTCTGGCGGTAGTTTGGGCAGCCTGGCGGCTGTTCAGTCAGCCCGCAGGGGGACGCATCCGCTGGCGCATCTTGCCCTGGCTGATTTCGCCGTTCCTGCTCGCATTTCTGCTGGCCGCCCCGCAACTGGTCCCGACGCTGGAGTACCTGGGCCAATCGCAACGAGCGGCCAGCGTGGACCGTGAATTGGCGTTGACCTATTCCTTTTGGCCGTGGCGTCTGGTCGAGTTGATCGCCCCCGGCGCGTTCGGCCAGCCAGCCGGCGGTGACTATTGGGGTTATGGCAACTACTGGGAGGACGCGATCCACATCGGCGTGCTGCCATTGTTGCTGGCGCTGGCGGGGGTGGTCGGCAGTTGGCGCAAGCGTGTCCCCCGGGCCTCCTTGGGCCGGTTCATCTCATGGGTGGCCTTGACGGGCTTCGTGCTTGGATTGGGCCAATTCACGCCGATCTTCCCGTGGTTGTACGATCACGTACCAACATTCGCCCTGTTTCAGGCGCCGGCGCGCTGGAACTTGTGGTTCGTATTCGGCCTAGCTTTGTTGGCAGGGATCGGAGCCCAGGCCTGGCGGCCGGCTACGGGCCGACAACTATATTGGCTGCGGCTGGGTACCGCCGGCGCCGCCGCCGTGACCGGCGGCGCCTGGCTGGCCTCCCGGTTGCTGCCGGCGGTCCGCTCTAGCCTGCTGACCGCCTTTGGATTGGCCGGCGGCTGGCTGCTGCTGGCCGGCCTACTCGCTTTGGTCCGAAGTGAGGCCCCGCCGAAGTGGTGGCGGTGGGCGGTGCTGACTGTCGTGTCGGCCAATCTTGTCATTGTGGGCGTGGGCCTCAATCCAACCGCCCCGGCAGCCTTGTACACGGCAAGAACGGTCTTCAACGGTCAGGCCGGCGTGGACGGGCGCGTCTACTTGCCAGCTGCGCTTGAAGACCACTTCAAGTTCGATCGGTTCTTTCGTTTCGACAGCTTTCTGGCAGCCGATGACTGGCTCGATGTCCGTCGAGTCGGCCTGCCGAACACCTTGATGCTGGAGGGCGTCCCCTCGCTCAACAACTTTGATCCGTTGTTGCCGGCGCGGTACCGGACCTGGCTGGAATGGCTGGAGGGCCTGCCAGCTGACCGACAGGAAGACGTGCTGGCGTCGGCCGGAACCGGGACGCTGCTTCAAGCCGACGAGGAGGGGAATGGGGTAGTGGTGCGCTCGCTGGCATCGCGTCGCGCCTGGTTTGCCGCGCAAAGCCGCTGGGCTGAGGATGGTACCTCGGCGCTGGAGTTGTTAGCCTCATCCGAACTCGATTTGGCCAGCCAAGTCGTGTTGGAAGGCGCGCCGCCTCGGAGCGGGCCGGCGCAAGGCGGCGGCGTTGTCAAGCTGGTGCCTACCATCGGCAGCCAACTGCGTGCCGAGGTCATCGCCGAAACGGATGGCTGGCTCGTCGTGGCCGACACCTACTTCCCAGGCTGGCAAGCCAGGCTTGATGGGGAGCTTGTCCCCATCCTCCCGGCGAACTTTCTGTTCCGTGCAGTTGCTGTCCCGGCTGGGCAACACGAGGTGGAATTCACGTACCGGCCGACGTCGTTCACGGCGGGGTTGGCACTGTTTGTGGCTGGGTTGGCTGGGCTGGCGGCGCTGGCAGCCTGGCCGAGGCGCGACGAATGAGGCGCTATTGGCCGACTGCGCTAACGCTGCTGTTGGCTATTGCCTACGTCGGCTATCGCCTGATAGGTGCTGGCTGGGATCCGGCGGCGTTGGCCGAAGTGGCCGATCCGAACGCCGCACCGGACGATCCGGCCGCCCAAGGTTATGACGGCCAGTACGTCCTGGCGATGGCGCTCGACCTATCGCCGGAGCAAGCCCAACAATCCTTCGACGAACCTGCCTACCGCTACCAACGGGTGCTGCTACCATTGGTTGCCCGCTTGCTGGCCCTGGGCAATCCGAACCTGATTCCATGGACGCTGCTGCTCGTTTCCTTGGCAGCCCACGTCTCGGCAACCTGGCTCCTCAACCGGTTTGCGTTTGACCATACCGTCTGGCCGGGTGCCAGCTTGCTCTACGGATTGTGGGCCGGGAGCCTGGTGGGGATTGGCGCAGTCCTCCACGAGCCATTGGCCTACGGATTGGCGGCCGCGGCCCTGATCTTACGCTTGCGAGGGCACGCCCGGGTTTCGCTGCTCCTCCTGCTGCTGGCCGCGCTGGCCAAAGAAACGACCCTGGTCTTTGTGGGCGCGTTCATGCTCGTGGATGGCGTCCAGGGAAGGTGGCGGCGGCGCTGGCCGGGCTACGGCCTGCTGCTTGCCAGTTACGCTGCCTGGCAGCTCTGGCTGTGGTTGACCTTCGGGGAGTCCGGTGTTGGCTCGGGTGGGGCGTTGGCAACCGGCTTTGAGTGGGTGCCTTTTCTCGGGTTCTTTCGCATAGCCACGGTGGATATGCGGGTGTTTCTCGTCTACCTGCTTCTGTTTGGTCCGGGCATTCTGGTTCCGACGCTGTTCGCCTTGTACCGAGGGATGGGCGGCTGGCTGGCGGGCGAGCGCAACCTGCTGCATGCATCCTTGGTCGCTAATGGGTTGATAATGATCATCCTGCCGTACTCGACCTACCGTGAGCCATTGGGCATGATACGACTGGCGACCGGCCTGGTCTTGAGCTTGGTTGTGTGGGCCGTGGCCACGCGCCACCGTCGAACCCTGGCTTATGGCTGGTTCTGGTTGGCATACCTGGCCTTGATCGTTGGCTAGCTGCTAGTCGAAGGTGGCGCGCTTAGAATGAGGCTGCGCCGAACCACAGCTTGCCGGCTCGGGTAATACTGACGGCAGCCACTGCATGGAGATGATCAAAGATGGATCTAGTTAGGGACGTCGCCGAGCGAGTCGTCGAGAATGTCGAGCGGGTGATCGTCGGCAAACGTGAGGCGGTTGAGCAGACTGTCATCGGTCTGCTGTGTCAAGGGCATTTGCTGATCGAGGATGTCCCCGGCACCGGCAAGACGATGTTGGCCAAGAGCCTGGCACGTTCGCTTGGCTGTAGCTTCCATCGGATTCAGTTCACGCCGGATATGCTGCCCAGTGATGTCACTGGCGTATCGATCTTCAACCAGAAGTCGCGCGAGTTCGAGTACCGGCCAGGGCCAATCATGGCCCAGGTTGTGCTGACAGATGAGATCAATCGGGCCACGCCCAAGACCCAGGCGGCGTTGCTTGAGGCGATGGAAGAACGCCAGGTGACGGTCGACGGCGTGACCTACCCGGTTCCACAGCCGTTCATGGTGCTGGCAACCCAGAATCCGATTGAGTACGAAGGCACCTTCCCGCTGCCCGAGGCGCAAATGGATCGCTTCTTGCTGCGCATCCGGCTCGGCTATCCGACCGCCCATTTCGAAGTCCAGATGATGGAGCAGCAGCAGCTCGCGCATCCACTCGTCGACCTGAGGCAAGTGGTGGAGGTCGATGAGTTGGAACGGGCGCAGGAAGCAATCCGCCGCGTCCAACTCAGCAGCGAAATCCTGCACTACATTGTCGAATTGGTGAACGCCACGCGCGGCCATAGCGAGCTGTACTTGGGGGCCAGCCCACGCGGCAGCCTGGCCCTGCACCGCACAGCCCAGGCGCGGGCCGCCATTCAGGGTCGGGAATACGTTCTGCCCGATGACGTCAAGGCGCTGGCCATCCCGGCGCTTGCCCACCGGCTGATCGTCGGCTCGGCGGCCCGCATCCGGGATGTTGACTCGCGCGAAATCATTCGCGAGCTGGTTCACGAGCTGCCGGTGCCTGGCGGCGAATTCGTTAGATGACGTCACGCGCCGCGGCCGTCATGGCGCTTACGATCCTCAGTCTGTTGGCCGCAGTCGTATCGGGCCGGCCGCTCTTCTCGAATTTGGTCTATGTTTTTGGTGGCTTACTGGCACTCAGCTTCGTCTGGAGCAGGATGGCGTTGCGCGGTGTATGGCTGCAGCGTGAGCGTATGACCAGTCGGGCGCAGGTCGGACATTTGCTGCAGGAGCGCATTACCGTCGGCAGCCAAGCACGTGTAGCCAAGACCTGGCTCGACGTGCGGGACCACACCAAGCTGCCTGGCTACAGGGCGACCGCGCTGACGGGCCTGGGATTGTTCGGTCCGTCCGATTTGATTGGGCACAGCGGCTCGGGGGTTGTTGCCGGCCTTGCGCGCGGCCAGGAACAATCGTGGTTGGTCCGCACTGTCTGCACCCAGCGTGGCCGTTATCAACTGGGCCCGACGGAAGTGCACGGCGGTGATCCCTTTGGCTTGTTTCCCCGGCGGCGAGTCTTCCCAGCGAGGCAGCACGTGGTGGTGCTGCCTGCAATCATTCCGATCCGCCACTTCCCAATTCCGACTGGTCGCTTACCCGGCGGCGAGGCGCTGCGTTTGCGCACGCATCAAGTCACACCCAATGCTGCCGGCGTAAGAGACTATGCGCCGGGCGACAGCCTCAACCGGATCCACTGGCGTTCGACGGCCCGCCATGACCGCTTGATCGCCAAAGAGTTTGAATTCGACCCCTTGGCCGATCTATGGATCGTCCTGGACGCGGCCAAGGAGAGCCAATTCAGCCGGGAAGATGAACCAGTCCGGCGAGGCAACGGCAGCCCGCCGACGGCCGCCGAGTTGGTTTGGAGGCTGCAAGCTTCGACCGAAGAATACGCCGTTTCAATCGCAGCTTCGCTCGCCTTTCATTTCATGCAGCAAGATCGCGACGTTGGACTGATCGCTCATGGCCGCGCCCGTCATGTGATTCAGCCCGAGCGGGGCCAGGCGCAGTTGCAGCGCCTGCTCGAATCGCTGGCAGTGCTCGAGGCCGAGGGGCAACATTCGTTGGATGAAGTCCTGAAGATCGAGGGAGATATGATCCCCCGCGGCGCCACCGTCGTTCTCATTACAGCCGATGTCCGGTCGTCGATCGCCAACAGCCTGGCTGAACTCGGCCGCCAAGGACACATGCCAATCCTTCTGCTGCTGGACGCCGCCAGCTTTCGTGGGCCTCTCGGCGCCGAGCCGCTGCTAGCCTCGCTCGGAGGCGCCAGCGCCAGAACCAGGCTGATACGCTGCGGGGACGACCTGGAAGCGGTGCTGTCATCGAACTCTCCGAGGCCAACGCCGGTGCGCCGCAGCGCGTAGCGGGATGTCATGTGATGGGGGAGTGGGGACACACGAACAGGGCTTGGTGATTTGGGATTGGGGATTGGGCGCCTGCGAACATTCCCGACGAAAGCGACCTCGGTCATAATCACTGGCGGCCGGAAGATAACAGCTTGCTGCCAGGCGCTTGGTGCTGGGTGTACAACGCGTTCCGACGGGCACAGCCGACCGAAACAATAACGATTCGTCAAACAGGAGTTCCATGGGTTCTCGACTGCTGCACATCGCCGTCTTTGTCGCTGGTTTCACAACGCTCGGCCTCGAGATGGCCGCCTCCCGCTTATTGGGCAGCGTTTTCGGTACCACCAACCTGGTATGGGCCAATATCATTGGTTTGATCCTGCTCTACTTGACCGCAGGCTACTTCTTGGGAGGCCGTTGGGCCGACCGCTCACCCCATCTGACGACCTTCTACCGAATTCTGGCGTGGGGTGCCTTCAGCGCCGGTCTGGTGCCGGCGGTCGCTCGGCCGGTTCTCCGCTTTGCCTCGGAAGCGGTCGCCCGGCTCGATGCGGCCGTCATGGCCGGGTCCTTCCTGTCGGTGCTGGTGCTGTTCGTTGTGCCCATCACGCTGCTTGGGTGCGTGTCCCCCTTTGCCATCCGCTTGGCAATCGACGATCGCCAACACGCGGGCCGGGTCTCCGGTCGGGTCTACGCCCTCTCAACCCTGGGTTCGATCCTGGGTGTCTTTCTGCCGGTTCTGCTCCTGATCCCGTGGCTGGGTACCGCTTTGACGTTTCTTGTCCTCAGCATGGCACTGCTGCTCGTTGCCCTGATTGGCCTGTTCCGCTTTGACCGGCAGGCCGCCTGGCGCTTCTCGTTGTTGCTCGTAATCCTTCTGGTCGTATCCTGGCTCAGCGCCGTCCAGCCACTCAAGCAGGCGCCCGGCCAGGTGTACGAAGGCGAGTCTGGCTACAACTACATCCAGGTGATTGAGCAGGGGCAGGCCCGTTACCTGCTCTTGAACGAAGGCCAGGCCATCCATTCCGTCTATTCTCCGAATCAGTTGGCGACCTACGGCACCTGGGACTACTTCCTGGCAGCGCCGTATTTCAACCCGGTCCCGGCCGGGGAGGTCCCGGTCGAGCGGCTCGGGATTGTCGGCCTGGCCGCGGGCACGATTGCCAAGCAGTACACACAGGTCTTTGGGTCGATTCCGATTGATGGCTGGGAGATCGACCCCGAGATCATTGAGGTCGGCCGCCAATACTTTGCCATGACCGAGCCCAACCTCGACGCCATCGTCGCCGATGGGCGTTTGGGGCTGGAGCGGAGCCAGCACGTCTACTCGGTGATCGCCATCGACGCCTACCGGCCGCCCTATATCCCGTGGCATTTAACGACCGTCGAGTTCTTCAGCCTGGTGCATGAGCGGCTGGCCGGTAACGGCGTGCTGGTGATCAATGTCGGCCGAACCCCGGACGACCGGCGCTTGATCGAAGCCATGGTTGGCACCCTGTCCCAGGTATTCGCCAGCATCCATGTGGTCGATGTGCCCAACACTTTCAACAGCATGGTCTACGCTAGCGTGCAGCCGACCCAGGCGGACGATCTGCGGTTTAATGCCGACCGATTGGCGCAGGCACAGCCGGGCTCCTTGTTGGCCGATGTGCTCCAGCGAGCGGCCAGCAATCTACAACCGACGCCTGACTCCAGCGTGGTCTTTACCGATGATCATGCGCCTGTAGAGCAACTGGTGAATTCGATTGTGATCAACTATATGCTCGAAAACTCGCTGAGTATTGTTCCGGAGGCGTTGCCATGAATGCGGGCGGCCCAACGATCGGCTGGCACAAGGCGGCGGCCCGGCTGGCGGCGGGCCTGTTGCCGCTGGCACTGTTCCTCACCGTCTTGCGCCTTATCCTGAGCAGCGTCTTTGTCCAACTGGCGTACCGGGTGCCCGGATTCCCGGATGACAGCTACGGTTTCAGCGTCGAGGATAGGCTCCACTGGGCCGAGTTATCGCGCAGTTACCTGCTCAACGATGCCGGCATTGCATACCTGGGTGATCTGACTTTCCCGGATGGTGACGCGTTGTTCAACGCCCGCGAGCTGCAGCACATGGAAGACGTTAAAAATCTCGCACAATTCGCCGTTGGGCTGTGGCTTGGGGCTGGTGCGTTGGTGCTGATCTTGATCGTGGGGCTAATGGCTGGTGGTCGGACCGATCTAGTCGCCTTCGCAATTCACTGGGGAGGCCGGGCGACCTTGCTGCTGATTGGAGCCCTCGGGCTGCTGGCCCTGTTCGCATACCCGCTGGTGTTCGTCGGATTTCACCGCATCTTCTTCGAGGGCGACAGTTGGCTCTTCTTGTACTCAGATACGCTGATACGCCTTTTCCCCGAGAGATTTTGGGAGCAGGTCTTCGCGGTGCTGATTGGCACGACCATCCTGTTGGGGTCCGGCGCTTGGTGGCTAGGACGCCGATTGGTAGCCGGCAACGCGGCGGTCGTTTCAACCCCCAAACCCTGAGCGAGCGCGCTCGTTCCCCTCAGGCCCCGTACTTCTGTAATCGGCGCGCATGCGCCATCATGATTGGCATGAGCTCGGCCGAGGCAAAAGTGCCGAGACCCCCGCTGGCGCATTGGCTCTCGCCAAAGGCCGTAGCGCTGTCGGATCTGACCGTCTCTGGCGCCCACAGGAGAAGCGGCACCGGGTGCCAGGAGTGGTAGCGCATCCGGGATGGGGTGGAGTGGTCGCCGGTGATGGCCAGCACGTCGGGGTTGAGATCCAATAGTCCGCTGATTGCCTGATCGACTTGCTCGATAAAGGCGGCCTTGCCGTCAAAATTCCCGTCTTCCCCCAGACTGTCGGTCTTCTTGATATGAATGAAGAAGTAGTCGTGCCTTTGCCAATGTTCGCCAACGGCGGCAAACTCATCGGCGGGCGTCTCCCCGTCGAAGTTGATCACCTTCATACCCACCAACCTGGACACGCCGCGGTACATTGGATAGACGGCGACGCAGGCTGGGTCCAAGCCGTAGATGGGTTTGAACTTGGGCAAGTTCGGATCGGTTGAGAAGCCCCGCAGGGTCAGTGCATTGGCCGCAGGCTGGTCGGCCAGGCGACGGCGGGCTTCGGCAACCCAATCATTGACAAGCTTGGCCGCGTGCTCCGATGCCTTGTCGAGCCCGACGGCTGGCAACGGGGCCTGGCCGGTTGTCAGGGGATCGGTCTCCTCGATATTCGGGCTCAGGTTGGGGCCGCGCAGAAGCAGGGAAAAGCGGTATTCGCGCAGCACCTCCACCTCGGCGATGGCGCCGTCCAGCCCGATCCCCCGCAGCTTGTCTACCAGCGGCTTGGACTTGGCTGTGGAGATTCGGCCCGCGCGGCGATCGGTGATCTTGCCTTCGGCATCGACCGTGCAGAAGTTGCCGCGGGCTGCCAAGTCTCCCTCGTTGACCTCGAGCCCAATCCCGGCCGCTTCGATCACTCCCCGGCCGACATCGAATTCGATCGGGTCGTAGCCGAACAAAGCCAGGTGAGCTGGGCCCGATCCCGGCGTAATTCCGGGCCCGACCGGAACGATCTGGCCGAGAACACCATCCTTCGCCAGCCGGTCCATCAACGGCGTGTTGGCCGCCTCCAGTTCGGTCGGGCCGCCGGCCTCCCTGGGAAGCCCCCCCAGGCCGTCCATGACGAGCAGGACGATCTTGGTTGAGTTCGGCTCCTGCAGCCGGCGCATCATATCCAGGTTAGCCATCAGGTGTGCCTCCTCGCAGCAGGCATGGAAACCCCCTGCCGATAGGCTCGGCAGGGGGCAAATGACACGGATCCTTGAAACCTAGCGAATCGCGGCTTGCTCGCCCTCCGCCTCGAATATGTGCATATTGTCCATATTGAAGATCACGTTCTTCGAATCGCCGACCTTGGCCGAGCTGCGTGGATCGACGCGGCCAACGAAACTGACCCCGTCATTCTCCAAATAGAGAATGAGCTCATTGCCCATTGGTTCTTTGACGGCGATGTCGGCCGGCACCTCTGCCCGTGTGATGCCCGGTGGTGAGAAGTCCGGATCGTGGATGTCCTCCGGACGGATGCCGAACACAACCGGCTTGCCAACGTGATTGCCGAACCGGTCGAGCAGCTTGCCGGGCACCGGCACGTGGAAGGAGCCGGCGTCGATCACCATACCGCCGTCTGCTCG
The DNA here is from genome assembly GCA_036397095.1 of Anaerolineales bacterium. Classification (GTDB taxonomy): domain Bacteria; phylum Chloroflexota; class Anaerolineae; order Anaerolineales; family E44-bin32; genus DASWJQ01. The sequence goes on from DASWJQ010000010.1 coordinate 29,090, forward strand.
GTTCAGCTTGGCGTTGAAGAAATTCATCGCCGGGGAGCCGATGAAGCCTGCGACGAAAACGTTTGTCGGCAGGTCATACAAGATCTGCGGACTGTCAACTTGCTGCAGAATGCCGTCCTTCATCACCGCAATGCGGGTCGCCATCGTCATGGCTTCGGTTTGGTCGTGAGTCACATAAATGAAGGTGGTGGCCAGCTGCTGGTGGAGCTGTTGGATTTCGGCCCGCGTTTGAACCCGCAGCTTGGCATCGAGGTTGGAGAGCGGTTCGTCAAACAGAAACACTTTGGGTTGGCGAACGATCGCCCGGCCCACCGCGACCCGCTGGCGCTGGCCGCCCGAGAGCTGTCTTGGACGGCGCTCTAGGAGCTGCTCGATCCCCAGGATCTCGGCGGCTCGCTGCACCCGCTGTTTGATCTCCTCGCGCGGGGTTCGGCGGAGCTTTAATCCGAAGGCCATATTGTCGAATACGGTCATGTGTGGGTAGAGCGCGTAGGACTGGAAAACCATCGCAATATCGCGGTCTTTGGGTGCCACATCGTTAACCACCCGTTCGCCAATGCGGATGGTGCCTTCACTGATTTCCTCGAGCCCCGCCAGCAGCCGCAGCGACGTCGTCTTGCCGCAGCCCGAGGGGCCGACCAGAACGAGGAACTCCTTGTCCTCAATATCAATGTTCATGTCGTCGACAGCGACGACTTCGCCGTACCGTTTGTACACGTGATCGTAGGTAACGCTGGCCATCGGCCCGTCCTCCTCTCGGAAGAATATCGTGCCGATATTATACAGAGAGAACTACCCCTCGCCAAACCCCTGCCTCGCTGATTGACGCTGAATCGAGCGGTCTGGTATAGTCGAACCGACATGAGCAAACAGGGTGAGAATGGACGGCCAAACGGCCGTTGGCGGCTGTTCTGGCGCTGGTTTCAGCCCGGTCTGGGAGTCAAGCGTTGGTTGTTGGTGATCGTGGCCGGCACAGCCCTGATTGGGCTGGGGCTGGCCATTTTGCTTCTCGACTACTACCGGACCCATCCGGACGCCACCTGGCTATACATCTTGAGCCTGCGGGCATTTCCCCGTTGGTTGCGGGCGGTCTTCTTAGGCGGCGCCGGCTTGGGCTTGCTGCTGGTTGCGGTCTTCCGGCTGAACCGCTCCTTGCTGGCGCCCTACGTCTCGCGGGGCCGGCCGTTGGTCGAGATGGTGGCTGAGCATCGGCGGCTGGGGCGAGGCCCGCGCATCGTCGCTGTCGGCGGGGGCCACGGCCTTGCGACGCTGTTGCGCGGGCTGAAGCATCACACGACCAACCTGACGGCGGTTGTCACGATGGCCGACGACGGCGGTTCTTCCGGCCGGCTGCGCCGCTCCCTGGGGCTGCCGCCACCCGGAGATGTGCGCAACTGCCTGGCGGCATTGTCGGACGATGAACAGCTGCTGACCCAACTCTTCCAGTACCGATTTCGCAAGGGCGAAGAACTTGAGGGCCACTCATTCGGCAACCTGTTCATTGCCGCGCTGGCTGGGGTGACCGGCAGTTTTGATCGGGGCCTGCTCGAAGCCGCCCGCGTACTGACGATCCGCGGTCGGGTGCTGCCAAGCACTTTGGCCGATGTCGCCCTGCTGGCCGACAAGCTGCCGGTGATGGACGTCCATGCCGTCCGTGTCGAGGGCGAAAGCCGGATCCCTGGAGTGCCCGGCCGCATTCGACGCGTCTATCTCGAGCCGAATGAGCCGCCGGCCTATCCGCTCGCCATCCAGGCCTTGCTCAACGCCGAGATGATTGTGCTTGGTCCGGGCAGCCTGTATACCAGTCTGCTGCCGAACCTATTGGTCCCCGACATCCCCCATGCCGTCCGGGCCAGCCGGGCGTTTAAGGTCTACGTCTGCAACGTCGCTACCCAGCCGGGCGAAACCGACGGCTATGACTGCAGCGCCCACGTGAGGGCCATCGAAGAGCACGTTGGAAGTGGCCTCATTGATCTGGTTCTGGCCAACGACGTGACCAGCCCGACGCTGCCGCCCTCGGTAACGCCGGTGACGGCCGAATCCAATGGCAACCGGGTGCCGGTGCATTCGACCGATCTGGTGGATGATGTTCAACCCTGGCGTCACGATGCCGCCAAGTTGGCCGAAACACTGATCGCACTGCTCGAGGAGCGAACCGGGCCGCTCGAGCTGCCAACCTTAGACGAGATTGAAGCCCGCCCTGGCTTGAACTGAACCTCAGCATGACAGCCTCATCCCAGAAAGAGTCAGCCAACCGATGATGTCCAACCTGTACCGCACACTCGACGATCTGGACGTAGGCGGCAAGCGGGTCCTGGTTCGCGTGGATTTCAACGTGCCTCTGAAGGACGGCAAGGTGGCCGACACCACCCGTATCGAAGCGGCGTTACCGACTGTGCAGCGCTTGCGCAAGGCGGGCGGTCGTCTCATTCTGTGCTCGCACCTGGGCCGGCCCAAAGGCCAGCCAGATCCGGCCTATTCTCTGCGGCCGGTTGTCGACAAGCTGGCTGACTTGCTGGAGGAGCCGGTTGCGTTTGCCGACGACTGTATTGGCGAACCAGCGCAGCAAGCGGCGGCCAAGCTGGACGACGGCGATGTGCTGCTCCTGGAGAACACCAGGTTCCACGCCGGCGAGAAGGCCAACGATCCGGCCTTCGCCCTGGAGCTGGCGTCGTTGGCCGAGGTCTATGTCAACGATGCCTTTGGTTCTGCCCACCGGGCGCATGCCTCCACCGAGGGCGTGGCGCATCATTTGCCCGGTGCCATTGGACTGCTGATGGCGGATGAGATCGAGCAGTTGAGCAAGGCGCTGGATCCGTCCGCTCATCCGTACGTTGCCATCTTGGGCGGCGCCAAGATCTCCGAAAAGATCGGCGTCGTCGAGAGTCTGCTGGCGCGGGCCGATCGGCTGCTGATCGGCGGGGGGATGGCCAATACCTTCCTGGCAGCGCAAGGCTATGACCTGGCCGAGTCGTTGGTCGAGGACGATGTGCTTGACACGGCCAAAGAAATACTCAAGGGGGCCGGCGAGGCCCTGCACCTTCCGGTCGATTTGGTCGTGGCCGCTGCCTTCGAAGCCGATGCCGACAGCATGGTCGTGGCCGTCGATCAGGTGCCGGCCGGTTGGCAGGCACTCGATATCGGTCCGGATACGGTACAGCGATACCAACAGGCCCTCCAAGGGGCAGCGCTGGTCGTGTGGAATGGCCCCATGGGTGTCTTCGAGTTCGAGCGCTTTGCGCACGGTACGAATGCAATTGCCCGGGCTGTTGGCCAGCTGCCGGCGACGACGATCGTTGGCGGCGGCGACTCGGCAGCCGCCGTCTATGCCGCCGGTCTGGCCGATCAAATGAGCCATGTATCGACCGGCGGGGGGGCCTCCCTGGCATTCCTGGAGGGGACACCACTGCCGGGCCTGCAGGCGCTGCGGCGCTAGCGCTTCCGCCATCACCTTAGCGTTTGCTTACAGTTAGCAGGCGTTTATTGTTGGGCAAACATGGCTCCGCTATAATGACGGCGTTCTGTCACCTGTAGCGGAGGCGGGATTGCCGTTCAGCCCTGGTCAAAACGTCGGTCCGTATCGGATCGTGGAACCCCTGGGCCAGGGCGGGATGGCCTCCGTCTTCAAAGCCTACCACCCGGCCCTCGATCGCTACGTCGCCCTCAAAGTCCTGCACCCTGCTTTCTTGCAAGATCCTAACTTCAAAGCGCGCTTCCAGCGCGAAGCGCGTGTCGTCGCCAAGCTCGAGCACCCCAATATCGTCCCCATTTACGACTTCTCCGACGGTGGGGGCCAGCCGTACCTGGTGATGAAGTACATTGAGGGCCGCACCCTGAAGTCACTGCTCTCGGAAGGTCCGGTCGACCTGAGGACTGGTCTCGAAATCGTGGAAGCCGTCGGCCTGGGTTTGGGTTACGCTCACCAACGCGGCATCCTGCACCGCGATATCAAGCCGTCCAATGTCTTGTTGGGGCATGATGGCGGCATCTACCTGGCGGACTTTGGCCTGGCTCGGATCGCCCAAGCGGGTGAGTCGACGCTGTCGAGCGACATGCTGCTGGGGACTCCCCAGTACATCTCACCAGAACAAGCTCGCGGCGAACGCGATCTCGATGCGGGCACCGACCTGTATTCCCTTGGGGTGGTCCTGTATGAGCTGGTTGTGGGCCGGGTGCCTTTCAACGCCGATACGCCTTTCTCGATCATCCACGACCATATCTATACGCCTTTGCCGATGCCGCGCCAGGTCAACCCGAGGGTCCCCGAGGCGATCGAACGTGTTCTGCTCAAGGCGCTGGCGAAAGAACGCAAGGACCGTTTCGACGATGTTGCCAGCATGCTGCAGGCATTCCAACAGGCGGCAACGGGCCAAACCGCCCCAGCCGCCCCCGACGAGCCTGCGGTCGCCCAGCCGACCGTAGCGTTCTCCGACGACCTGGAGCCCAAATCCAAGGGTCGCCGCCGCTGGCTGTGGGCCGCCGGTGGACTTGTCCTGGCCTGTCTGTGCTTGCTGGTGTTCTTGACGATCGTTAGCAACCAGGAGGAGCAGCGGGCCGCCGCAACCCAGACGGCGCAAGCCGTCTTGAGCTCCGATCAGGCGCTGGAAGCAACTGTCGATCAGACGCCGGAGGACCCCCGCATCTTGGCGGCGCGGGCGACGGTTGAAGCTGCCCCGACCGATCCGGAGGCTCGGGTTCAGTTGGCGCACGCCTTCGCCGCCGCCGGCTTCGACAACCGGGCCGCTCAGGTACTCGTCGAGGCCGCCGAACTCTTCCAGCAGCGAGAGGCGCACGTGGAAGCGGCCAAGACATTAATCGAGGCGATGTCGTATGGCGATGGCTTGGCCGCCGAGTTCCAGCGGGTCCGGGAAATGGCGATCGAGTCGCTCTTCAAAAGTGCCAGTTCTCCGCGTGAAATTCGGCCCTTGCTCGAAGAGGTGAAGCTGGCCTACCCGGACTGGGAAGCGATCGCTCCGATAGCCGCCCGAGTCGGACTTTTCGAAGGGCGAAATGACGAGGTCGTTGCCGATTTGGAAAGTCTGGTGGCCGAGACACCGGCCGACCCGCTGACCTACGCAGTGCTGGCTGAGGGCTACAGTTTCCAGGGTGCTCGTCCGCAGGCGCTGGCTACGATCGATTTGGCGCTGGGGGGCCAGCGTGTTCCGACCTGGTTGCGTGAGCACCTGGATCAGCTTCGTCAACGGCTGCAGGCGCCGTAGCAAAGGAGTCCGCATGGACCGACGCCCAATGGTTGCAGGCAATTGGAAAATGCATAAGACGGTCGCCGAGGCGCTGGCGCTGATCAACGAACTCGAAGCCGCGTTGGCCGGCCTGTCGCAGGTCGATGTCGTTATCGCGCCGCCCTTCTTGGCGCTGGTTCCGCTGGCGGAGCATCTGCGGCAGAGTCCGATTGGGCTGGCTGCCCAGAACATGCATTGGGAGACTGCCGGCGCTTACACCGGCGAGGTGTCGCCCGTCATGCTGACTGACTACTGCCGCTACGTCATCATCGGTCATTCGGAGCGGCGGGCGCTTTTCGGTGAGACCGATGACGGGGTCAATCGCAAGGCGAAGAGCGCGTTGGCCCACGGGCTCGACCCAATCGTTTGCGTCGGCGAAACGCTGGAGCAGAAGGAAGCCGGCAAGACGGCCGACGTGGTCAGCCGGCAAGTCCGGGCTGGCCTGGCCGATCTCGATGTGCCGGCCTCAGCAGAATTGATTCTGGCGTATGAGCCGGTGTGGGCGATCGGTACCGGCCTGGCGGCGACCGCCGACGACGCCAACGATGTCATTGAAGTCATCATCAGACCGGCGGTGGCTCACCTTTTTGGCGAGGCGCGCGCCAGCCGGCTGCGGGTACTCTACGGTGGCAGCATCAAGCCCGACAACGCCGCTGAGTTGTTTGGCATGCCCGGCATTGATGGCGGCTTAGTGGGAGGGGCCAGCCTGAAGGCGGCTGACTTCGTCGCCATCGCCCGCGCGGCGGCTTGAGCCTGCCGAGCCCGCTGCCGGCGCTGCTGTTGTTGAGCGCCGCCGTTCTGCTCCTACTGCCAGTCCAGCGCTACCTCTTTCGCCACCTGCAAGGTCTGCTCTTGATCATCAGCCGCCGGCAATCGGTGGCGTTGTATTTGTATGCCCTGCTCTTCTTTCCCGGGGTGGTGTTGCACGAGGGTTCCCACTGGCTGATCGCCAGGCTGCTGGGCGTGGGGACGCGTCGCGTGTCGCTGCTGCCCTCCCGCCAGCGGGGCGGTCGGATGCGGTTCGGTTACGTCGAAACCGAGGTCAGCGACCCGTTGCGGGCCAGCCTGATTGGGGTGGCCCCACTGGTCGCCGGTACGGTGGTGTGCCTCGTGGTGGCCGCCGAAATCCTGGGTTTAGGTCCGGCGGGCGAACGGCTGGTGGCGGCCGATGGGTACGGGGCTCTGCAGGCAGCCATCGCATCGTTAAATCGCCCCGACGCGCTCGTCTGGCTCTACCTGTGCTTCGCCATTAGCAACACGATGTTGCCCTCGGCCAGCGACCGCCAGGCATGGCTGTGGCCGATTGGTGGGCTGGCTGCCTTGGCCGCTGGTCTGTACTTGGCCGGTTTGGCGCCGGGCGCCGCCAACTGGCTGGCTCCGTGGGTTGAGGCGGCCAGCCTGCGGTTGACCGCGGTCATGGGCTTGACGGTCGTCCTGGACGCTGTGCTGTTGCCTCCAGTGTTGTTAACGGAAGCACTGGTGGCTAGGCTAGTTGGAGTGCGAATCGAGTACTAACCTCGCTAGCCGGTACCAAACTGGCGATCACCGGCGTCGCCCAACCCCGGCAAGATGAAGCCGTGCTCGTTGAGCCCTTCGTCGATGACCCCCAAATGAATGGGGACCTCGGGATGCTGCTCGTGGAGCGCTTCGATGCCCTCCGGGGCGCCGATGATGCCAACGAATTTCACACGCTCGACCCCCCATTCTTTGAGAATGCTGACAGTGGCTGAGGCCGAGCCCCCCGTGGCCAGCATCGGGTCAAGGATTAAGCACACCGAGACCGTCGGCGCGATAGGCAGCTTGTTGTAGTACTCGACGGGCTTCAAGGTGCGCTCGTCGCGATAAAGCCCAATGTGCCAGACTTCGGCCGCTGGCATCAGCCCCCAAACCCCTTCGACCATGCCCAACCCGGCGCGCAAGATGGGGACCAGTCCGATGTTGTCTTCCAGATCCTGTCCGCCCGTCTGGCGCAGCGGTGTCTCGACCTTGACCGCCCGCGTGCGCAGGTCAAGCGTGGCCTCGTAGGTAAGCAGCGTGGAAATCTCTCGCACCAATTCCCTGAACTTGCGTGGTTCGGTGTCTTTGTCCCGGATTTTGGTGATCTTGTGAGCGACGAGGGGGTGCTTTGATTCGAACACGTTGGGTCGGTTCATAGTTCCCTCCTCAGGTTGGCGGCTCAGTTGGCGCGCACGTAATGGGTCCGGCGCAGGACGATGGTCGTGACGTCATCCGGCGGATCGGGCGTGGCACAGAATTCCAGTACGCGCTGATTGATGGCTTCGGCGATGAACTGGGCGGTTTGTCCCTGGTGTGCCTCGACCACCTGGCGTAAGTTGTCTTCGCCGAAATAGGCCCCCGAGGGGTTCATGGCTTCCGTCACCCCATCCGTATACAGGACCAGCAGGCCGCCGGCAGGTATGTAGACTTCGGCCGATTGGTAGCTGGCTTTGGGGCTGACCCCAAGGACCATACCATGATTTCGCAGCTGCCGCTCCGGCCCTGCGGGGGAGAATAAGAATGGAGGATTGTGACCCCCGTTGGCATAGGTCAGGCGGTCAACAGCGGGCTCCCAAATGGCGTAGAACAAGCTGACGAACATTTCGGACCGGCTGTCGGCCAGGATGATCTGGTTGACCCGATCCAGGACGGCGGCCGGTTCTCCGGCTTCAGCTGCAACCGAGCGCAGGATGCTGCGGCACAGGGCCATAAACAGCGCAGCCGGCACTCCCTTGTCGGCGACGTCGGCAATCGCAACTCCCCAACGTGGCCCGTCCGTCCCAGCTTGCAACGGGATGAAGTCGAAGAAGTCCCCGCCAACCTGGCGCGCCGCTAGCCAGGTCGCCCCGACCTGCCAACCGTCGTGTTCGGGGAAGTCGCGCGGCAAGAAGCTCTCCTGGATACCCCGAGCGGTATCCAACTCATGCTCAAGCGACCGGCGTGCCGTCAGGTCTTCGATCAGCCGGGTGTTCTCAATTCGCATAGAGATCTGATGGGCGATGCCGGCCAGCAGGGATCGACGCTGCCCGTGGGGCGGTGGTCCCCCGATCAGGAGCAAGCCCAGCAGCGAACTGCCGTCACTCAGGACCATCGCCAGGCACATCTCCTCCCCCAGGATGGCATCCAGAGGTTCGGGCAGCGCCAGTGTGAATGGCTCATCGCTTTCGACAACCGGTGTCTCGAGATCAAAGCGGGAGAGTGGAAGGGACAGCGCCTCAACGGCATCGGTCGCTTCCTTGGTCAACCCAGACGAAGCCCAGGTAACCATGGCCCCGCTTTCCTCGGGGAGCAGGAGCAAGGTCCAATTGGCGCCGGCCAGCATCGTCGTCAACTGGAGCACGGCCCGCAATGCGCTCGTGGGATCGCCAGGCTGGGCGGCGTGGCGGGTGACTTCGAGCAGCACGGTGTTGTACCAGGTGAATTCTTGCTGCTGGGCGTAGTTTTGGACTTCGAGCGAGGCAATCGCCAGTTGATCGGCCAACATTTCTGCCAGGCTGCGTTCTTCGCTCGTGAAGGGCTGGTCGGGGTCACGGCGCAGCTGCAGCACACCCAGCAGCCGGTCTTCGACCATTAGGGGCAGCAGTAGTTGATGGGGCGCCGGGTCGGGGCCCGACGGCGGCGAGTGAGGCGGTTGATTCGGCTGCCTGCGGTTGCGCATAGCCAATTCGACCAACGCCTGGCCGTCGGCTTGGTCGCTGGCGTCGGCCAGATGGGACGAGGCCTGCAAGACGGCGCGCTCTTGGTGGACTTCAAACAGCTGGACGCGTGCGTAATCGAAGGCGCGGGAAATCAGTGGAGCGATCTCGCTCCAGCGTTCATCGAGCGGCCGCAGGGTGATCAGGCGCCGGGAGATCTCGCCCAGCTGGAGGAGCTGGGTGGTGCGCCGGTCGACTTCGGACGCCAACCGGTAGCGGTCGAGCGCCGGTGCCAACCCATCGGCCATAGACTGCAGCCGAGCGACGGTGTCCTCTGCCCATACCCGACCGGACGCTGGCGTAACCAGCACGGCGCCAATCGGGTCGCCCATAAGTCGGATGGGAAACAGCCAACAGTTGGGGGATGGGCTGGCCTGGCCCAGCAATTGCGCTGCGGTCGGGAGTGGATCTGCAAAGGGAGGCGGACCGAATTCGATTAGTGGATCGTCCGCCTTGCCTGTGGCAGGTGGTTTCTCGCCAGTGGGGGCGGGATGCTGGGCAAACCAGCGAAGCCTGTCCACCTCCAGGAGTGCCAGCTGCAATCCGGCATGGGGTGCAATCTGTGCCATGGTGCGGGCAATGGCGGCTGCCAATTGATCCGGATCCGTGACGGTGGCGTGGGCCAACTGGGCGCCGTCGCTGCCAACACTGGCGCCCAGGTCCGGGCTGGGCCGCCGGTTGGCCAGCCAGGCGGCAAGAAAAAGCACTGCCAGCAGCAAGAGCACCAGCAGTGCGTTCGTCGGATCCGGGTGCAGCGGTTGGGGGATGGGGGCGACCCAGATTCCTGGGTTCATGGGCTCAGTCGGGCGCCTCCGGCCTGCGTTTGGTTAGCAGCAAGCGATTTTGTCCTTGCCGCCGATCATAGTGAATCTCGTCCATGACCTTTTGCAGAATGTAGAGACCCAACCCTCCGACGGGTGGATCCTCTGGCGGCGTTGGGGGTGAGGCTTCGACAGTCGCCGGATTGAAAGGCGGCGCCGTGTCCCGCAGCTCGACGCGCAACTCACCGCCTTCAATTGTAATCAGCGCCTCGATCTTGCCGGTTGCCTTGTCGCCATAGCCGTGAACCACGATGTTCTCACAGGCTTCGCAGACGGCCAATTGGAAGGCATAAGCCGAGCGTTCATCAAAGCCAGCTTCCACTGCGCTCGATTCGACCAGCCGACAAATGCGGTTGATCTCCTCCAGCTCGGCCTGAACCGTCAGCGTGTGCTGTGACATACGAACCCTAGACTGCTTCCGGCGCTGATCTGGGCCAGAGGAACTGACTGTCAGGCACCAGGCAAATGACCCCGAACCCCGATCCCAATTCCCTAATCCCCGACCCCCAATCACCTCTCACTTGTCACTCCAGCCTACGGCCCCTTCGATAGGCTCTGGCTGACTCGATTGCAAATCTGCATTTGGCTTGCGCCGCGCGTCGAACTTGTCAAAGGACTCCCCTTTGGTGTGGGTACTTAGCGCAAGTAGCCAGGAACATTCCCTCTGTAGCGGTGCAGGTTGGCGCCTGCATTCCGCCTTTCACTAGTATGAACCGACCGCCGATTCTCTGTCGGGGTAGGTCTCGAACAACACATCGAGTCCGGCGATTTCAAGCGTGTCCTTGACACGTTGTGAAGGGCCCGCCAGCCGGATGGCCCCGCCGGGCTGGATGGCCTTGCGGGCCGAGACCATTGTGCGCAAACCGGCGGAGGACAGGAACTCGACTTCAGACAGATCCAGGACCAGATTCTTCTTGCCTTGCTCGATCAAGTCCATGACGGTCTGGTCGAAGTCGGAGGCGGTGCTTGAATCGATGCGGCCGCGAACCTCCACCACATGGACGCGCTTGTGCTCGGTAACCTGAATCTCCACGGGGCTTTCCTCCTGAATCAAATGGTGCGTTGGATGACGTAGTCGGCCAGGTCGCGTAGGGCTTCCCGCTCGGCCGAGACTGGCATGCTGTCGAGTACCTGTATTCCTTGGCTTACGACTTGGCGTGCCTCCTCAAGCGACTGCTCGATGGCGCCAGAGGCTCGGATCGCCTCGACCAACCTGTCAAAGGCACCGTCTTCGACGCCGTTGCCATTGACCAGCCGTTCGACGGCGGCATTCGAACCGCTGCCTTCCAAGTAGTAAATGGTCGGTAGGGTCATCAGACCATGACGCAGGTCGTTGGCCACCGGCTTGCCCAGCTCATGTTCATCGGCGACGAAATCAAGCACATCATCCACGATCTGGAAGGCGATGCCAAGTGAATAGCCTAACCGCTCCAGGTCGCGCAGTTGGTCTTCATCGACTTTGGCCAGCAGGCCGGCACCGCGGGTGGCCAACTCAAACAGTGACGCGGTCTTGGCGTAGATACGCTCCATGTAGCCCTGGCGACTGGCGCCCATCCCGTCGCCGAGCAGCTGGCGGATTTCGCCGTTGACAATCGTCATCAGGGTGGCGGCAAAGCTGTCCATGACGGCCAGTGAGCCAGTTTTGGCCGCTAACTGGGCGGCCCGGGCGAAGATGTAGTCGCCGGTCAGCACGGTGGCGCCAGCGTTCCAGCGCGAATTGATGGTGGGGATGCCGCGCCGCGTGCTGGCCTTGTCAATCAGGTCGTCATGGACGAGCGTGGCCGTATGCAGCATCTCGATCGCCGCAGCCAGGGTCAGGCTGCGGTCGTGCTCAGCGCCGAGCATGGCGCCGGCCAACAGGACGACCGTCGGCCGAATGCGCTTGCCGCCGCTCGACAACAAGTGATCAACCGCCGCGTTGAGCGTCGGGTGCTCAAGGTCGGCGCCGGAGCGCATGCGCGCCTCGACGGCGGGCAGATCGGGCCGAACCAGATCAAAGAAGGTGGCTGTAACCGATTCCATGCGTCCAACCAAATAGTGTACAGGCATTGTGGGTAGTGGCATCAGCGATATCCTGCAAGTTGAGACCGACCAATTCAGCCAGCCGTTCGGCGATCAGTCGCACGCGGGCCGGCTCGTTGGGCTTGCCCCGGTGCGGATGGGGGGAAAGGTAGGGTGAGTCGGTTTCGACGAGAAGCCGTTCCAGGGGCAGGGCGGCGGTAACCCGGCGCCGATCGTCGGCATTGCGAAAGGTGATGGGTCCAGCTACTCCCAAAAAGAAGCCCGAATCGATGGCCTTATGGCCCGCCTCGGCCCCGGCGCTGAAGGCATGGAGCACACCGGCACGCTTGGTCATCGAAGCGGGTAGATCGGCCGCCCAACCCGAGAGATCCGTCAACAGGTCATCGATGGCTTCTCGGTTGTGGACAATGATGGGCAACCCCAGTTGCCGGGCCAGCTCGAGTTGGCGTTCGAAAACTTTGCGCTGGGTTTCGCGCGGGGATAGCAGCCGGACGTAGTCCAACCCGATCTCGCCAATCGCCACCACGCCAGGCGATTGTGCCAGCGCCGCTAGCTCCTCCAGCGTGCCTTCCGCCCAGTCTCCGGCATGGTGGGGGTGGACGCCGACGGCGGCCCGCAATTGTGGGTACTCAGCAGCTAGCTGGACGGCGGTGCGGCTGGTCGCCAGATCAATGCCGGGCACGACGATACGGCCGACGCCGGCCGCCGCCGCGCGCTCAAGCACCGGCTCAAGGTCGGAGGCAAAGGATTCGAGCGAGAGATGGCAGTGGCTGTCGACCAGTGGTGCACTGTCCATCAGGCGTCGAGCCCCACGATGCGCAGCCCATCCTTGAGGATCGGTTGGACCCGATCCGGGTCGGTGGTTTCGCAGTAGACGCGCACAATCGGTTCGGTGCCGGAGAAGCGGATGAGCAGCCAACCGTCGTCGCCCAGCTCGAACTTGTAGCCGTCCTGGGCGGATCGGCCGGTGACCGCCAGCCCGCCGATGGTCTCTGGCTCGGCGGCCTCGATCCGCTGGCGGAACTCACTGCGTTCGCCCGGGGGTAATGGAGTGTCGATGCGGTCGTAGTAATGGGCGCCGACCGTCTCAAACAACAGTCCGACCAACTGGCTGGGAGAGCGGTCGAGCCGGCTCATCATGTCGAGCAGATATAAGCCGGCCAGCAGACCGTCGCGCTCGGGCACATGATCGCGAAACGCATAACCGCCGGACTCCTCGCCACCGATCATGGCGTTTGTTTCAAGCATCTTCGGGGCGACGTACTTGAAGCCGACGCCCGTCTCATACACCGGCACGTCATAGTGCCGGCCCAGCTTATTGAGCATCGACGTTGTCGACAGCGTCTTGACGATCGGGCCGCGCTCGCCGCGGACCTCGAGGAAGTAGTAGGCGAGCAATCCGAATGCACGCAATTGGTCGACAAAATGGCCGTGCTCATCGCCGAGGCCAACCCGATCTGCGTCGCCATCAGTGATGATCAAGACGTCGGCGCCGAGCTCGACTGTCTTGCGCAAGCCGGTGTCGATGTTGGGACGGATTGGCTCCGGCCGGCTCATGTCCGGAAAGAGCGGGTTGCGCTCCTGGTGGATGGTGTGGATGGTGGTTGAGCCACCGGCCAACAAGCGCTCGAACCAGCCGGCGCCGTTGCCCCACATCGGGTCGTAGAGCACGGTGAAGCCAGCCTGGCGCAGCCTTGGCAATTCGACCAGCCGGCCGAGCTGTTCTTCGTAGGCCGGCTGGGGGTCAAACAGCTCGACCAATCCCTGCTCCTCGGCCTGGGCGTACGAGATGCTGGGTACGTCGTCGCTGCTGGCCGGTATGGCATTCTCGATACGTTTGAGACCGTCGGGCGCAACCGCGCCGCCATTGCGGTCACGGACTTTGAACCCGTTGTCGGATGCTGGATTATGCGAGGCGGTGATGTTGACGGCTGCACACCCGCCTTGATCGATGACCGAGTATGAAATGGCCGGCGTCGGCGTGGGGCCATCCGTCAACAGAACGCGCAGACCATTGGCTGTCATCACTTCCGCCACTGTGCGGGCGAACGCCTCGGAGGCAAAGCGTCGGTCGTAGCCGACGATCACGGGGTCGCTGTTGCCCTCGGTTTCCAGCAGATAACTGGCGAATCCCTGGGCACACCGGCGAACGGCATCAAAGGTGTAGTCCGCGGCAATCTTGCCGCGCCAACCGTCGGTTCCGAAGCGAATAGACGCTTCCGCCATCAGCCTTCTCCCTCGGCGGCTGTGCTCGTGCCATACAAAAAGGCAGCCAGGCTATGCGAGACCTGGCAATCCTGCAGCCGGCCAATCACGGTCTGGCTTGGGGCAACGGAGTGCCGCAGGCCGCCGAGCCTGGCTGACAGGCTGGGGCGGATTATACCGCCGTTCCTCACCATTTCAGCCATCCTGGCTGGCGTTGACCAGTTCACGTACTCGGTCTCCGGAGCGAGCCAGACGCTTGACAACCCCCGTGGGCACGCTGCGCGTCTTTTCATACAGTGCTGAGATCGACTCAAAGAAATCGAGCAGTTCTTGCAGCTTGGCGTAGGTCTGTTCGCCGCCTGCTTCTGCCCGGGCTTGCTCAACCCCGGCCCGTAACAATTCGACAGTCGGGTCGACCTCACGCCGTTTGCGCTCATCCAGCACCAGGCGGAACATCTCCCACACATCGTCCAGCGCCTCAAAGTGATCGCGCCGGTCGCCAAGCACATGAAGCAGACGGATGACGCCCCACGATTGGAGTTCTCGCAAGCTGGTGCTGACGGTCGAGCGGGCCAGTGACAATTCGGCCACAATCTCTTCGGCGTGCAGCGGCCGAGGTGCGATGTACAGCAGGGCGTGGATTTGGGCGACCGTTCGACTGATGCCCCAGCGGCTGGCCATCTCACCCCAGTGCAGCACGAAGCTGCGGGTGACATCGTCCATCGAATAGGCCTCGGGAGTGCTCACTTCTTCGGTCATTTCGGTTTGTTCCGAATATAACGAATGATGCGGGCTGCGTCAAGCCCAAGGGGGAGATTGATGCGCTCCGTAGGCTGTGATACACTTCGGCCCGTTGCGCGCCGGAACCATCCGGTGTTTCCGCTCCCGTGCCCTCCCCCCGGAGGTGCCGCGGGGGCAATCCCGAGGAAAGGAGGACCTCATGCGCAGCTATGAATTGGCGTATATCGCCAATCCCGACATGGACGAAGAGGCCAGGAACGCGTTGGAAGCCAGAATTCTGGGCTGGGTCGAAGCCGCCGGCGGCAAGTTGGTCAATATTGACCGCTGGGGCCGGCGCAAGCTCGCCTACCCGCTGAAGGATTTTCGCGACGGCTACTACTTCTTTGCCCAGACCGAGCTGCCGGCTTCGGCGCCGGTGGCTATCGAGCAGGATCTGAAGGTCGTGGAAGAGATTTTGCGCTATATGTTAGTTCGCAAGGAGACCGCCTAGTCCCGGTCCTTGCTGGCCCAGGAGGTCGAGGTGAGCCGAGGCCTGAACAAAGTCCTGTTGATCGGGAACTTGGGTCGTGATCCAGAGATCAGGCACACGGCTGGCGGAAAACCGGTGACAAGCTTCAGCGTGGGGGTAACCCGCAGCTGGAGTGAGGCCGACGGCCAGCGACATGTACAGACCGAGTGGTTCCAGATTGTGGCTTGGGGCGGATTGGCCGAGGTGTGCGCCGAGCACCTGCACAAGGGCGACCGGGTCTACATCGAAGGGCGCTTGCAGTCGAGAGAGTGGCAGGACGCCGCAGGCAAGGAACAGCGCAGCACTGAGGTGGTCGCCCGCGAAATGATCATGCTGGGCAGTGGCCGGCGGCGTTGGATCGACGAACGTGGGGATGAGGAACAAGAGTCTTAAGAGAACAATCGCCCGCCAGACCCTTGGCGTGGATCGGAGAGATAGACATGGCAGACGATGACCGAGATTTTGACGACCAGGAAGACGAGGAAGAAGAAGACGACTCAGACGGCCGTAGTGGCCGCCGGTCGTCGCGGGGCGGTCCGCCGCGCCGCTATGGCCGGCGACCGCGTTTTTGCCAGTTCTGCGCCGAGAATACCAAACTCATTGACTACAAGCAGGTTGACCTGCTGCGCCGCTTCCTGACTGAGAACGCCAAAATGCGCAACCGGCGCCAGACCGGCACCTGTGCTCGTCACCAGCGAATGGTTGCCCGAGCGGTCAAGCGCGCTCGCCACATGGCGCTCCTGCCTTTCGAAGGCGAACTGCGCCGCTGATGGTGAGGTATATGCCTGTACGCCGACAACCAAACGGGTGAGATGATGGAGCCCCGACGCAACCGCAAACACATGGCGCGCGCCGAACGCGAGCGCCGGCTGCGCAATTTCCTGTTGATGGGAATCGGCGCAATCGTCGTGCTCATCCTGGGAGTGCTCGGCTACGGTTGGTATGACGTGAACGTTCGACAACCGGCACAACCCGTCATTGTGGTCGAAGGCCAGGAAATTAAGCGGCAAGCCTTCGCCGCTCGCGTAACCCTGGCCCAGTTTGAACTGGTGAACCAGTTTCAGAACACGCAATCTCTCTTGACCTTCTTCGGCGGGGATCAGGAAGTGCGCCAGAGCCTGGAACAGGAGCTGGCGCGCATCGATGGCCAACTGAAGAACCCGTTGGTCACCGGTCAGCAGATCGTGGAGCAGCTGATCCGCGAAGTGCTGATCCGTAACGAGGCCGACAGCCGGGGCATCACCGTCACCGAAGAAGAGGTCAGCCGTGCGCTGGAGGAGGACTTCGGGTTCTACCTCGAGGGCACTCCTACACCCGGGCCAACGCGGACGCCGGTTCCGACGAACACGCTCGATCCGACGTTGCAGTCCCAGATCACACCCAGCGAAACCCCCACCCAGGGGCCGACACCGACACCAAGTTACACGCCGACACCGTCGGCCACACCCACCTCCTACACCCTCGAGTTGTTCGAGGGCAATTACACCACCTATCTGGAAGGCCTGGCGGAACAAGGGGTGCGCGAATCCGACCTGCGCGATTTGATCAGAGGGGAACTGTACCGTGAGAAGCTGATTGAAGACTTCCGTCAATCGCTGCCGCACACGCAGGAGCAGGTGAACGCCCGTCATATCCTTGTTGCGGAAGAGGCGACGGCCCAGGAGGTTCTCGGCCTGCTGGAGGCCGGCGATGACTTCGCCGACCTGGCGGCCGAGTACTCGACGGACAGCTCGAATGCCGACCAGGGCGGAGACCTGGGATGGTTTGGTCGTGGCCGCATGGTGGAGGCATTTGAAACCGCCGCCTTCGAGGCGGAGGTCGGCGAAATCGTCGGCCCGATAGAAACCTCGTTCGGCTTCCACATTATCGAGGTGATGGGCCACGAAGAGCGCCAGCTTGATGATGAAGCCTTTGAAGGCGCCCTGCAGGACGCCTTCAACGAGTGGTTGCTGGATGCCCGCCGCAATGCCGACGTCGAGGTCGCCGACAGTTGGATTCAGGCCATCCCCACGGTGCCCGGTCAGACCGGGCCTTGAGACGGCCAACCGGCTAAGCTCGTGGCCAGCGGGGCGCACTCTCCAGGGTGCGCCCCGCTGCTTTCTCCATGCGGCGCGGTCTTGAAGCTGGTTTGCGCCAAGACTATACTTCGCCTGCATGGATGTGGAGGGATTGCTGCTTGCACTACCAGCGGATGCCAGCCCGGCCGACCGGGAGCTGATTCAGCGCGCCTTCAGGGTCGCCAGCAAGGCCCACAAGGGCCAGAAGCGTGCGTCCGGAGAAGCCTACGTGCAGCACTGCATGGCGGTGGCCGCCATCCTGCAGGAGTTGGGGCTGCCGGTGCCCGTGATCGCGGCCGGTCTGCTCCATGACACGGTCGAAGATTCGTCCGTCACGCTGGCCGAGATCGAACGAGACTTCGGCAAGGAAATCGCCACGCTGGTGGATGGGGTGACCAAACTCACGCAGCTGCCCCGCGTGACCCGCCGCGATGGTCGCGGCAAACCCCTGCGCGCCAGCCGGAGTGAGTTGGCCAAGGAGACGCTGCGCAAGACCTTTCTGGCGATGGGCGACGACGTGCGGGTCGTCCTGATCAAGCTGGCTGACCGGCTGCACAACATGCGAACGTTGTCCCATTTGTCGGTTGACAAACAGCAGCGTATTGCCGACGAAACGTTGGAAATCTTCGCCCCGTTGGCCAATCGCCTGGGCATCTGGGGCATGAAGTGGGAGCTGGAGGACCTGAGCTTCCGCTACGCCAAACCAGAAGCGTATAAAGAGATCGCCGATAGGGTTGCCACCCGCCGCACCGACCGGGAGCAGGATCTGGCGACCATTCGTACACGTGTGGAGAAGCTGCTGGAGCAGGCTGGTATCCAGGCCAGTGTAGAAGCCCGGCCGAAACACCTGTATTCGATTTCGCGCAAGATGGACCGCAAAGGGGTTCCGTTCGAAGAGGTCTACGATGTGCGCGGTGTGCGCATCGTTGTCGATACCATCCCCAACTGCTATCTGGCTTTGGGCAAGATCCACAATGAATGGAAGCCGATCCCCGGCACATTTGACGACTACATCGCCACACCCAAGGACAACTTCTACCAATCACTCCACACGGCTGTGATTTACGACGACGGCAAGACGCTCGAGCTCCAAATCCGCACCCCCGAAATGCACGAGAACGCCGAGTACGGCATTGCCGCCCACTGGCGCTACAAAGAGGGCACGGTGCGCGAAGACGGTTACGAACAACGTCTGCTTTGGCTACGCAAGCTGATGGAGTGGCGCCAGGACGTCGATGACGCCAGTGACTTTGTCGAGGCGATGAAGTCGGACGTGTTTGACGACCGCGTCTACGTTTTCACGCCGCGCGGCGACATTATCGATCTGCCGGCGAGTTCGACGCCGATCGATTTTGCCTTTCACATTCACACGGAAATCGGCAACCAGTGCCGCGGTGCCAAGGTCAACGGCAAGCTGGTACCGCTCGACACCAAGCTCAAGACCGGCGACTCGGTCGAAATCCTGACCTCGAAGCGCGGCGGCCCAAGCCGGGATTGGCTCAATCCTAGCCTGGAGATGGTCCGATCGCAGCGGGCACGCAGCAAGATCCGCCGCTGGTTCAAGCGGCAGAACCGCGAGCAAAATGTCTCGCATGGCCGGACCCTGCTGGAGAAGGAACTGCGCCGGCTGGGGATGGAAGGGCTGACCTTCGAGCAACTGGCCAAGTCGGCCGAGTTTTCCAGCGTCGATGAGCTGTTTATGGCTATCGGCACCGGCGATGTCCACGTAGGTCGCATCGTCGGCGAGCTGGTCGAAGACGAGGTCGAGGAACTTCCGCAAGAAGAGGTCAGGGCGCCCAGCGAGCAGTTGGTTTCGGACGAGATCAGCGTCCTGGGATTATCGGGCGTGCTGACGCATTTGGCCCGATGCTGCAATCCGGCGCCCGGCGATCCGATTGTTGGCTATATCACACGCGGCCGGGGGGCGACCGTGCATCGCCGCGATTGCCCGAATGTGCTGCGGGTGCGCGAGCAGGACCGCGAACGACTGGTGCAGGTCTCCTGGGGACAGCCGAAGAAGACGTATCCCGTCTCCGTTCGAATCCGGGCCTATGACCGGGATGGGCTGATGCGCGACGTTTCGACGCTGGTGAGCGAGGAAGGCATCAACATGAGTTCGGTTCACGTCGCCACCAACAACAGCCTGGCGATCTTCGACGTAGTGATGGAAATTACCGATATCTCGCAGCTGAGCCGAATCCTCAATCGTCTGGAAGCCTTGCCCAACGTGCTCGAGGCTCGCCGGGTCTCCCCTGGCTGATTATTGATGCCTCATCACGATCTGCCGCTGCTCTCCGTAGAGGAGGCACTCGACCGCTTGACAGCGGGCTTATCGCCGGTTGGGACAGAGCGGGCGCCGCTGGCGCAGGCATTAGGCCGAGTGCTGGCCGAACCGGTTGAGGCGCCGCATCCGCTGCCGCCCTTTGCCAATTCGTCGATGGATGGTTACGCCGTGCGAGCGGCTGATGTGGCAGGCGCAAGCCAGGACAGGCCGGTGGAACTGGCGGTCATCGGAGAGGCCGCCGCCGGTTCGGCCGACCTGCCTGAAGTGGGCCCAGGGCAGGCGGCGCGCATCACCACCGGCGCTCCCATCCCGCCCGGCGCCGACGCCGTGGTTCCGGTCGAGGCCACTGGCTTGCCCGAGCCAATGGTAGGTCAGGCAATGCCCACCCGCGTGGAGATTCACAAACCGGTCGGGGCGGGCGACTTTGTCCGTCCGGCTGGTCTCGATGTGGAAGCCGGCCGGCTGGTCCTGCCGGCTGGCCAGGTCCTGCGCCCACAGGACATCGGCATGCTGGCCGCCCTGGGCGTGTCACAGCCGCTGGTGCGCCGGTCGCTGCAAATCGCGGTGCTATCAACAGGGGACGAGGTCATCGAGATCGACCAGGCGCTGACTCCGGGCAAGATACGCGACTCGAATGGCTACATGCTGGCGGCCCTAGTTGACTCAGCGGGGGCGCAGGCCATCCGTCTGGGCATCGCCGCCGATTCACCGGGCTCCATTGAGCAGCATCTCAATCGGGCTGTCGATGCTGGAGCCGACCTGGTGCTGACCTCGGCCGGTGTCAGCATGGGCGCCCACGACTATGTCCGGCAAGTGATAGAGACCCAGGGCCAACTTGACTTCTGGCGCGTAAACATTCGGCCGGGGAAACCGATGGTGTATGGCAGCTACCGGCGCCTGCCATTTGTCGGCCTGCCAGGCAATCCAGTTTCAGCCTGGGTGACGTTCAACATCTTTGTGCTCCCGATGCTGGACAAGCTGCGGGGAGCGCCAAGGAGGCAACCGGTGCGGCTCGAAGCCCAGCTGTCCGAGCCGGTCCGCTCCGACGGACGGGAGAGCTATCTTCGGGCGAGGGTGTGGCGCGGCGGGGACGGGCACCTGGCCCGCCTGACCGGCAGCCAGGACTCCGGCGTGCTCTCGTCGCTGATTGAAGCCAATGCGTTGGTGAGGCTGCCCGCTGGAACGATCAGCCTGGCAACCGGTGAGCGTGTCGAAACATGGTTGATCGGGTCAATCAGTTCTGATGCTACGGCTGGGGAGGGATGAAGTTGGGATCTGGCAATCGGACATGGTGGGCCTCTTTTGTTTTGGCCGTGGCAGGACTGATCAATGCCGTCTATTTGACCTGGGTCAAACTGGCCAATGCCTATGCTTCGTGCCTGGGAATCGGTGACTGCGAGCTGGTCAACCAATCGCGCTTCGCCGAGTTCTGGGGACAGCCGGTCGCCTTGTGGGGGGCGTTGTCCTACCTAGTGATTGTGTTGGCACTGGTGGCAGAGCGCAGACTGTTGCCGGCGCGAGAGATTGGCCCATTGGTGGTCTTTGGCGTTAGTACATTTGGGACGTTGTACTCGGGATACTTGACGTATATTGAAGTAGCGGTGCTGTACGCGATTTGCCCCTACTGCGTGCTATCCGCGGTCATCATGACGGTCATCTGGGGCTTGTCGATCTTACGGCTTCGGTCCCAGGTGGTTACAGAAGATGCCTGAGGAGGAGTTGGTGCCACGCATTCGATGCCACTACGGCGATTGCGTCTATCTCGAAGAGGGGTACTGCGGCGCAGCGGCCATCGAGCTGGATCCAGAAGAGGGCTGCCTGACTTACGAGCGCTCCGATGAAGCCGTGGTCAAGGTTGACGATCAGTGGCAAGACGAGGTCGACGACCTGGGTGACCTGTGGCACGACGATGATGAAATCTTGTATGAGGACGCCGGCGAAGACGATTGGTACGAGGCAGATGAGGACGAAGACGGCGACGTCTGACCCTGCTGACAGCAGCCGGAATCATTAGGACCTGGGTTGAACTCACCAGGTCCTTTACATTTTCTGCGCTAAGTCTAGGGCAGGTCGCTCGTCCGACTCGGCCGGCTATTCTTCCTTCTTGGTAGCCTGTGTGTTGACTCGGTGTGAAAGCGTGCGCGACAAGATGTCTTCCTGCTCATCGCGGTTGACGCCTCGCTTGCCCCCTTCTTGATGATTATTGGCGTCGGCCTCGGCACCCTCGCCCATCGCCTGCCGCAACGCCAGTTCCATTGCGGTTGGCAGCTCTTCAACCGGTTCGTCTTCCTCGATCTCCTCCATCACCTCGACCGACTTCATGCTCAGCTTGATCTGCCGCTTCTTGCGGTCCACGTCCAAGACGCGCACCTCGACCTCATCGCCAACCGAGACGACATCGCCGGGGCTGCGCACATAGTCGTTGCTCATCTCGCTGATATGGACCAAACCTGGACGCTCGGCGCCGACGTCGACAAACGCACCGAAGCCTTCGAGCCGAACGACCTTGCCCTGCAGCGTCAAGCCGGGCTTGATGTCTTTCCACTTCGTCGCGACCGGCCTGAGCATGCTCAACTCCAGGCGGCCGGCACCGGCGTCCACCCGATGCACCCAGACTTGCACCTGCTGACCGGTCTGAACGACGTCTTCGACCCGTTTGACGTTGCCCTTCTGGAGCATGGAAATATGGACCAGGCCGTCTTTGTCGGCCCCAACATCAACAAACGCGCCATAGAGCTCGGTGCGCGTGACCACGCCTTCAAGCTCCATATCTGGCTGTAGGTCTTCCAAACGTCGTACCGTCATCGTTTTAATCCTACCAAGTTCGTCGGGGATTGTGGCTGCGGATTGCGCCCATTAGCACAAACGGGCGACATTATACCACGCAGCCTGGCGGGTCTAGGGAGCCGGGCTCGGCGGCGCCTCGGAAGGGTCAGGTGCCGGGCCTCGTCTGGTGCGAAGGTGCCACAGCTCGATGTTGACAAAGCGGGCGCTTGGGTCGTACAGGGGTCCAATCGAAACCCCCAGCATGTCGGCGCTGATGGCGTAGTTGTAGACCGGGTGGAAGAGCAAAACGACCGGGGCCTGGTCCTGGAAGCGGTACTGGAAGCTGGCATACAGCTCGGCCCGGCGCGCCTGGTCCGGCGAAACTCGGGCCCGTTCGAGCCAGATGCCGGTATTGCGGTCCTCAAAGCTGGCATAGTTCTGCCCTGACTCGGCCTGGGAATCGTGCCACATGGGGTAAGGATCGGGATCGGGCCAGCGCGAGAGAACAAGATCGGTCAGCACCGCCTCAAACTCGCGTTCTTCTAGGGCCTCCTGCAACTCGTTTGGGGCGACCGGTTCAAGTTCGACTTGGATACCAATGGCGGCCCAGTATGATTGGACCCGCTCGGCGATGGCGCTGTCCGTTGGCGTGTCACCGTGCAGCAGGCTGAAGCGCAGCTGTGACTCGTTGTTGGTCCGCACATACTCCTCGGCGCCAGGGTTGGCGCCCACCGGGATCTCCCATCCTGCCTGATCCAGCAGATGGCCGGCTCCAATCGGGTCATAGGGGACCGGTTCGAGGCCTTCGGCGAACGCCCAAGTGCCGGGCAAAATTGGACCGGTGGCCACGATTCCCTGTCCACCCAATTGCAGGTCGATTAGCGCTTGCCGGTTAATGGCGTAGGTCAGGCTTTGGCGGACGTCCTTTTCGGCCAGGAAGGCCAGTTCGCTGTTAGCCAAATTGAGGTAGATGAGCTTGACCTCGGCCTGCCGCATGCTGTGCAGGTTCAAATTCGGTGCGGCCAGCACCTCCGGCAATATCGACGGACCGACGCTGCCGATGGCACCGACTTCTCCGGATTGGTAGGCGGCCAGGGCCGACGCCTGGTCTTCGAAGTAGTGGAATTCCACCCGGTCCAGGTAGGGGACTTGGCCATAGAAATCGTCATTCTTGAGCAAACTGACTCCGACGATCTGGCCATCCTCGGTCAGGTAGCGATCGAACCGAAAAGGTCCGGTGCCAACCGGCTCGAGGTGGAATGGATGATCGGGCAGGTCGGCGGCGCTAACGCCCCGCAGCAGGTGGTCCGGCAGTAGGCCGACGGACAGGAAGTCGAGGAAGGGAGCAAACGGCTCCGGCAGCTGGAACTGCACGGTGCGCTCGTCGAGCAGCACAACGTTGATTTCGCTCCAGAAAGCCTGCAAATCCGCCGGACCTGGATAGCCCTCTTCCTGGATCTTGGCGAAGGTGTAGACAACGTCGGCCGCCTGAACGGGCTCTCCGTCGTGCCAGAATGCGTCGTCGCGCAGTGTCACCGTTACCAGCTTGGTGTCGGCGGACACCGCAAGCTGGGCCGCCAGATCAGGCACCGGCTGGCCGCGGTCGTCGAACCGAACCAGTCCACGGTAAAGCAGTTGATCGACATCCTCATCGACCTGGTTGTTGAAGTCGAGGATCGGGTTGAGGCGAACGGGGGAACCGATGAGCGCTTCAACGTGGGCGCCGCCCGACGCCGGTAGTGGTGCGTTGGATTGCAGCACTGGCGTCTGGCTGAGCAGGATGCCGACGACCAAGAGCAGGCCGCCAACCGCGATGAGGACGAGCCAGCGAAGGTTACGCATAGGAATGGGCCCGGCCGAGCCCTTGTGTGCGGGGAAGGATCAGCCGGTCAACACGACGTTGACGATGGCCATCAAGAAGAATGCCACGCTCAACCCGATGGTCACGAAGAACAACAGCCGCTCGACTCCACGACGCACGTGGTAGCCGGTGCCACCGAAGTCGCCGCCGCCCAGGCCCCCAAGCCCGGCACCGCGGCTCTGCAGCAGAATGACAGCAATCAAGGCGATCGACAGGATCACCATGACGAGGTTCAAGTAGTAAGCCACACTTGCCTCCTCCAGGCGCCAAACGGCCGGATTATATCAAAGGCCGGGGATGGGTGAGACGGGATAAGTGATACGGGATAAGGGATTGGGGATTGGGGCAGGAGGTGCGATCCTTGCCCCGGGCGGTACATTCACTACCCGCCCTGGCAAGCCTCGGCCCGCTCTTCGACCCATCCAATAGACCGCGTGACGGGCGGTCCCCAGTCTGCGGTCAGACGTCTGACGTCCTTGGCCCCGATTCCGATCAGCCTCCCTGGCCTATTCCTTCTCGAAGAAAGGCCGCAATGAACCCATCCAGGTCGCCGTCAAGAACTGCCGCGGTGTTGCCGCTCTCGTGCCCGGTCCGGTGGTCCTTAACCAGCTGGTAGGGGTGCAGGACATAGGACCGAATCTGCGAGCCCCACTCGGCCTGGATGTAGTCGCCCTTGATTTCGGCGATTTCTTCTTCGCGCTGGCGCTGCTGCAGGTCGAGCAGCCTGGCGCGCAGCACCTTGAGCGCATTCTCGCGGTTCTGCGTCTGGGAACGCTCATTTTGGCATGTGACGACGAGCCCCGTCGGTAGGTGGGTGATGCGGATAGCGGTTTCGTTCTTCTGGACGTTCTGCCCACCGGCACCGGCCGAGCGATACGTGTCGATCCGTAGGTCATTCGGGTCGATGGTGACTTCTTCGGCCTGTTCGACCTGCGGGTAGACCTCGACGAGCGCAAACGAAGTGTGCCGCCGGTTGGCCGAGTCATAGGGTGAAATACGCACCAACCGGTGCACGCCGCGCTCGGCTTTCATGTAGCCATAGGCGTACTCGCCGCGCACGCCGATCGTGACGCTCTTGATGCCGGCCTCTTCGCCCTCACTGCGGTCGAGGATCTCGGCTTCGAGGCCCTGGGCTTCGGCCCAGCGCAGGTACATGCGTTCGAGCATTTGAGCCCAATCCTGGGAATCGGTTCCACCGGCACCCGCGTGGATCGCCAGTATCGCGTCGTCAGCATCGTACTCGCCAGAGAGCAGAGCCTGGAATTCGCGGCGCTCCAACTCGGTCCCGACCCCCACCAATTCGGCCTCGATCTCAGCGCGCAGACCGTCGTCCTCCAGCTGGGCCAGCTCAAGCGCGTCGTCGACTCGCTGGCGGAGCTGGTGCCACGAGTCAACTTGCTCGCGCAAGCGGGCCATGCGCTGCATGACCTTTTGCGCGCGCTCGGGATCGTCCCACAGGGTTGGTTCTTCGGAAGTTGCTTGCAGCTGCGCTAGTTCGGCTTCGTGTTTTGCGAAGTCAAAGACGCACCAGGAGGTCTTGAATCCGGCGTTGCGCCTCCTCGAGTCCATTAATCAAATCCTGCATTGCTCTATCCTCAATTGGCTTGACTCTGTCCGCAGGCTCACCCTTTGGCGACGTCCGGTTCGATGGGTACCGCCGCCAGCAAGCCGTCAACATACTGTGCAGGGTCGAACGGCGCCAGGTCTTGCAGGCCTTCACCCAGGCCGACGTAGCAAACCGGCAGGCCTAATTCGTCCGCTACCGCTAGCGCCATGCCACCCTGGGCCGAGTTATCCAGCTTGGCCAAGACCGTGCCCGTAAGCGGCATCTGCTGGCCGAAGGCGCGGGCTTGGGCCAGCGCGTTGTGACCGGTGGCGGCGTCGAGCACCAGATACGTCTGCTGTGGGGCGTCCGTGAAAACCTTGCCGGCCACCGTGTGCAGTTTGGTTAACTCGGCCATCAGGTTGTGGCTGGTATGCATTCGGCCCGAGGTGTCAATGATGACAACCTCCACCTGCCGGGCCAGCGCCGCCTGCAGTGCATTGTAGACAACGGCGCCCGGATCGCTGCCTGGTTCGCCACTTATGACGGCCACATCCAGCCGCTGGCCCCAGCTGGCAAGTTGCTGGCTGGCGGCGGCCCGGTGCGTGTCGGCCGCGGCCAGCAGGACCGAATGGCCCTGTTGCTGCCAATGGAAGCCCAGCCGGGCGGCGGTCGTGGTCTTGCCGGAACCATTGACTCCAACCAGCATGATCACCAGGGGCCCATTGTCCGGCGCCTGGGGCGAATCCGGCGCAGGCAGCTTTGCCAGCAGCAGCCGCCGCAAGACAGGCAGCAGTTGGTCCGGCGACCGCAAGTCATCACGGTCGGCAACCTGGCGCAACTGGGCAACGAGCCCGGTTGAGGCCGGCAGCCCCAGGTCCGCCCGGATCAGGCTGGCTTCAAGTTGCTCCCAAAAGGCGGGATCGAAATGAGTTCCCCCAAAAAGACCCGCCAGCATCCCAAAGGGGCCGCGGCGGGTCCGGCTGAGGGCCTGACGCCATCGATCTTCCGTCACGGGCGGATTATATCACCGGGAGAAAGACAACCGCCCGGCACAAGCTGCGCTTGCGCCGGGCGCCAGGCCCCTCTATATGACAGGCTGGGGGTCCAGGATTCGAACCTGGGCTGACGGAGTCAGAGTCCGCTGTCCTACCACTAGACGAACCCCCAACGGTCGGCGATTGTACCATAGCGCTCGAAACGAGGTGTAGCTCAGGCAGTCGCCAAGCTGGCCAGGGCGGCTTCCATCCGGCGAACGACCGTCTCCTTGCCTTCGAGCTCCATGCTTTCGAGCAACGGCGGCGATACTCGCTGGCCCGTGACAGCCATACGCAGGATGCCAAATAGCTGCCCAGCCGACAAGCCAAGGTCATCCGCCAGCGCCCGCAGGTCGGCTTCCAGCGGCTCGGCCTCGATTTTCTCGTGTTGCTCGACGACGTCCCGCGCTCGCTCCAGCGCCTGGGCCGTTTGGGCGGCGTCCATGTCCTTGCCAACCAGGCTGGCCGCATCGGCGGTGACTTCGTCGGCGAAGAAGAAGCCCGCCATTTCCACCGCCTCGTCAAGCGTTCGGATCCGCTCTTGGAGCAGGGGGACGATTCGGGCCAACCGCTGGCGGTCGACCGCGAAACCGGCAGACTCGAACCAGGGGACGAGCCGATCGGTCAAGTCATCCACTGGCAAGGCGCGAATGTGGAGGCCGTTGAAGTGATCCAATTTGCTGAAATTGACCGCCGCCGGGCTTGGTTTGAGCTTCTCTAGGCTGAACTTTTCGATCAGGTCGGCCATCAGGAAGAACTCGGTCCTGTCGTCATACGACCAGCCCATTAACGCCGTCCAGTTGTTGACGGCTTCCGGCAGGTAGCCGAGCCGCCGCATATCGGTGATGTAGACCGCCTGGGCGTCCTGACTAGAGCCTGCACTTCGCTTGCTCAGTTTGCCCTTCCCGCTGGGGTTGAGGAACACCGACAGGTGCGCCCAAACCGGCTGTTGCCAGCCAAAAGCCTGGTAAATCAGAACGTGCAGCGGAAAGGTCGGCAGCCACTCGGAGCCGCGCAAGACGTGGGTAATCTGCATTTCGTGATCATCGACCATGGCCGCCAGGTGGTAGACGGGGATGCCGTTCGACTTGACCAGCACGTAGTCATCAATTGTGTGGTTGTCGACGGTGATGGCGCCTCGCAGCAGGTCGACCGCCTGCGTCTGGCCTTCCTTTGGCGTCTTGAACCGGACAACATGGGACTCGCCGGCCGCGACGCGCGCCGCCGCCTCGGCCGGTTTCAATCGCCGGCACTGGCCATCGTAGCGCGGCGGCTGCTTGGCCCGCTGCTGCGTCTGGCGCAGCTGGGACAACCGCTCAGGCGAACAGAAACACGGGTAAGCGTGTCCGTGGTCAACGAGCTCCAGGGCCCGGGCGGTGTAGACCTCAAGCCGTTCCGACTGCCGATAGGGTGCGTGCGGCCCCCCAACGTCCGGTCCCTCATCCCACGGCACGCCTAACCAGCGCAGGCTGTCCTTGATCTCATCCTCCGCTGTCGGATCCAACCGCTTCTGGTCGGTATCCTCAATGCGCAGCAGGAACTGGCCGCCAGTTTGGTGGGCGATGAGGTAGTTGTAGAGGGCAGTGCGGGCGCTGCCGATGTGGAAGCGGCCAGTAGGCGAGGGAGCGAAACGCACGCGGACTGGGGTGTCGGTCGGCATGGGGTCCTTTACTTGTGGGGTGGCCGGATTGCCTCGTGACTTTACCATAGACGGAGACTAGGGTTAGGGACTGGGGACTGGGGAAACGGGAGACGGGATTTGGGATACTTGCGAAGGGACCAAGGAATTGGGATCCAGGGCCTCGATGATCCACCCAAAGGAGCATCCCTGAGCCTGTCGAAGTGGGCGTACAGCTGTCGTCAATCCGAACAAGGCGTATCCTTCCTGACGTACTATTCGCCATGCCCAAGAGATGGTGCCCGGCGACCGCGTTCTGGTTTTCACAACCGATGTAGGGACGTTGCCTACAACGTCCCCACACGCCTGAGCAATTCGGCCGATCGAAGCGATCCTAGTAGTGGTGGTTAGGTCGTTGGCGACCCAACCGGTCGGAGGTTCAGATGACACGTAGGGGCGACCCTCGGGCCGCCCCTACTCGTTGACGTTCGGCTGGCTGCCAGGTGCCAGTTAGTGGCTGGAAGCCTCGCCGTCGGCCGAACCAAACACATCCCAGTTGAAGTTCAAGCCATTCAAGTCGGGCAGCTGGAAGTCCCAGCCACTGCCAGCTTCAGCCCGGGTCTCAACCGAGGCCTCGGCGTTGGCGTTGGCCCCGGACTCGGAGCCGCTGCTCTCGGCGCCAGCGCTGAGGTCAGCCTCACCTGAAACCTGGCCACCGACATCGGTTTGTCCCGTCAGGTTGGCCACCTCGGATTGCAGGTCGGCGAAAACCTGACCGGCAGTGTTGATGGCAGCTTCGGCCTTGGTCTGGAGCCGGACCTTGGCCTGTTCGTTGCCGCTGAGCGTCACGCCCAGGCCCAAGCCTGCCGCAACCAGCAAGGAGACGATCGTGCGCAGGGTAATCATCGTTCATCCTCCTTCTCACGATTTGGCTTCACCCATGAGCACGAATCGAGGACCCCAACTGTTACGCTGTCGATGGAATTAGGGCAACGGCAGACCGTCCAGGCCTTCGAGCACAGGTGAAGGGAGTGGGAGGGTGTTGGGTAAGGGTGTGCCCGCCGGAAGGGTGTCTTCGCTGCTGCCATCCAATTCGGTACCGGTCAGTTCAATGCCGCTGGCCTGAAATGCAGCTTGGTGGGCGGCCAGCGCTTGGGCAATGCGGTCGGTAACCATATCGCTGGACTGGAGGCGCGCCAGCCAGTCCTGGTAGGCAGACAGGGCGGGTTCGGTTTGCTCACCCGTGGCTACGGTCCACAGAAGATCTTGCGCCCGGCGCTCGGCCACGGCTAGGGCAGTAGCTTCTGGTGCCGGGGAAAGGCTAAGCCAGGCGGACTCGCTCGCCAGGCGCCAACCGTAGAGCAGATCGGTGGGCCTGGCGGTTTGGGCCAAGGCCGTGCCGGCTATCAGGCAGAGTGCCAGCGCCGCCAGCGCCGGGGCCCATTGGCGGTAAGCAGGCAGCCCCCAGAGTGTGCGGGCTTGGCGACGCGGGTGGGTCGCCATATGCGCGGCGAGCGCGCTGGCCACCTGGTTGCGGGCGGCGACGGGCATGAACAGATCGGCCGAGGATTGCAGCCAGCCGGCCGCCTGCAGCGCCCTACTCAGCTTGGCTGCATGCCGCGGGTGGCGTTCCAGGCATTCTTCGATGGTCAGCTGGCCGGAAGCCAGCAGCTTTAGGCACTCCTCAAGAACTCGATCGGGGTCGGTCATTGCGTTCCCTCCGTTGCCTCAGCCTGCAACCGATCGCCCAAGGCTTGCAGTCCCCGCATCTGCAGCGCTCGGATGGCGCCCTGCCGCTTTCCGAGAACCTGGGCAACCTGCGCAGTTGGTAGCCCTTCTACGAACTTGAGGACCAGGACTTCGCGCTGGTCGTTGGTTAGTTCGTCAAGAAGATTCATCACCCTGTCGCCTTCGAGGCGGGCCGATAGTCTGTCTTCCAAGCTGGCAGGAGCACCCTGGTCTTGGGGTGGGATCTCATCAAGGGACACGATCGGTTTCTTCAGCCGGTCGTGATCGATTGCCAGGTTCCGAGCGATCCGAAACAGCCAGGCCCCGATGGGTGCGCCCTGGGGGTCGAACGTGTCAAGCTTGTCCCAGGCCCGCAGGAAAACTTCTGACGTCAGGTCCTCGGCGCTGGCTTGATCCGGCGCCCGGTAGCGCAAGAAGCGATAGACACGGTCGGCGTACGCCTGGTAAATCGCCGCGAAGGCACGCTCCTCGCCTGCCTTGGCGCGGCGAACCAGATCGATTTCGGTGGCATCGGCCGAACGTTGCGTCTGCGAAGTCACGCGTTTCTACAGGTTACAACGAATGAGGCCGGCGAAGTGTTATGGGGAGGAGGAAGACGAGGCGTGAGGGAAGAGGGAATACGGAACGGGGAAAGGGGAATGGGGATTGGTGAGTAGGGATTGGGGATCTGGAATCTGAAATCTGGCCACGGCTTCCGAGGAGCCTGCCTGAGTCTGTCGAAGGGGGCGTACGTTGGAGAGATAAGGGATAAGTGACAAGTGATAGGAGATGGGGGATTAGGGATAAGGGGGCTGGATTGGGGATTGGGGTTCTGCGCCTGGTGCCTGGCGCTTGGTGCCTGGTGCCCAGCGCCCAGTGCCCGGTGCCCAGCGCCTGGCGCTCAGTGCTCAACGCGCAACGCGCTGCGCGATTTCCTCACAACTCAATCTTCTTGTGCCGCAAGATCACGCTCTCGACGAGACCAATGCCCAATAAGCTGGAGAGCAGTGATGAGCCACCATAACTGAGGAAGGGCAGTGGCAAGCCGGACACGGGGAAGATATTCATGTTCATGCCGATGTTGAACGAGCCTTGGAACAGGAGCAGGATGGCAACCCCGTAGCAGATCAACGCACCAAAGGTGTCGCGCGCCGTCTGCGCGGCCCGCAGGCAGCGGAAGATGACGAACATGAGCAAGAGCAGCAGCAAGGCGGCGCCAATGAAGCCGAATTCCTGGGACAAGGCCGAAAAGATGAAGTCGGTATGACGGACCTTGAGGAAGCGCAGCTGCACTTGGGTGCCTTGGCCATACCCTTGACCGAACCAGCCGCCCGAGCCAATCGAGATCAGTGCCTGATTGACATTGTAGGTGGCGCCAAAGCTGGCATCAGGGTTAGGGAAGAGGAAGGTGACGATGCGAGACTTCTGGTAGTCGGCCAGGAAGGGCCACAGCGCGACCGAGCCGAACAGACCGGCGCCGGCCAGCATCGCCAGATGCTTGACATTGCCACCGGCGGCGAAGAGCAGCGCCACCCAGATCACGCCGATCACGATGGCCGTGCTCAGGTCCGGCTGGCTGAAGATCAAGAACAGTGGAACGCCGGTCAGAGCCAGGCTCCGAATGAGGGTCTTTGGCTGACGGATGACATGTTTGTTGCGGGCGAAAAAGTCGGCCAGCACCAGGATCATCAATATCTTGGCCAGCTCCGAGGGTTGGATCGTGACCGTCGCCAATTGGAACCAGCGGGTGGCACCGAAACCGACAACCCCGGCCAGCGGGATCAGGGCCAGAAACGCCAGATTGAAGACGTACATCGGCTTGGCCAGGGCCGACCACATGCGGTAGTCAATGGCCGCCGTCAGCAGCAGAACGGTGAACCCGGCCAGCGCATAGATCGTTTGGCGGCCAACCACGTCGAGTTCGAGCAGTTCGGGATTGTCGGCAATGGCGGACTGAATCATGGCCACGCCCGAAATCGTCAGCACGGCCACGGCTGCCAGCAGCCACACGTCAAAGTGACGCCAAATGCGTGCCTGGGAAGTCATCAGGGGGGGACTAGCGGCGCTGGCGGCTCTGGGCGAGCGGAATATCGGCCACCAGCCTTTGCTCGTAGCGGTCGTTGGTCAGGGCGATTTCCACGCCGCCGCGGTCGATGGCGACATAGCGCGAGATCACTTCGATAATCTCGTCCTTGAGATCGGCCAGCTCGGCCTGCGTCAGGTCGGCCCGGTCGTGCACCAGGACCAACTGCAGCCGTTCTTTGGCAGCCGAGGCACTGCGGTCTGGCCCGCCGACCAGGCGGCGCAGGAAGCTCACGCCTGGCCTCCAGGACGCATCAACCGCGACAACTTGCCAAAGAAGCCGTCACCGGCCTCCAGCGTCTCAAACGGCACGTCTTCGCCCTCTAGACGGCGGGCAATATTGTGGAACGCCCGGCCGGCCCGGCTGTCCTTGTTTTGGGACACCGGATTGCCCTGGTTGGAGGCGACGACAACGCCCTCATCCTCGGGCACTACGCCGATGAGATCTATCGCCAGCACGTCCAAAATGTCGACCGTGTCCAGCATGTCGCCGCGCTTGACCATTTCCGGCTTGATCCGGTTGACAATCAGTTTGCCCGGACCCTTGCTCTCGGCTTCGATCAAGCCGATGATGCGGTCGGCGTCACGCACCGATGACACCTCAGGATTGGTCACGATCAGGACCACATCGGCCGGGGCGATGGCGTTGCGAAAGCCGCGTTCGATGCCGGCCGGCGAGTCGATCAAGACGTAGTCGAACTCTTCGCGCAGTTCGTCACCCAGCCGGATCATGTCGCCCGGCGAGACGGCCGTCTTGTCGCGTGTCTGGGCCGCCGGGATCAAGTACAGCTCCGGGATGCGCTTGTCCTTGATCATCGCCTGACGCAGCTTGGCCCGCCCTTCGACAATGTCGACCAGATCGTAGACGATCCGGTTTTCAAGCCCCATGACGACGTCCAAGTTGCGCAGGCCAATATCGGCGTCGATGCATACCACGCGCCGGCCCATGCTGGCCAGCGCGGCGCCGATGTTGGCGGTAGCGGTCGTCTTGCCGACGCCGCCTTTGCCCGATGTGATGGTGATGATGGTTGCCGTCATGCCAAGCGCCGTTTCCTCGACTAGTTCCTAGCCAGCGGCCGACCAGGCTTCGGCCACAATCTGGTCATCCTGGACGAACGCCTTCTCGGGGTGGACCGTCCCTTCGCGCTCAGGGCTGAGGGCAACATGGCCGGCAATGCGGAGTTGGGTCGGGGCCAGGTCAAGCGCACAGACGACGGCCTTCTCATCTCCGCCGGCCCCGGCATGCACCACACCGCGCAAACGCCCCCAAACCACCACGTTGCCACCAGCCACAACTTCGGCGCCGGGATTGACATCACCGAGCACGATCACATGGCCCGCGTGCTGCACCTGGTTGCCCGAGCGCAGGGTACGTTCCACCAGGATAGCGTTTTCACCGGGCAGGCGGGTGTCGATGGCCGGCGCCGTGACTTCTTCGGCCTGGGTGACCCGATCCAGGTCTCGGTCCAGCCCCAGGTTGGCGGCCGCCGCCTGGCTGGCCTCGGCCGTCGACAACACGGCGAACAAATGAACTTCCCGCTCGGACAGCCGGTCCCGCAAACGACCCAATTCGGCGGCGCTGATCTCACGTGCGCCTAGATCGATCGCCACCTTGCCGCCCTTGAAAAAGGCCGATCGCCCGTCGATGGTCGTCAGGACCAACTCGAGCAGCGGGCCGTCGGCGGTCGGCGGAACCGTCAGGACCAGGCTGTCGCGGACACCCTTAATGGCCAGCGATTCGTTCATTTGTTCTTCCGGGCGGCGATTATAGCACGGAGGGATTCGGCGGGCGAGCGCTCAGGGGAGAGCCATGGCGACGTCGATCGCCTTGAGTTCAAAATACGCTTCCAACACCTGGCGCACGACCGGCCCAGCGGTGACAGCACCCTCACCGCCGTTGTAGATAAAGGCGACTACGGCAATCTCCGGTGTCTCAAACGGCGCATAGCCGACATACCAGGAGTGCGTTGGCCAGTTGCCCGGCTCACACTGGTTGTTATTGAAGGCGACCTGATCGCAGAACTCACCGGTGCCGGTCTTGCCGCCCGACGAAATCGTCTCGAGGTCGGCATAGCCGTTGGCCGTGCCCTCCGGGTCGGCCACCACCAGCCGCATGCCTTCCTGGGCCGCCTCGATCACGCTCGAACCAACCAAAAGATCGGGCGA
>DASWJQ010000011.1:0-45069 GCA_036397095.1 Anaerolineales bacterium
GTGCCGGTCGAACGCTACCTGGACGAAGCCGTGGCGCTGGCACAGGAGATCGCCGAACGCGCCCCATTGGCTGTACGGCTGGGCAAGGAAATGGTCAACCAGGCCTTCGAGAGTTTCCTGGCCGATGGGATCGCCGCCGAACGACGCAGCTTCTATTTCCTGTTCAGCACGAAGGATCAGAAGGAAGGCATGCAAGCCTTCATGGAAAAGCGCAAGCCGCAATGGTCCGGCAAGTGACCCGGTGACAGGGACCGCCTAACGATGGTCACCTACCGCGAACTGGTCGGCGCGTTTCGCCGGCTGGGCCTCGAAGCCAATAGCAAGGTGGTGGCACACGCTTCGTTGTCGGCCTTTGGTGAGGTGGTTGGCGGGGCCGAAACTGTCGTCGGGGCGCTGGTCGGCTCCTTCGAATCGGTCGTCATGCCGACCTTCACGCTACGCACGATGGTGACCCCACAGACCGGCCCGGCCGACAACGCCATGGCCTACGGCATCGACCCCGAGCGCAACGCGGTTGCCGAGATCTTCCGGCCCGACTTGCCGGCCGACCGCTCGATGGGCGTGGTCGCCGAAACGCTGCGGCTGCACCCGGAGGCCAACCGGTCACTGCACCCGATTGTGTCGTTTGCCGGAGTTGACGCCGAGGCCTTCCTCGAAACGCAGTTGATCGAAGAACCCTGGGAGCCGCTGGCGAGGTTGGCCGAAGCCGACGCCGATGTGCTGCTATTGGGCGTGGACCAGCGGGCCAACGTCAGTTTGCATTACGCCGAGGCGCTGGCGGGCCGCAAGGGCTACTTGCGTTGGGCGTTGACCCCGGGCGGCGTAGTCGAATGCCCCGGCTGGCCGGGCTGCTCGGATGGGTTCAACAGCATCGGCCATCGGCTGAGCGGCATCCGCCGGCGGGCCGAGGTAGGGGCGGCGGTGATCGAAGCTGTGCCGCTGCGTGACCTGCTCCATCTGACGACCGGCTGGCTACGGGAGGACCCGCTGGCACTGCTGTGTGACCGGCCCAACTGTCCGCGCTGCTCGCTGGTGCGGGCGTCAGTGCGGGTCCGCAAGTAGTTCTCGGGAACGCATGGAAGGTAGCGGTTGATGCGGGCGATCTACGTGGAGAAGAACCTGCCTCGGATGTTAGCGGTCAAGTTGCTGCGCGGCTTGTGGCCCGGCGTGGTGTGGAGTCCGCTCTCGCCGGCCCATATTGTCGAGGTGGCCGAGCCGCC
Source organism: Anaerolineales bacterium (assembly GCA_036397095.1). GTDB lineage: Bacteria > Chloroflexota > Anaerolineae > Anaerolineales > E44-bin32 > DASWJQ01. Next base: position 1,221 of record DASWJQ010000011.1, read on the forward strand.
ACTGCCCGGCGACCGCTGGGTGCGGGTCCGAACCGAACAGTGCGGCATCTGCGCCAGCGACCTGAGCTTGTTACAGGTGAAGGTCGACCCGTCGATTGCGCCGGCCGCGTTGCCTGGCAACACCCGGTTCTATCTTGGCCACGAGGTCATTGGCGAAGTGGTCGAGGCCGGCCGGGCAGTCACGCGTTTCAATGTCGGCGACCGGGTCGTCATGGAATCGCGTTTCCTTGGCCCCAACTGCCGCACGCAGGAGATCGTGCCGCCCTGCCGGTTCTGCGCCGATGGACAGGAGCGGCTGTGTGAAAACGCCTCACTGGCCCAGGGGCCGTCAGGGGCCGGCGGCGGTTGGGGCGACTCATACACAGCGCATGAGGCCGAGCTATGGCCCATACCCCAAGACATCGGGGTCGATCAAGCCTCAATGGTCGAGCCGATGGGTGTTGCTCTGCACGGAGTGTTACGCCGTCCGCCCGAACCCGGCCAGCAGGTGTTGATCGTCGGGGCCGGCATCATTGGGCTGCTGAGCTTGCAGGCGGTCAAGGCGGTTGAGCCGGCAGCCGAAGTGTCGGTGATGGCCCGCTACCCGCATCAGGTGGAGGCCGCCCAACGCTTGGGCGCCGATCGAATTCTGTCGGATGCCGATAGCTACCAGGCAGTGGCCGAGGCGACCGGGGGCAAACTGTACCGGGCGCCGATGAACCGGGGCATGATCCTGGGCGGCTATGATGTGATCTACGACTGCGTCGGCAGCGCCCAGACGGTCGGGGATTCCCTACGCTGGGCGCGGGCGCGCGGGGCAGTCGTGCTGGTCGGGATCGACCTGGGAGTGCTCAAGGTCGACCTGAATCCGGTCTGGTACCAAGAGGTGGATCTGATCGGTTCCTACGCTTCCGGCATTGAACACTGGCGCGGCCGGACGATCCATACCTTTGACCTTGTGATCGAGATGCTGCAAGAAGGTGTGCTGACCACCCAGGGACTGATTACGCACCGCTTTCCATTGTCAGATGTGAAACAAGCCGTGTCCACTGCGCTGGACAAGCGGACAGGTGCGATCAAAGTCACGTTGGAGACCAACCGAGGCGGTCGGTGAACATGCCCGACGGGCCAGGCAGCGGCCATGTCATTCGGCAAGCGACGCGCTACTTGTTTCCGTTGCTGCTGATTCCCTACATGCGCGGATCGCACACCCGCGGCATGATCGGTTTGCGCCGCGGCTCACCGATCTTCTTGAAGGACATTAAGGCGGCCCAGTCGCAGTGCCAGCTTGTTCTCACGCCGGACGGCCTGCGTTGCGACAAGCTGTTCCCCCGCTGGCTCCTGATCGAGATCCCGCTGACGGCCATCACCAGCGTCCGCCAACACCCCCATGTGCCTGAACTGCTCGAAGTGCGCTATGACCAGGCTTCCAAGGGCCGCTTGCTGCGTTTCGTCACCTCGGGTACGCCCGGAGCCGTGCCACAGGGTGTGGTCTACTTCAACCTCGGCGATCAAACGGCCGATTGGCTTCGACAGATTCGCCAGTTGACCGCCGCCCGCCAGGCAATAGAAGCCGAGAGCTAACCGGACCGGCGCCTGAGGCCCCAGCACTACTGGCGCCAAATGCAGACTCATGCCATCCTTGTAGACGTAGTTTTCGACCCATTCGAGAGTGGACGCGGTGAGAGGTGGCGCAAGCGCCCTGTGGTACCATAGCCCGCGTTCCTCTACTGGTATTGGTTGCGAGGTAGGCATGGCAGAACCCCAGAAAATCACCATCATTGAGGGGCCTCCCCCCACCTTCGAGTACGCCGACGAATCCTGGCTCTACGGGTTGACCGAAGGACCGGCACCGTATCGCATCGCCCGCTGCACGCTGCGCACGCACAATGGGCCGGCTCTGGTCGAGCGCTGCTACCGAACCTGGCGCGACCGGAACAACATTGACCTGGAGTTCCGCGACGACAGCGGACTCACTCGGCAGGCACCGATCGTGGCCGCCCGCTTTGCGGAGCAGGACGAAGGCGATGTGATGATGGTCTGGGTTCGGCTGGAGGAGAGCGAGATCGAGATCGAACTTGATTTCGAGTTCGATGAGGGGGATGATGACGATCTCGATGACGAGGGCAACTGGGATCTACCGTCCCTGACCGAGTAGGATGAAAACAGCGGGCGCCGACGGGCGCCCGCTTTGATTCTGGAGGCTTGCCGGATGGCCGAGTGGGAGACACTGCTGACCGACCAACGTGACGGCGTGCTCTGGATCAGGCTCAACCGGCCCAAGGCCAACGCTTTCAACCAGAAGATGATCGACGACCTGCTCAACGCGCTGAAACAGGCTGAGCGCGATTCGAAGGTCCGTTGTCTGGTACTGACCGGCGAGGGCAAGTTGTTCTCGGCCGGCCAGGATGTCGGTGCGCTCGGCGGCGGGGACGATGGGGAGGTATCCTTCCGCGCTCACCTTGCCAAGACGTACAACCGACTCATTCCGCGTATGCGTGCCCTGCAAAAGCCCATCGTCGGCGCCATCAATGGGCCGGCGGCCGGGGCTGGGTTGGGGGTGGCGCTGGCCACCGACATTCGGATCGCGGCCCAAAGCGCCCGTTTTGTCTTTGGTTTTACCGGCATCGGATTGACGAGCGACTCGGCCACCTCGCTCATGCTGCCGCTCTTGGTCGGGCTCGCGCGGGCCTCGCAGATGGCCTTCACGAATGACCCGCTGTCGGCCGAGCAGGCGCTGGCCTATGGAATGGTTAACCAGGTTGTGCCCGATGACGAGCTGGAAGCGGCCACGAGCGAGCTGGCCCTGCGTCTGGCCCAAGGCCCGACCCGGGCAATTGGCCTGACCAAGCGGGCGTTCAATCGTGCCCATCTGAATGATCTAGAATCGGTGCTGGACTACGAGGCCCACCTGCAAGAGATCGCCGGCCAGACCGCTGACCACCGTGAGGGACTGACCGCTTTCCAGGAGAAGCGGCCGCCGTCGTTTGGGGGAAGCTAAACCGCCGGCCTTCGCCGGCGGGGACTCTGATTCATGCTGAGCGGGTCGAGCAAAGCTCCTTGCGGCGCTAGGAGCTGACGGTCTGGGCCGGGACGCGGCGGCTGCGGGCTCTCTTCTCCTGAATGACCAGCATGTCAAGTCGGGCTGCCGCCATCCGGGTGCGCATTTCGTGGCGCATGTCGAGCCAGATAGGGTGGACCGGACAGGTCTCGGTCCAGCGACAGTCAGCCGGCGCCAGCACACAAGCGCACAGATCGAGCGGCCCGTCGATGGCTTCGACCACATCGAGCAAACTGATCTGTTGTGGCGGGCGGCGCAGGGCGACGCCGCCCTTAACCCCTCGCCGTGTCTCGACCAGGCCGGCGTCGGCCAGCAATCCCAGCGTCTTGCTAAGGAACGCGTGCGGGATGCCCCGCCGCTGGGCAATTTCTTCGGCGGTCAACCTGCCTGTCGAGCCGTTGCTGCGGGCCAATTCGAGCACCGCGCGTACGGCGTAGTCTGCTTGTTTCGTGATTTGCATGCGCCTCTACCCCGCTCGAAAACTGGACACCGTCGGTCATCTATCAGGGTAGCCGCATACACCGGAATGGCCTCAGTGCCGCACGTCACCGTCGCCCTATGACAGTCATCATGCCCGCGCTTGGCTACGAACGGAGCCGCGCCCGCTCTTGCTCGACGATTTCCGGTTCAAGCTTGCGGTACAAGGGCGCCGGCTCGGCCAAGGCTTGGCCGGCGGGCAGTTCAGCCGGCGCCCAGCGGCCGGTGGCCGCCTCGGGCAGGTAGGTTAGCGCCTGGTGGCTGCGATCGGCCTCGTCGATGGTCACGATCCTCTGTTCGCCGAAAAGCGGCTGGTCGAATCCCAGCGCGAGGTGCAGCCGCTCGCTGCTGAATGGGAGATAGGGGGCGAACAGCAGCTTGAGCTGGTTGATCGCCTGCAGGGCCGTGTACACCGTGGTGGCGGCGACTGCTTTGTCCTGCTTGATTACTGAGAACCAAGGTGCATGGTCGAGGTAGGCGTTGACCTGGCGTGCCAGGCGCAGGGCTTCCTGCAGCCCGGCCCGTAACCGGACAGCTTCGATCTCGGCACCGACCACCGCAAAGCCGGCCTCGACTTCAGCCAGAAGCGCCCGGTCGTCCGGGCCCAATTCGTTCGGCACCGGCACCTGTCCCTCCCAGTGGCGATAGGCGAAGGAGGTCACCCGGTTGGCCAGGTTGCCCCAGGTGGCGACCAACTCGTCATTGTTCCGGCTGAGGAAGTCGTCCCATGAGAAATCGCTGTCGCGAGTTTCGGGCAAGACGCTAGCGACGTAGAACCGGAGGGCGTCGGGATCATAGCGCTCGAGCAGGTCGGGCAGCCAGATGGCCCAATTGCGGCTCTTGCTGAACTGGGCCCCCTCGACGTTCATGAATTCATTGGCCGGCACATCATAGGGCAGGTTGAGATGCTTGCTGCTGTCGGTCTCGTACAGCTGGCCCACCCCCAGCAGTTCGGCCTGCCAGATCACGGTGTGGAACGGAATGTTGTCCTTGCCGATGAAGACGTAGCCGCGCACATCGGGGTCATACCACCAGGGTTTCCACGCCTCCGGTTGGCCCTGGTTGGCGGCCCATTCAATCGAGGCTGTCAGGTAGCCCATAACAGCCTCGAACCAGACGTACAGGCGCTTTTCCTCCCAGCCCTCGAGCGGCACCGGGATGCCCCAATCGATATCGCGGGTAACGGCCCGTCCCTTGAGACCCCCTTCAACATAGTTGCGGGCAAACTTGTACACGTTTGGCCGCCAGTGGTCGGCATGTGACTCGAGGTACGCCAGGATTGGTTCGGCCAGCGCCGGTAGATCGAGGAAGAAGTGCTCGGTTTCGCGCACCACCGGCGTCGAACCGTCGGTCTTGCTGCGCGGGTCGATCAAGTCCAGCGCGTCGAGCAGGTTGCCGCAGTTATCGCACTGATCGCCGCGTGCTTCCTTGTAGCCACAAATTGGGCATGTGCCTTCGACAAAGCGATCGGGCAGGAAACGCCCCTCGGCTTCCGAGTACAGCTGCCGTTCCACCTTGGGGTAGAGGTACTCGTTTTCATACAACCGCGAGAACAGGTCCTGGGCCACCCGGTGGTGGTTTTGGGTGTCGGTGTGGGTGAACAGGTCGTAGCTGATGCCGATCGCCTGCTGGGTCTCAAGGAAGCGCTGATGGTAATGCTCGAACAGCTCGCTCGGCGGAACGCCGCGTTTGTCGGCCTCGACACTGATCGGCGTTCCGTGCGAATCGGAGCCCGACACCATTAGCACCTGGTTGCCCTTGAGACGGTGGTAGCGGGCGAAGATGTCGGCCGGCAGGTAGGCGCCGGCCAGGTGGCCGACGTGCAGGTCGCCGTTGGCGTACGGCCAGGCGACGGAAATGTGGATTCGTTCGGTCATGGCATCCTTCGATCTTGCATTCGGGTTGACTGTCCGAGACAAACAACAACCGCCAGCCGGGGCTGGCGGTGGGGTGGCTGCCGGGGTCGAGCGGGCCTAAGCGCGGCCGACCCAAGCCGATGGGCCTCGGCCCATCGGCGGCGGCAGCCTGCGCATGACCATTCGTTTGGCCGTGAGTCCCGACATCATTCCCTAGCCTTGGATGCTCCCCTGTTACGACCGCGCTCAGTCTAGCACGCCCGAAAACGGGCCGTCAAGCCAATTCCAGCTGTTCAGGACATATGAGCGGTATTGGATCCGGGGCCATCTCCGGGTGGGGCCGAACATGGCGCCCGGCTGGTGCCAGCAATTGCCGGCGTCCTGTCCGTGCCATCGGCGGGGCCGTGGCTGAGGGCCAAGGGCCGCCTCTAAGCCGTTATAGAAAACCACCGGCGGGGCGACAGGCGCCTCGGACCGACACGGGCAACGGAAGCCCCCCTGAAACGAGCCTGGAGCTCGGCAGGGCGCTAGGCGGGCCGATCCTCGAGCCCATCCTGGATCTGGTGCAGGTAGGAAAGAAGCCGTCCCTTGTCAGCAGCTGTGAGGGACCGAAGCCACGTGTGTTGATGGCGGTGGATGAGCCGGCGAAACTCGCCTGTTACCCTGCGACCCAAATCGGTGATCTCGATGAGCACCATTCGTCTATCAGTCGGGTGTGGTTGGCGGTTGGCATAGTTTCGCCTTTCAAGCGAATCGACCAGGCCGGTCATGGTTGCGCGAGTGAGGATCAGCCTGTCGGCGATGGCATGAGGGGGCAGCGGTTCGAGGGAGTCGGCAAGGATCCCGAGCGCAAGGGCAGCGCTCGGACTCAAGTGGTAGGGCCGGAGCAGCTTGGAGATCTTGCCGACTAGCTGGTCGGCGGTGGAGACGAGATTCATAGCACATTCGGTGGCACGACGGCTTGACTCCGGATAGCGGGTGTCGAAATCGGGCGGTAGCGAAGGACGATTGGGCATTGGATAGTTAGGTCCTTGACAAGAAGTAGTAAGATAGCTAATAGTTAAGAGAATAACTTATCAATGGTTGATTCACAAGCGGTTTGGAGGTAAGCGATGAGACAGGCAATCATGATCCGGGTTGAGGCCGAAGACATCGATCGATGGAAGCAGGTGCATGACGCGCATCGCCAGGCGCGATTGGATTTCGGCATCAGCGATGGCCCTGTCTATCGCCAGGAGGGGAACCCAAGCGCAGTGCTTGTGCAGCTCGATGTTGAGGATGTGAACCGCGCGATGGAGTGGTTTAAGAGTGAGCTGTTCAGGGCCGGCGTGCAAGCAGCCGGGCATGTGCGCAGGGAGATTTGGATTGCGCAACAGCCTGCCGCAGCTCATCCGTCCCCGGCGGACCAGGAGTGACGGGAGAGCGATGAGGCCGTCGTCCGAGACCGGGCGGCGCCGCCAATGCAGCCTCGACTCATGCCCCCTTGCCCGGCATGGGCAAGCTTTCCCCAGTCAGGATCGGGGGGATCCGGCGGCACCATCGCCCATGGTTGACGGGTTCGAGGATACGGATTGGAAGGGCGGTGATAGCGAAAGCTACCGTATCTGGGGTTTTCTTTTGGGTCGACAAACCTAAGGTTGACCCCGTTTGCCTTTTGCCACCGACAGTATCACAGGTGTCTGGACCTGATCAGCCCAACGGCGCTCAGGCCAGCCGGGTGGCCCGGGCGGCGAAGACAAAATCAGCTTCGCTCAAGCCATCGATGCTGTGCGTCCAAATGCTGACGGTCGCCCGGCCCCAGGTCAGGCAGATTTCGGGATGGTGATCGACCGACTCGGCCAGTTCGCCGACCCGGTTGGTGAAGTTGAGGGCTTGCTGGAAATCGTCGAACTTGAATGTCTTCTTCAGGTGGTGGTCGTCGACCACGCTCCAGCCATTGTTCAGTTCGTGTTCGAGCAGACGAAGCGCCTCGCCGCGCAGCGGCTCAACGCCGCCACCTCGCGGCGGCTTGAGTTCACGGTCGGCCAGTGTGGTCATGGTGGGCCTCCTCAGACTTGGCCGTTTCCTGTTCGATTGTAGCAAAGCGGGGTTGAGGCTCAGGCGACCTTGGCCGCGGGTTGGACGGCCTCAATGATTTCGGCCGCCATGTCATAGCGACTGAAGGGCGGCATCAGGTAGACACCTTGAACCTGCGGCTCTAGAGCTTGAAGCAGTTCAATGGCGATGCGGATGCCTTCGGCCCGGCCCTCGTCGCCGGCCCGCCGCACCCGGTCCTGGATCGAAGGCGGGATGTTGATCCCGGGGACTTCGTTGTGCAGGAATGCGGCGTGTCGGTCGTTGTACAGTGGCAGCACCCCGACCAGCACCGGCAGGGTGAGCGCTCCGAATAGTTCCTCGTAGGCGGCCTGGAAACGCTCGACCAAATCTGGTGAAAAGACCGGTTGGGTCAGCGCGAAATCGGCGCCGGACTCGAGTTTCTTGTGCAGCAAGCGAGCCTCGCGCTCGATGTCCTGGGCGCTAAGATTCAGGGCGCAGCCGACGAAGAACGAAGTTGCGCCGCCGATGTCGGTGCCGGCATGGTCGACTCCCATGTTGAAGCTGTGTTTGACCAGCTTGATCAGGCCAGTCGGCACCAGGTCGTAGTTGTCCATCGCCTCGGGGTAATCGCCGACGGCGGTCGGGTCACCCATCACCACGAAAATATTGCGCACACCGAGGGCGTGCGAAGCCAGTAGGTCACCCTGCACCCGCAGCAGGTTGCGGCCGCGGGTCGGGAAGTGCAGGACCGACTCGATCCCCACCTGGCGCTGGATCAACTGGCAGACGGCCCACGGGCTCATGCGCATGCGGGCCATCGGACTGTCGGCGACATTGATGACGTCGGCGCCGGCTTCGGCAAGCAGGTGGGCGCCGGCCAGCACTTTGTGCGTCGAGAAACCGCGGGGCGGGTTCATCTCGACCGACACCACAAAGTCACCGCGCCCCAGCTTCTCGGCCAGCCCGGTCGGCTCGGAGGCTTCGGTGGTTTCGCCGTTGTCCCCGTTGCCAACGGTGTAAACCGGCGACCGGCCCGGCAGACTGGGGAGGTGCTCCAACGCCTGCCGCATCTGGCGGATGTGGTCCGGCGTGGTGCCGCAGCAACCGCCAATCAGGGCGAAGCCGGCCTGCGCCGCCGAAGCGGCAAAGTCTCCGAAGTAATCAGCAGTCGCCGGGTACATAATTCGGTCGGCAACGCGCTCGGGCCAACCGGCGTTGGGAATGGCGCACAGCGGCCGATCGCCGACGGTGGGCTGCATGCGGGCGACCAGCCGCAGCAGTTGAGCCGGGCCCTCCGAGCAGTTGGCGCCAATGATGTCGGCGCCGGTTTCAACCAGCGCCTGGGCCACCTTCTTGGGTGTGTCCCCGAGCAAGGTGCGGTCGTCGCGGGTGAAGGTCATCATGGCGACAACCGGCAGGTCGGTGACGGCGCGGGCGGCGCGTATGGCCTCTTGCAATTCGTAGACATCGCTATGGGTTTCGAGGACCAGCAGGTCGGCGCCGGCCTCAACCAGCGCCTCGATCTGCTGGCGGAAGGCGTCAAAGGCCTGCTCGGGCCGAACGCGGCCGAAGGGCGCCAGGCGCACGCCAAGCGGTCCGACGCTGCCGGCCACCAGAGCCTGGGCGCCGGCCTCGTCGATCACCTGGCGAGCCAGCTGGACGGCGGCCGTGTTGATCTCGACCACCTGGTCCTCCAGGCCGTGCTGGCTCAGCTTGTAGCGGTTGGCACCGAAGGTGTTGGTCTCGAGGATGTCGGCGCCGGCCGCCAGGTACTCGCGGTGGATGGCAGCGACCTGGTCGGGTTGGGTCAGGTTGAGCTCATCGAAGCACAGCTCAAAGCCGAAGCCGCGCGCATGCAGCATTGTGCCCATCGCCCCATCGAGCAGGACGGGGCGATCACGTTGGAGCAGGGCATGCAGCGGGTGATCGCTCTTCACCACAGCGCCCTATCGGCTTCCTTCCGCAATCATTCGGCGCCGGCTGGTACCGGCTCGCTCAGCTCGGCCCGCACTTCGTGGGCCGCCCGCACCAGGTTTTCGAGCGACGGCAGCACTTCCTGCCAGCCGCGCGTCTTCAGACCGCAATCGGGATTGACCCAAATGCGCTCCGGCGGCAGGTGGCGGGCAAAGCTGCGCAGCTTCTCGATCACCTGGGCCTCATCCGGCACCACCGGGCTGTGCACGTCGTACACTCCGGGGCCGACCTCACGGTCGTATTGATACTCGGCCAGCTCGCGCAGCGTCTCGTCATCGCTGCGGGCGTTCTCGATGGAAATCACGTCGGCGTTCATGCGGTCGATGGCGTCGATAATGTCGCCGAATTCGGCGTAGCACATGTGGGTGTGAATTTGGGTGGCCGATTGGGCGCCGCCGGTCGCCAGGCGGAAGGAGTCGACCGCCCAGGTCAGGTATTCCTGCCAGCGGTCGGCCTTGAAGGGCAAACCCTCGCGCAGGGCCGGCTCATCGACTTGTACGACGCGGGCGCCGGCTGCTTCCAGGTCGGTAATCTCGTCGCGCAGCGCCAGGCCGATCTGGTAGGCAATCTCGCGCCGCTCGATGTCCAGCCGGGGGAAGGACCAGTTGAGAATGGTGACCGGGCCGGTCAGCATGCCCTTGACCGGCTTGTTGGTGAAGGACTGGGCCCGCTCGAACTCGCGCACGGTCATTGGCTCGGGCCGGGTGACGTCGGCGTAAATAATCGGCGGCCGGACGTAGCGGCTGCCGTAGGATTGGACCCATCCGTTTTCGGTGAAGGCGAAACCGGTCATCTCCTGGGCGAAGTACTCGACCATATCGGAACGCTCGAATTCGCCGTGGACCAGCACGTCCAGCCCCAGGCCCTCCTGGACCCCAATCGTGTACGCGATCCAGGCGTCGATCCGGTCGTGGTACTGCTCGGGGGAGATCTGACCGTTCTTGAACTGAGCTCGCAGCTGACGGATTTCCTTGGTCTGGGGGAACGAGCCGATGGTAGTCGTTGGGAAGAGCGGCAGCGGGATTTGCTTGGCGCGCCGCTGCTGGAAGTCTTCGCTGCGGCTGAAGACCCCGTCGTCAAGCGCGGCCAGCCGGGCAGACAGGGCTGCGTCGCGTGGGGCGAAGGCGCGGAAGGCGGCCAGGCGGGCGGAAAGTTCGGCCAGGTCGTCCTCGACTGCCTCGCCGGAAAGCGCCCGCCCCAGCAGGGTCAGTTCACCCAGCTTTTCTTCGGCAAAGGCCAACACGCCGGTGAGGGGCTCCGGCAGCGAGGTTTCGCCCGTGACGCTGTAGGGGACGAACTGGAGCGAGCTGCTAGCACTGACCCGCAGCGGGGCCAGGTCGGCCAGCTCCTTGAGCAGGGCGATGGCCGGCTCGGACTTCATGCGCCAGATATTGCGCCCATCAACTACACCGGCGGCCAGAGTCAAACCTTCGGGCCAGTCCGCTTGCCGGACGGCTTCGAGGTTGCGGCCGCGGCTGAAATCGAGCGTCAGGGTCTGCAGGGGGAGCGCCAGCACCCAGCCCAGGTTGTCGCCCAGGTCGTCAAAATAGGTCACCAGGTTGATCGCCAAGCCAACCTTGTTGAGCGCAGGGTAGGTGGTCTCGTAGAGGGAGCGCAGGTCGGCGGCGTAGTCCAGCACCAGCGCCGGCTCATGCAGTTGCACTTCGCTGACGCCGATCTTTTTGAGCTGGCCAAGCAGGTCTAGGTAGAGCGGCAACAGGTCGGCCAGGATGTCCGCTTCTTCGACCGAGTCCGGCCGGGAGAGCGCGATCAATGTGACCGGTCCCAGCACGATGGGGACTGCCCGTTCACCGAGTTCGGCCTGGGCGCGCTTAATCGTGTCCAGGTAGGCGTCGGCATGGAGAACCGGTTCAAGGCTGTCGTCGATTTCCGGCACCAGGTAGTGGTAGTTGGTGTCAAACCATTTGGTCAATTCAAGCGCCGGGCTGCCCTGGCGGCCGCGGGCCATGGCGAAGTACTGGTCGAGGCCCTGCAGTTGGCGGAAGCGTTCGGGGATCAGACCGAAGCGCCAGGCCCAGTCGAGCACGTGATCATACAGGGTGGCATCGCCGACGCCGATGCGGTCGATGCCGGTGGCAGCCTGCGTTCGCCAGCTGGCCAACTCGATCTGTTGGGCGGTCGCCAGCAGGTCATTGGCATTGACCTTGCCCTTCCAGTGGCCCTCGAGGGCCCGTTTGATCTCGCGGTTGGGACCGATCCGCGGGTAGCCGATCGTTTGGGTGAGAACCTTCGTCATGCTGCAGCTCCTCGTGCCAGTTCGTCGTGTTGTTGGTCACTCGTCGTACCGCCAACAAGAAACGGCCCCTTCTGGAAGAAGAGGCCGGCGAGAACGATGTCTCATCGCTCATCTTCCAGAAGACCTGCCCGCTGGGGCACCTTCTGCCGGAGTTGGCACCTTCCGCCGCATTGCTGCGATGGTGGTTGCCGAGGCTTCACAGGGCCGGTCCCTCCGCCTCTCTGGATGAGGCCCGGGCGGCCGAGGCCGCCGGGCTGTTCAATTGTGGGGCGAGTGTACCACGGGCGGGAGTGGGGTGTCAACGAAGGAGGGGTGATAGGTGATACGTGATAAGTGATAGGGGACTAGGGATTAGGGACTGGGGATTCGGAATATGGGATACGGGATACATGTCCCGCCCCTCGTATCCCGTAGGGGCGACCGGCGATCGGCCACGGAACACATGCTCCGCCCGGCCGTGAAGGGTGCCTTCCATCGAGAGCGGACGGTCCGTTGCCAACGACAGAAGGTTGTAGGGGCGCATGGCCATGCGCCCCTACGGGTTGAATTCGAGCTCAGCACTTCGGGCACGCTGCCGTGTCATCGTCCATGGTCCATCGTCCTTGGCCCGCGTCCTACGGCACCGATGGTATCGTCGGCACGATGATCAGGAAGAAGGGGGTTGGTGTTGACGTTGGGAAGATTGGGATCAGCCTCAGCGGCGTCGGTGTGGGCTCGAGGCATGACTCGATCGCAACCACTGGCGGTCCCCCCAGCGGATACTCGTAGGTCCCCTGGCCGCTGACCTGCACGTACATGTTCCACGACAGATAGCCGTCCTGGCCGGTGAGATAGCCATTCGCCTGCGCGCCGACATCCACCGTCGCCGCCAAGCGCGCCGAGCCCGGGTAGCCCTGACCCTCCCCCGTGTGCACCAGCGGCACTTCCATCGACTGGCCCTGCATAACGTAACCGGCGTCGAGATACTCGTAGCGCAGCCAGGCGTCCCCGACCAGGCCGAGTCCGGTCAGGATGACCTCGAAGGTTAGTTCGGTCGGCGAGCAGCCCGGCCCGTAGCCGGCCTGCGTGCTGGATACGCCGTAGTCGTGCACGCTATAGCTCTCTGCTTCTTGGGGGCAGGGCTCGATCGGAAATTCGGCCAAGGCGCCTTCGGGCGCCGGCCAGAAACTGATGTAGCTATCGTTATCCACCGCCTGGAAGCGGTACTCGAAGACACCAGCCTGGTCGCCAAACAGGTCGGCGGCGTCCTGGCCGAGGCTCGGCAGGAGGAAGCGGAAATGATTGAGGGCGTCGAGGATGCCTTCGGGCGCCATCACCGACTCGTCCCAGGCGGAGGTGGTCTGCGGCGTGCCGCCATTCAGCCGGTGGAAGATTACGACGTGCGAGATGCCCTCTGGCTCGATCTCATACGAGGCCAACAGGTTGAGCCCCTCGCCGGGGCAGGCGAGGAAAACGGCATGATGATTGTCTTCGACAAATGTCGGCGGGTTCTCGGGCTGGGCAATATCGTCCGGACCCACCGGCGTGGGCGTGGCGGTGGCCGGCGTCTGGCCGGCCTCGGGTGGCAGCGGCACGCTGCAGCCGGCGGTCAGCGCCACCAAAGGCAAGATGAGAATCAGTCGCCAGATAGACGAGTTCAACATGACACAAGTCCCTTCGAATCCTTCTCCCAGAAACGGCTTGCCTACGTACAACGGTCGTCGGCGTCTTCTGTGACAGCATGGGACGGGCGGAAGCGTCTGTTGGTAGCACAACGTCCCCAGGGTGTCGGGTGAGGTCATGTCGTCAGACGTTTGGCGCGGGCGACCGATTGCCGCAGTCTCGCGCCGTTTTGGCATGCGGCCAACGGCCGGGTCGCTCTGCTAGAATGGCGCCGATGGGTATCCTGTACGTGGTGGCAACGCCAATCGGCAATCTGGAAGACATCAGCCAGCGGGCGCTGCGTATCCTCAGCCAGGTGGCCCTGATTGCCGCCGAAGACACACGCCATACGGGCAAGCTGCTGAGCCACTTCCAAATTGACACTCCGCTGATCAGCTACCACGAACACAACAAGCTGGTCCGCCTCGACAGGCTGCTTGAAGCACTGGACCGGGGCGAGGTGGCTCTGGTGTCGGATGCCGGCACGCCGGCCATTTCCGATCCGGGCGTTGAAGTGGTCCAGGCCGCCTGGGGGGCGGGTCACCAGGTAGTACCGATCCCTGGTCCGTCTGCGCCGATGGCGGCGCTGGCCGCCTCCGGCCTGCCGACGCAGCCGTTCCTGTTCCTGGGGTTCCTGCCGCGGCAGGAAAGCAAGCGCCGCGCCCTGCTGGCGCAGCATGCGCGTGATCCATGGACGCTGGTCGCTTTCGAAACCCCGCAGCGGGTACAAGCTGCCCTGGCCGATCTCGAAGCCACCTTCGGCCCTGATCGACAGATAGCCTTGTGCCGCGAGTTGACCAAGCTGTATGAAGAGATTATTCGGGCCCCGATTGGCGAACTTCGTGGAACCTTCGACGCTAGCGCCCGACCGGGTGAGTTCACGCTGGTGATTGCCGGCGCCGAAGAAGACCCGCGCTGGCAAGAAGATACCGTGCGCGCCGCCGTGCAAGAGCGACTGGCGCTCGGCGACAAGCCCTCGTCGGTCGCTCGCCAGGTGGCCAAGGCCTCCGGTTGGCGCCGGGCCGACGTCTACCGTCTGACACTGGAGGAGCAATGAACCTAGACGATCTCGAGCTGTTTGCCCGTTTGGACAGCCAAGCGATGGGCGAGGCCATTGACGGTCTGCCGGATCAGTTGGCTGCTGCTTGGGGATTGGGCCAGGAGTTCGACCTACCGGCAATCGACGATATCGAGCGGGTGGTGATCGCCGGTCTGGGCGGCTCGGCCATCGGCGCCGATCTGTTGCGGGCCTACGCCGTCAACCAGGCCGAAGTGCCGATCGAGGTCTGGCGGGACTACGACCTGCCGGCCTACGCCGCCGGCCCGGCGACCCTGGTGATCGCCTCGTCACATTCGGGCAACACCGAGGAAACTCTTTCGGGGTTCGAACGCGGTCTGGCGCAGGGCGCCAGCCTGCTGGCGGTGACGACCGGGGGCGAGCTGGCGGAGCGCGCCGAAGCCGAAGGTGTTCCAGTGTGGCGCTTCGAGCACGACGGCCAGCCGCGGGCGGCGGTTGGCTACTCGTTTGGCCTGCTGCTGGCGGCGCTGTGCCGGTTGGGGCTCCTGCCCGACGCCGCCGCCGATGTGGTTGATGCCGTCGAAGAAATGAAGCGGCAGCAGAAGCAGCTGACGGCCGAGGTGACGGTCACGAGCAATCCGGCCAAGAGGATGGCCGGTCAGCTGATCGACCGCTGGCCGACGATTATCGGCGCCGAGTTCCTGGGCCCGGTGGCCCGCCGTTGGCGCACACAGATCGCTGAGCTGGCCAAGGCCGTTGCCCAATTTGAGATCCTGCCAGAAGCCGATCACAACATGGTGGCCGGTGTCGAAGCACCCGAGGGCCTGTTCGGCGCAACGATGGTTGTGTTCCTGGAGGCCGCCGCCCTGCATCCGCGCAACCGGGTGCGCACCAGGCTGACGCGTGAAATCTTGATGGTTGAAGGATTCAACACCGACGCCATTCGAGCGGTTGGCCAATCCAAGCTGGCGCAGCAGTGGACGCCGCTGCATTTCGGCGATTACGTTTCGTACTATCTGGCGATGGCGTATGAGACCGATCCGTCCCCCGTGCGGGCGATCGCAAGTCTCAAGGAACGGCTCGAGGAAGTCTGATGTCCGTCGTCAGGGCCAGCTGGCTGACAGTCGGCCCACGCTTCCACCGCGCCTGGTCCCATCCGGACTGTTCGTGCTGACACCTCGCCGCCAGTCCGGCGCCCGGCGCTGGTTGCTGGCACCTATCGTACTGCTGATCTTGTTGGCAGTGGCCTACCTTGTCGCCGCGCCGCGGGTCGTTGCCGCCAGCCCCGCCTCCGGCGAAAGCCTGGTTGATCCCTCAACACCACTACGCCTTTCCTTCAACCGGCCGGTTGACCGGGCCTCGGTCGAGCGCCGATTGTCGACGGAGCCATCGCTCGCTGGCACCATTGACTGGCAGGATGACACCGTTGTCTTCACGCCACAAGCCGGCTGGCCCAACGGAACCTCGGTCGAGGTGATCCTGGCGGCCGGTTACCAGTCGAATCTGTTCCTGCCCAGTTTCACGGGGCTGCGCTGGCGATTCGAGGTGGCCGAGGAGCGGGTAGCCTTCGTGTTGCGCCAAGACGGGCGCGATGTGTTGGCGGCGCAAGCGCTCACGGGGCAGGCCGCTATTCCGCTGCTTCCGGCCGGGGTCGAGGTCAGCTCGTTTGCCTTTGCGCCCGAGGGCCAACTGGCCAGCTTCGAGCGGGGACCGGACGGTGAACGCTATCTGGCGCTCCGTCAGCGGGTGGAGGTCGAGGCAGAGCGGGTGTATGTCTGTCCGCCCGACAGCCGCTGCGGCGGCCTAGCGATTTCGCCCAGCGGCCAGCAGCTGGCGTGGGAGGTGCGACCCTTGACGACCTCCGCCGGAGGGGTGCTGGTTGAGGGGGAGCCTTCGGTCTGGGCCTGGCTGGGGGAGGCCGACGCTGGGCAGCCCGTCGAAGTGGCCAGGGCGCCGGCGCATTCGCCGCACTGGCTCGGCCCGGACAGTCTGGCCGTGTACGACGCGGCCGGGCTGGCGCTGGTAGTGCTGACCCCGAGCGCCCAGAGTCCCTGGCCCAGCCTGGCCAGCATTGACAATTCGTTGGGCGCACAGGCTGCCTGGTCGCCCGATGGTCGCTTCGTCGTCTTCCCGGAAGTCTTCCTATTGGATGAGCCCGACCCAGTTTCGGGCGCCGAGTTCTACAGCCATCTGTTCCGCGTCGAACTCGAGAGCGGCCTGCGCACCGATTTGTCGCGACGGGCCGCCGGCCCGGTTGAGGATGCCGCTCCGGCCTTCTCGCCGGATGGGCTGTGGCTGGCCTTCGCCCGCAAGTTCCTGGATGCCGAGGACTGGACGCCCGGCCGCCAGCTCTGGCTGATGCGGTCGGATGGCAGCGGGGCAGAACAGCTGACGCAATCGGCCGAGGTCAATCACGCCCAGATCGCCTGGAGCCCGGATGGCCGACAGTTGGCCTTCGTCCGCTTTGATCCCGCCCATCCGGAGCGGCTGGGATCGGTCTGGGTGTACTCTCTCGAGACGAAAGAGGTCCGCCTGCTGCACGAAGGAGCGTTCGCACCGGTATGGGTGCCGTAGCCGAAGTCGGCCAGCCAGCCCCGACCTTTGCCTTGCCCGATCTCGAAGGTCAGCTCCATGCGCTCGAAGCAGTGCGGGGGCGCTTGCTTGTGCTGGTGTTCTGGTCGGCCGAATGTCCGTGGTCGGGGCGGGGCGACGATGCCATCGCCGAATTGGGGCTGGACAAGGCAGATGACGTGGCCGTGTGGCGGCTGGCGTCAAATGTCAATGAGAGTCTGTCCCAACTCCGTGCGGCGGCCGACGAGCGCGGTGTCGCTCCGGTGCTGCTCGATGTCGACCACGGGGTGGCGGATCGGTATGGTGCGTTGACCACACCGCACATTTACGTGATTGATGGGGCCGGCATCCTGCGCTACGCTGGTGCTCCCAGCGACGCGACCTGGCGCCAGCCCGAACCCAACCGACACTATCTGGCCGAAGCCGTCGACGCACTGCGCCAGGGCGAGCTGCCGGAAGTCAGCCAAACACCCGGACGCGGCTGTACGATCATGCGTTTCCAACTCGGCTCGGGATCGAACGAGCCCCGGGAGGCTTAGCGTGGAAAACCCGGACCTGACCAACCTGGTGGCCGTCGTGATCGGTCTATTGTTGCTTGGCCTGGTGCTGTCGGGTGTGCTGGCAGTCTGGATCATCGCTCGGGTGCGCCGTTTGCATCTGCCGCCCGACGCCGACTTGCTCACCGCCCTCAGGCTGACGCCGTTTTCGGTTGTGTTGTTGCTCGACCTGCTCGATTTCAGCCTGGACATCTTTGCGGCGCCGATCGCCTGGGGTCTGCTCAGCTACCTGGGGCTGCGCCCGCTGCGCGGCATCACCGTTGTTGAGTCGCTGATCCCCGGCACGCAGGTGCTGCCGACGATGACCATCGCCTGGCTGGTGGCCCGTCTGGTCAAGCGTGACTCGTGGCCGCTGCCCGGCGTATGACTGATCGGCTCAGCTGGGACTGCCGGGCCGCTCGGGTCAGGCGGCCCGCATGTTACAATGCTGGCGCCACGTGGATCGTTAGACCGCGATGGCGCATGTAGCAAGTCTGGCTAGACCCCGTCGCGGGCCGAACGGGGAAAGCAACCGGCCCTGCGCATCTCACTCGTCAGGAGGAGATAGCCGTGAGCACATCCACCTCGAACGACGTCAAGAAAGTCACCACCCGACACTTCCAACTTAAGAAGCAAGCGGGTAACCCGATCAGCATGCTGACGGCCTATGACTACGCCACTGCGTTGGCGATGGACCGGGCCGGTATTGATTCGATTCTGGTCGGCGACTCGTTGGGGATGGTGGTGCTGGGGTACGAGACCACGTTACCCGTGACGATGGACGACATGCTGCATCACTGCAAAGCGGTGGCGCGCGGCGCCAAGCGGGCGCTGTTGATCGGCGACATGCCCTTCATGAGCTACCAGGTGTCGGTCGAGCAGGCCGTGGCCAATGCCGGCCGTTTCCTGCAAGAGGCGGGTATGGATGCCGTCAAGCTGGAAGGCGGGCGCCCGCGGACTGAGGCTGTGCGGGCCATCGTCGGCTGTGGCATCCCGGTCATGGGCCATCTGGGGCTGACGCCGCAATCGGTCCACCAGATGGGCGGATTTCGGGCCCAGGGCAAGACGGCGGCGGCAGCCGCAGAACTTGTGCGCGACGCCGAGGCGCTGCAGGAGGCCGGTTGCTTTGCGTTGGTCCTCGAGGCGATCCCAACCCAGTTGGGCAGGCTGGTTTCCGAACGTCTGCGCATCCCAACGATCGGCATCGGCGCTGGGCCCAACTGTGACGGCCAGGTCTTGGTCTCCCACGATTTGCTGGGTCTGTTTGACCGCTTCACGCCACGCTTTGTCAAACGATACGCAGATCTGCATCAGGTGATGGGGGCGGCCTTTGAAGCCTACCTGGCTGAAGTGGTAGCCGGCGATTTTCCGGGCGAGGAGCACAGTCTGGCAATGGAACCCGATGAATGGGCCGCACTGCAGGCCGACCTTGGGGAATAACGCCAGGGCAATGCAAGACCCTGACTCGGGACTGCTGATCGTCGGCAGCGGTGCGATGGCCAGCTTGTTTGCCGCCCGTCTGGCGCCGGTGACCGAGGTCACGATGCTCGCTGGCTGGCCGCAGGCGTTGGCAGCGATTGGCGCCGAAGGCCTGCGCCTCGGCAACGGGCAGTCCGAGCGCCAGATTCCCATGAAGATCGTCGACTCAACAGCCTCTCTGGCCAACGTCAAACGGGCGCTGGTGCTGGTCAAGGCCTGGCAGACGGAGCGAGTTGCTGCCCAGTTGGCGGCCTGCCTGGCGCCCGATGGGTTGGCCCTCACATTGCAGAACGGGCTGGGCAACCTGCAGACTCTGGCGCAGACGCTGGGAGAGGACCGGGTGGCGCTGGGCGTGACCACCTATGGCGCCACTCTGCTCGGCCCGGGTCATGTGCTTCCGGCCGGCGAAGGGCGGATCGACCTGGGAGCGCATCAGCGGATCGAGAGCTTCTGGCTCGACCTGCGGTCGGCCGGTTTCGATGTGCGCATTGTCGAGAACGTGACCAGCCTGGCCT
Organism: Anaerolineales bacterium; assembly: GCA_036397095.1. Taxonomy (GTDB): domain Bacteria; phylum Chloroflexota; class Anaerolineae; order Anaerolineales; family E44-bin32; genus DASWJQ01. Next base: position 20,622 of record DASWJQ010000011.1, read on the forward strand.
GGGGGAAGCTCACAATCAACGCCGGCATCAATCCGCTGACGGCGCTGCTGCGGGTACCTAACGGTCATTTGGCAGACCAGCCCGATGCCCGTTCGGTCCTGCGGGACGTCGTGCGTGAAGTGGATGAGGTGGCGGCCGGTCACGGCATCGCCTTGCCTTTTGATGACCCATTCGAGTCGGTACTTGAGGTCGCCAAGCGCACGGCGGCCAATCTCTCATCAATGCTGCAGGACCTGGCGCGCGGCGCTCCGACGGAAATCGACGCTATCTCCGGCCAGGTGGTGACCTGGGGCCAGGCGGCCGGCGTGCCCACGCCGGTTAACGAGGCGCTGTGGCGGCTGGTGCGGGCGGCCGCTGCCGGAGGACCGCATGAAGGTCGTTGAGACGCTGGCTGAGCTGCGCGCCGTCTGTCGGGAACTACCCCGCCCGCTGGGTCTGGTGCCCACGATGGGCGCACTGCACGAGGGCCATCTGTCCCTGGTCCGGGCGGCGGCCGAGCGCTGCGCCTCGGTCGGCGTCAGCCTGTTTGTCAACCCGACACAATTTTCCCCGACGGAAGATCTGGCGGCCTACCCACGCGATCTGCCGGGTGATTTGGCCAAGCTTGAGGTCGTAGGCGTCGATGTGGTGTGGACGCCGCCGGTCCCGGAGGTCTATCCGCAGGGATTCCAGACCTGGGTCGAGGTGGAGCAGGTCTCCAGGCAATTAGAGGGCAAGCAGCGACCGGGCCATTTCCGCGGCGTGACCACGGTCGTGGCCAAGCTGTTTCACGCCTTTGAGCCCGACTTCGCCTTTTTTGGTCAGAAGGACGCACAGCAGTGCGTCGTCATCCGGCGGATGGTGAGCGAGCTCGATTTCCCATTGGAAGTGGTGGTGCGGCCGACGGTGCGCGAACCCGATGGGTTAGCCATGTCGAGCCGCAACGTGTACCTGAACCCGGCCGAGCGGGCGGCGGCGCCGGTTGTCTACCGGGCGCTAACGACAGCCGCCAAGGCCTTTGCGGACGGTGAGGAAACGGCGGAGGCACTGCGGCGAAGGATGGCTGAAGTGCTGGCGGCCGAGCCGCTGGCGGAACCGGAGTACGTTTCGGTCGCCGACCCGGCCAGCCTGGAGGAACTGCAAGGCCAAGTCAAGGCGGCGCTGCTCTCGCTGGCGGTCCGCATAGGAACGACACGGTTGATCGACAACCAGCTGGTTGGTGATCGGCCGCTGGGTGGGTGACACAGGAGGTCGGCCATGCTGCTGACGGTGGATGTCGGCAATACCAACATCACCCTGGGCGTGTACGCGGACGACGAGCTGGTCGGCGCCTGGCGCGTCGGCACCGTCCACGGCCGGATGCCCGACGAATACGGTCTGCAGTTCGTCGGCCTGCTGCGTCACAAAGGGATTGAGGGCGAGCAGCTGCATGGGGCGGCCCTGGCCTCGGTCGTGCCGCCGCTGACGCCGACGATCATGGAAGCGCTCGACCGCTACCTGGGGCAGACACCGTTGGTGGTCGGCGCCGGCGTTAAGACCGGTGTCAGGATTAAGTATGAGGATCCAAAGGCGGTTGGGGCAGACCGGGTGGTGGATGCCGCCGCTGTCCAATGGCTGTACAGCGTGCCGGCCTGTGTTGTGGATTTCGGCACCGCCACCACTTTCGATGCAATTGACCGCCAAGGCGACTACCTCGGGGGGGCGATCGCCCCTGGGATCGGGATCGCGGCCGATGCGCTGTTTCAACGCACCGCAAAGTTGACCCGCGTCGAACTGGTGCCGCCACCGGCCGCTATAGGACGCAATACGGTCCATGCCATGCAGTCGGGTTTGGTGTTTGGCTATGTGGGGTTGGTGGAAGGCATGGTCGACCGGTTCCGTAGTGAACTGGGCCAGGACATGATTGTTGTCGGCACCGGCGGCCTGGCGCCGGTGATCGCCGCTGAGACCAAGGTGATCGACCACGTGGCGCCCTGGCTGACGCTGGATGGCCTGCGCCTGATTTGGGGATTGAACCAGGCCGGGGCCGAGGAGTGAGGATGGTGACAAGGCAGACCATCGGCGAAGTCTTGCGTGTCATGGTGCTTGAACCGGAAGCAAAGATCATCTCGACTCCGGTCGAGTCGGTCGAGGTGACCGAGGCCGGCTTTGCAGGGGACCGGCATGCCGGGATGACCCGCAAGGCCGACGTGCGAACGAAGGGCGTCGAGCGCGGGACACCGGTCAAGAACACCCGCCAGGTGTCGTTGGTGGCCGAGGAGGAACTGGCCGAGATCGCCCGCCGGCTCCAGATTGAGACGGTCGAGCCGCAATGGCTGGGCGCCAACTTATGCCTGCGGGGCGTCGATGGGCTGACGCGCCTGGCGGCCGGCAGCCGTCTGGTCTTCAGCCAGGGTGTAGAGCTGACGATTGAAGGTGAGAACCAACCGTGCACGGGACCAGGCGAGGCCGTCGAGGTCCACTATCCGGACCGGGCCGGACTGGCGAGCCAGTTCCCCAAGCAGGCGATGCATTTGCGTGGTCTGGTCGGCTGGGTGACCAGCCCAGGCCGCATTGCCGTCGGGGATCATGTTGAGGTGCACCCGCCGGAGGAACCCGGCGCGGCATGAACCGACCGGGCACAGGGGAAAGAAACGAGGCATCGGCCGATTCGGCTCTCCCGTGGGAGGGCCTGATCCACCTGGCCTTTGTCTACCTGATCTGGGGCAGCACCTTCCTGGCGATCCGGCTGGCTGTCATGCCCGGGGCCGGTTTCCCGCCTTTCATCTTGGGCGCTACCCGGTTGCTCACCGCCGGCGGCCTGACGTTGGGGGTGGCCGCTTTGCGCCGGCGGCGCCTTCTTCCTTCTCGCCGGGACCTGCTGATCCTGGCCCTATCGGGGGTGCTGTTGTGGGGGATCGGCAACGGAGCGGTCAACTGGGCCGAGCAACGAGCCGATTCGGGCCTGGCGGCGCTAGTGATTGGCAGCGCCCCGGTATGGACGGCTGCCATGGAGGCCATGCTCGACCGGCGGTCGCCGAGTTGGCGCTTGGTTGCTGCGTTGTTTACGGCCTTCGCCGGGGTCGGGTTGTTGGTGGCGCCGGTTTTCGCCAGCGGCCTCCAGGCCGATGTGTTGAGCGTGGCCGCCCTCCTGTTGGGGGCGGTCGCCTGGGCGGCGGGGACGGTGCTGCAGCGCCGCCGTCCGGTGGCGGTGGGTACCATCGCAAGCTCGGCCTACCAACAACTGGCCGGCGGATTGTGGTTGGCGCTGTTGGCTTTCACCATCGGCGAACCGGCGCCGCAGCCGACCGGCGCCGCTTGGGCAGCCTGGCTCTACCTGGTCCTGATAGGCGGTCTGGCGTTCACTTCCTTTGTGCGTGCACTCGAGTTGCTGCCGGTGCCCCTCGTGTTGACCCATGCCTATGTCAACCCGGTAATCGCCGTTTTCCTCGGCTGGCTCGTCCTGGGGGAGCAGGTCACGGTGTGGACGATCGGCGGGGCGGCCCTGGTCGTGCTGGGTGTCGCCGGGGTCTTTCGCGAGAGACGCCGAGCCGGCCCGGCGCAAGTTGCGCCTGAAAAAGCGCCGGCATGAGGATGACGGACAGCGGGACCGGTATGGCGCGCCTGCGATCAACTCAGGCTGGTAACAAACGCCTCCATTGCGAACGGGCGGCGATTGGCGTGTTCGGCATGGCTCCGCCAGTCGAAGCGGGCCCCGGGCAAGAACACCTGGCGTCTGAGCCACTCACCCGCCGCCTTATTACCGGTCAGCCCGCCAGCCTGCTGGTTAAGGCTCTCTTCGATTTGGGCTGCCAGAATCGAACCCAGTTCGTAGTTGTGGTAGTAGACGGGCGCCAGCGGGATGTGATACTTGGCCGCCCAATCCGGCGCCGACCGGCCGTCGGGCCGGGTCAGCTGCTGGTAGCGCTCGACCAGGTCCCACCACAGGTTGTCGAGGTCGGCATCGGGGTCGGCGTACATCGTCCGCTCGAAGTTGGTCATGACCAGCACCCAGCGGGTGAATATCAGCTTCTCGGCACGCTGCCGCTGCTGGGCGAACTCGGCCACTTGCCTGGCCTCGTCGCTCGACACGCCCATCACTTCCCGCAGCCACTTCTCGTCGAAGGTGCGTTCGCCCATCAAAATGGCGACGGCTTCGGTGGACAGGGTGTGGGGCGGGTCGCGCAGGACCCACGGAAGCGAGCGGTCAATGAGCTCGTCGTAGACGGCATGGCCCAATTCGTGGAGCAGGGTCTTGATCCAACGCAGGTTCGGCTCGAGGTTGTTAAGCGTGCGCACGTCGCCCTCACGGTCCAGATCGAGGCAGAATGCATGTTGATTCTTGCCATCGCGGGCGTACAAATCCGAGCGCTCGAGGATCGACCGGACTTCGAGGCCGAGACCGTCGTAGGTCGCCAGGGACAGTTTGACCGGATCCTTGCCCTGATAGACCTGATCCAGATCGAAGTCACTGAGCGACGGGGCGATCTGGAAGAAGCGGTCGCCATAGTGCCACGGCCGCAGGTCGGCGGTCGCCAGGCCAAAACGCCGGGCCAGATGGTCGTCCATCGACCCCTTGAGCTGGCCGAATGGCTCCCGCGTCAGCTGGTCGAGCTTGTCGAAGGTGGCCATCAGCCAGGTCTCGTCGATTTCGTCCAGCGTGAGCGACTTGTGGAAATGGTCGCGGAAGCCCTGTTCCTGGGCGGCCCGGTTGCGGGCACGGGCCAATTGGCGCACGTCGTCGGCCACCTCGGCCCCGATCTGCTTACTGGCCAGGTAGGCTGCTTGGACTTCGCCGGTGTCGGTCGAGGTCCGCAGCATGTTGTCGAGCTGGTTGTCGGTCAGTCGCTGCCCGTCGATCTCGGCGCGGAAGTTGTAGTAGGCGGCGCGAATCGAGGCTTCCAGTTCGGTCAACTCCTGGATGGTGGCCTCGTCCTGTTGGGCCTTGGCCGCCGACAGGAAGATCACTTTGAGGGTGCGTTCGATCAGTGCGTCATCGTGGTCCGCCTGCGACAACCGTTTTGCCTGGTCATGACGCTCGCCATCAGCCCAGAAACGCATCAAGGCGGCCTGGGTTTCCTTTTCCTGCTCGTTGGCCTCGTCGCTGCCGCTGATGGCCGCTTCCCATACAGCATGGGTGTAGGTCGTGAACAGGGGCCGGACGGCTTCGGTGATCTCATCGACGAATTGGCGGGCCTGGTCGGTCATCGAGATGGGCTCCTAAGGGGTGTGGCCAGCGGCTGGCCGCCGGAGTATATCACCGCCAAACCAGGGGCCGGCCAGCTGTGGATCGGCCGGGAGAACGGCCGGAGCCAGCCTGTAGAATGAAGCCCATGTTGAAAGCCGACGGGCTGTCATTGAGCGTAGCCGACGAGCGCATGCTGGCCGGCGATGAAGGACCGGCGCCGGCACTGGCGCTGGCGATCATCTGCCGGATGGCTGTGGTGCTCGGTGCCGAGCGTTTGTTGCCTATCGAGTCGGCCCACCTCGACAGCTCACTCTATCTTGGACCGGCTACACTGGCATTCGCCGAGCGCCTGGCCGGCATGGGCGCCAAAGTCAGCGTTCCTACCACGCTCAATGTCAGCGGAGTGGATGAGGCTGGCTGGCAAGCGTGGCCGGTGCCGGCCGAGTGGGCGGCTGGCGCCCGGCGCCAGATGCAGGCATACCAGCAGATGGGGGCCAAACCAACCTGGACGTGTGCCCCGTACCAGGCCGGGCCTAGGCCGGCTTTCGGCCAGCAAATCGCCTGGGGCGAGTCAAGCGCCATCGTGTTCGCCAATTCAGTCCTGGGCGCTCGCACCGCGCGCTATCCCGATTTCCTGGACATATGCGCCGCCATCACCGGCCGGGTGCCGGCTGCCGGGCTGCACCTGGAGGCCAATCGCCGGGGCCAGATCCTGGTGGACGCCAGCGCCGTTAGCAGCCGGCTTCAGGCGCTGGATGGGTTCTACCCGGTCTTCGGGCACTGGTTGGGACAGCAAATCGGCGACCGGGTGGCGGTCATCGATGGGCTGGCGGGCCAGCCCGAAGAGGATGACTTCAAGGCGTTTGGCGCCGCCGCCGCTTCCTCGGGCAGCGTGGGTTTGTTCCATTGGGTGGGTGTCACGCCCGAAGCGCCGACCCGGCAGGCTGCCTTCGCCGGCGCCAAGCCCGAGCGCACGCTGGAGGTCTCGGACCAGGACCTGGCCGGCGCCTACCACCAGCTGACAACCTCGGCCGATGATCGGCTCGACATGGTCGTGCTGGGCAGCCCGCATTTCTCATTGGCCGAGTTCCAGCGGCTGGCGCCGCTGCTGGCCGGCCAGCAGAAACATCCGTCGGTTCGCTTCCTGATCACGACCAGCCGGGCGGTCGCCGCGCTGGCGGAGCGGGCCGGCCTATTGCAAGCGGTGCGCGGCTTCGGTGCTGACCTGACGGTCGACACCTGTATCCTGACGACGCCGATGCTGCCACCTGAGATCCGGCGTTTGATGACTAATTCGGCCAAATATGCTTACTACGCGCCCGGCCTGCTCAATACCCAGGTGGTGTTCGGCGGGATGGAAGATTGCGTCCGGTCGGCGGTTGCCGGGCGGGTCGAGCGGCGGGCGGCGGCATGGGCAGGCTGATGCGAGGCACCATGCTGGTGCCGGGTGCCGCCCAAGGCGAATTGCTGGTGACGGTTGAGCCGCTCTCCTTCTGGGGAGGCTACGACCCGGCCAGCGGGCAGGTGATCGACCGGCGGCACCCGCTGGCGGGTGTGAACGCTGCCGGCAAGGTCCTGGCCGTTCCGGCCAGCAAAGGCTCGAGCACGACAACGGCGGTCTTGGTCGAGGCGCTGCAAGCGGGCACGGCGCCGGCCGGTTTGATCACCCGGCAAGCCGACATGTTCCTGGCACTAGGGGCCATCGTAGCCGACGAAGTTTTCGGCCAGGCAATCCCGGTGCTGCAGTTGGCGCCGGACGACTTCGACCGGTTGCCGAAAGAGGGCTGGGCTGTCATTGCTCCGGATGGGACGCTGACGCTTGAGGAGCGTGCCGCATGAGGGAAACCGAAACGAGACTTGCCCCGATTCCGATCCTGCGCGGTCGCCGAATTCTGCTGGGTGTGACCGGCTCGATTGCCGCCTACAAGGCGGCTGATCTGGCGTCCAAGCTGACTCAGGCCGGGGCCCAGGTCGACGTTATGCTCAGCAGGGCCGCCGAGCAGTTCGTCAGTCCGCTGACATTCCGTTCGGTCACTGGCGGCCTGGTTCATGGCGAAGACGACCTGTGGGGCGAGCAAGGTCACGTCTTGCACGTCGAGCTGGCCCAGCGGGCTGACTTGTTGCTGATTGCCCCGGCTACAGCCAACACCCTGGCCAAGCTGGCGCATGGGCTGGCCGATGGCCTCATCCCGCTGGCGGCGTTGGCGGTGCAGTGCCCGCTGCTGGTGGCGCCGGCGATGGATGCCGGCATGTACCAGCATCCGGCCGTGCAGGCCAATGTCGAGCTGCTGCGCCAGCGCGGCGTCCGTTTCGCCGGCCCCGACCTGGGCCGGATGGCCTCGGGGCTGCAGGGGCTGGGCCGGCTGGTCGAACCCGAGCATTTGATCGGCCACATCCGGCTGGCGCTGGGGGCAGAGGGCCCACTTCGAGGGCGGAAGGTGGTGGTGACCGCCGGCGGAACCCAGGAGGCGGTCGATGCCGTGCGGGTCCTGACCAATCGCTCGAGTGGCAAGCAAGGCTATGCCCTGGCCCAGGCCGCCCTCGACCGGGGCGCCGACGTCCTCCTGATCAGCGCACCGGCCACGCTGCCTGTCCCGGTCGGCGCCCAGCTGGTGCACGTGACCAGCGCCGACGAGATGCAAGCGGCGGTGATGGAGGCCGTTGCCGGGGCCGATGCGCTATTGATGGCAGCCGCCGTGGCCGACTTTCGGCCGGCAAGACCGTCCGAAGCAAAACTCAAGAAAGCAGATGGAGTGCCTGAGATTGAGCTGGAAGCCACGATCGATATCCTCAAGGCAGTCGCTGAGCAGCGCCAGAAGAAGGGCGGGCTAGCCGTGCTGGTCGGCTTTGCCGCCGAGAGCGAGGCGCTCGAGGCCAACGCCAGCCGCAAGTTGACGGAGAAGGGTCTCGACTTGATTGTGGCCAATGACATTACCGCTGACCGGGCTGGTTTCGAAGCCGATACCAACCTCGTCACCCTCATCGAGGCCGATGGCAGCCTGCAGCAACTGCCGCTGATGAGCAAGGTCGAAGTAGCCGAACGCGTGCTCGAGCGGGTCGAAGACCTGCTCGGCGTGACCCGGTCGGGTGGCTGACCGGCATGGCGCAGAGCGGGCGTCTGCTGCTCGGCACCCAGGGCTTTTCGTTTGACGATTGGGTGGGTCCGTTCTACCCGGTCGGGACGGATAAGAAACGGTACTTGGAAGAGTACGCCCGGCACTTCCCCACGGTGGAGATCGATGCGACCTTCTACGCCACTCCCCGCGAGTCGGTCGTGGCGGGCTGGCGCCAGCGGACGCCGGAGGGGTTCATCTTCTCGGCCAAGTTCCCCCGCCTGGTGACCCATGACAAGAAGCTCGACCAGGCACTCGGGGACGCCGAGTTCTTCGTCAACACGATGCAGCAGTTGGGCGACAAGCTGGGTGTCCTGACGCTGCAGTTTGGCTACGACTTCACACCGGATTACGCCGATGCGTTGGAGGCATTCCTGGGCCAACTGCCGGCCGGCCCGCGCTACGCGGTTGAGGTGCGCAATCGGGCCTGGCTGAAGAGCGACCTGGGCGAAATCTTGTCGCAGCATGGGGTCGCGTTGGTGCTGCAGGACCTGCACTACATGCCCAGGCTCGACTGGACGACGGCCGACTTCACCGTGATCCGTTGGCTTGGCCGGCGCAAGGATGTCGAAGTGTTCGATCGGATTCAGATCGACCGGACTGAAGAGTTGGAGATGTGGTCCAACAGGGTACAGGCATTCATCGAAGAGGGATTGGACATCTACGGCTACTTCAACAATCACTTCGCCGGTCACAGTCCGGCCAGCGCCCGCCAGTTCGCCGAGATGCTCGGTCACGAGTTGGGGCCGGCCGGCGGTGGGGCGCCTGGTGGGCAGATGGCGCTGGACCTGGACGAGTAGCCGATGCGACGCCGCTGGCAGGCCGTTCTCATTCACTTTGCCTGGCCCGTCGCCCTGGGATTGCTGTTGGCCGCGTGCGGGCCGCTGCCTTGGCAGCGGGCGACCGAAGGCGGCGCGCGAAGCCGGCAGGCGGTTGAGGCCGCCGACAAGACGGACGAAGCGGTCAGCCCACAGCCGGCGCCAACGGCTGCCGATCTGGCGCCGACGGACTCCCTGGTGCTCAATCCGCTGACGGGGCTTCCGCCGGCCGATCCGGCCAATCTCCAACGGCGGCCGCTGGCGATCAAGATTTCCAACTTCCCAGTACAGGGCCGGCCGCACTCGGGCCTGATGGAGGCCGACCATGTTTACGAGTACTTCATCGGGGCCGGCATGACCCGGTTCCTGGCGATCTACCTGGGCCAGGACAGCCCGGAGGTCGGGCCGATCCGGTCGGGGCGCTTGATCGATGGCCAGCTTGTCAGCCTGTACCAGGGCGCGCTGGGCATGAAAGGGGCTGACCCCTTCGTCGGTAGTGTGCTCGACGAGCGGCTGCCCGAGCTGGTGTTCAACGCCGCGCCGGCCTTGTGCCCGGCGCTCTGCCCCTACACGACCGCCTACACGTATGGGACTTTCGGCAGCACGGCTGACTTCTCGGCGCTGCTGGCGTCGCGTGATCTCAACCAGCCGGCCACGTTGGAAGGACTCGTATTCGATCCGGCAGGACCCAGCGGTGGCCAGCCGGCCGACAGCCTGTGGCTGGTCTACAACTACTTGAACCAGGTCGGCTGGGATTTTGACGGTCCGAGCGGCCGCTACCTGCGCTCGCAAGACAACGCCGATGCGATCCTGGCGCCGTTGGTGGACAAGAACACGGGCGAGCGGGTCGCCTTCGACAACGTTGTCATGCTGTTTGCCGAGCACCAGTACCTATCGCCGACGCTTATTGAAGTCGACCTGTGGGACAGCAATGGCCGGGCCCTGCTGTTCCGTGACGGCCAGATGCACGATATCGACTGGGTTGTGACCGGCCCGGACCAACTGCTGCAGCTGCGCACCGAAAGCGGGCAGCCGGCACCGCTTAAGCCGGGAACGACCTGGTTCCAGATCGTCTCAATGGAGAGCGAGTGGGAGCAGACCGGCCCGGCCAGCTGGCATATCCAGTTTCATTGAGCGGTCCCAAGGAGACGCCACAGATGTTCAAGACAACCTTACGAGGTGCACGATGGAACTGACAACCATCACGATCGACAAGCCCGAAGAGGTCAATATCATCCTGGGCCAATCGCATTTCATCAAAACCGTCGAAGACCTGCACGAAGCTCTGGTCAACAGCGTACCCGGTATCGAGTTTGGCCTGGCCTTCTGCGAAGCCTCCGGCCCGGCGTTGGTCCGGACCTCCGGCACGCGGCAGGACCTAGTCGAACTGGCTGGCCAAACCGCACTCAAGCTGGCGACCGGTCACGTGTTTGTCATCCTGTTGGGCAACGCCTTCCCACTGAATGTTCTCAATGCCGTCAAGGCGGTCCCGGAGGTCTGCCGCATTTTCTGCGCGACGGCCAACCCGCTGCAGGTAGTGGTGGCCGAAACCGATCAGGGCCGCGGCGTGTTGGGCGTTATTGATGGGGTGGCCAGCAAGGGTATTGAGGGCGAAACAGAGAACGCTGAACGGGTGGCGCTGTTGCGGCGATTTGGTTACAAATTGGGCGCAAGCGACTGAATGGTGACCAACAGCATCGTCGATGTCCCGGGCTTTCTTGTCGGCCAGGTAGACGATCCCAAGGGGATGACCGGCTGCTCGGTTCTGCTGGCGCCGCCGGGGACCGCCGGCGGTCTGGATCAGCGCGGGGGGGCCGCCGGCAGCCGCCAGTTGGATCCGTTGGGGCCGCTGCATATAGTCGAGGAAGTGCATGCCGTGCTGCTGGCGGGCGGCTCGGCCTTCGGCCTGGAGGCGGCTACCGGTGTTGCCCGTTGGCTCGAGGAGCATGACATTGGGTTTGATGTTGGGGTGGCGCGCGTGCCGATCGTGCCGACTGCCATCTTGTTTGACCTGGGTTTGGGGGAAGGGCGGGTGCGGCCGGATGCGGCCATGGGCTATGCCTCCTGCCGGGCGGCCAGTGACAAGGCGCCCCGGCAGGGCAATGCCGGCGCTGGCATGGGCGCCACCGCCGGCAAATTGCTTGGCCCGCAGTGGGGTATGAAGTCCGGCATCGGCTCGGTCAGCCGGGACCTGGGCAATGGACTGGTGGTCGGTGCGCTGGTGGCCGCCAACCCGCTGGGCAATGTGGTCGACCCGGCCAGCGGGGCCGTGTTGGCCGGCGTCCGCGACCCTGCTGGTCAAGGTTTCGCCGATCTGGGTCAAGTGCTGCGCCAGCGGCTGGAGGCCGGTGTGCCGCGATTCGGCCCGGCCGAAAACACAGTCATTGGTGTCGTGGCAACCAACGGTACGCTGACCAAGCGCGATTGCAGTCGGGTCGCCCAAATGGCGCAGGATGGCGTGGCCCGCGCCGTGCGGCCGGCGCATACCATGTTCGACGGCGATACGCTATTTGTGTTGGCTTCGGGCGAACGGCCGGTTGATCCAACGGTGATCGGGGCCGTGGCCGCCGACCTGGTGGCCGAGGCGATCGTGCGCGCCGTTAAGCACGCCACGGGGGCCGCAGGTTTTCCGGCCTGGCGCGATCTGGCGCCGGCCGCCAGGATGGAGGCGTAACATGTTTCGCAGGCGCGAGGAAGAGGCCAGCAGCCGTCCGGAGGCCCCCAGCCGGGTTGATTCGGTGCTTGGCGCCGGTCTGGCCTGGAAGGGGGAGTTGAGTGGCAGCGGCGGCGTGCGTATCGATGGCGCCTTCGACGGCAACATCGAAGTCCATGGCTTGGTTGTGATCGGGGCCGACGGCCGGGTTTCGTGCAAGCAAATCAAGGCGGTGACCGTGGTGGTCTCCGGCTCGGTCAAGGGGGACATAACGGCCGAGCGGGTCGAGATCCAGGCGACCGGCCGGGTGTGGGGTGATGTGGTGACGACGTCCTTTTCGACCGAGGAGGGCGCCTTCATGCGCGGCCAGATCACCATGGAGGACCAACTCGATCTGGGCCTGGCGCCGCCGGTCGAGATCGAGCCGGTGCTCGAAGAGGAAGGCGGCAGCGAAACCGAGGCTGGTTAGCGACGAAACCGGCTAGTTGTTGGGTTGTTCGAAAATCAGCAACACCGAGCCGGGGTAGCTTGCGCCGTCAACCGCTTCGCACGGCTCGGACTGCACCTGGCGCACCGGATCGGCCCCCTGGGGCAACTGCACCGTGTAGACCACCTCCGGCTGCATGGCGAAGTCGCCATAGCCGATGCCGAGCTCGGGTTTGAGCCCGGTGAAGAAGTGGTCTTCCCCCTGATCCCACAACACGAACACCTCAATTCCCGGAACCGGATTGCCGGCGGCGTCGGCAATCTCGACTTGGAGGAGCGGAGTGGTCAGCGCTGGCTGGCAGACGGCCTGCCGCTGGCGCAGGCTGAACGGGGGGCCCGCTGTGGGTGTGCGGCTGGGGAGGGCGGTTGCCGCCCGGGTTGGGGTGGCCGAGGCGGCGGAGGCTGGTGACCGGGTGACGGTGGCCGCTGGTGATTGTGTGATGGCCAGCGGCGTGGGGCGTTGACCGAGGTCGGCGGCCAGCTGGGCCAGCGCTTCCGCCTCCGACGCCGGTCCGTCGCCGGCTGAGCGGCGCTGGGCCAGTGCGGTCAATTCTTCGGCCGGCCGGTCAAGCTCAAACAGGGAAAGGCGGGCCTCGGCGCGGGCCAGGTCGCCGGTGGCGCCGTAGGCGGAGGCGATCAGGGCCAGGTAGTCCTGCCGATAGCTCTGGCGCAATGTGCTGGGGGCGGTGTCAACGTATTCCACCGGGTTGGCCGACCAGGCATAGAACAAGCCCAGGCCGACCCCGACGACGGCGGCGGCCAGGCTGGGGAGCCAATCACGCCAGTTCATGGACCGCCGATCTCCGGTGTACCACCGCGGCGGGCGAGCTCGTCGGCAAGATTCTCCAGGCGAGCCAAATCGGATTGGCTGAATCCCTCTTCTTGGGCGTAAACCAGCGCCGTCTCTACCATCGTGTGCGGCTGCGCCGGCCCAAGGACGGCCAGCCGGCGGCTGGCCAGATTGAGATCTTGCTCGGCCTGGAACGCCTCGGCCACCATCAGGACATAGTCGGTGCGGTAGTCGGCGCGCAGCGAGTCGGGAGTGGTGTCGACGAACTCGACGGGCTGGATCAGCCAGCCGTAGAGCAGGCCGGCGACCAGTCCGACGATCAGGCCAAGGGCGATTCGGACGCGGGGATCAACAAGCGAGATCGACATCATCCGGGCGGATTGTGCCACAGGCGGGGTGCGGGAGCAATGAGGCCGGTGGACGAAAGGGAAGACCGCAGACCGCCGACCGCCGACCGCGGCACAGGAACCGATGCAGGGGCACGATATAGCGTGCCCTACCAGGTCGGGATGGCAACGACCCATCGGAGGCGAAGGATCTGCCGCCAACGACGGACCGTTGTCGGGGCGCATTGCAATGCGCCCCGACGGGCTGTATCCGGGATTGGCCGCGCATCGTCATGACGCCGGGGTCGAGAATAAGGCGAGAAGAAAGCAAGGACCGCCCTCTCGGACGGTCCCAAAAGAACCCTGCTAGATGCCGAAGGTGGGAGTCGAACCCACACGGATTGCTCCACGCGATTTTGAGTCGCGCGCGTCTGCCAGTTCCGCCACTTCGGCTGTGGGGGCAGTATATGCCGTCCGCCAGAAGCGGTCAAGAATGGGCGCCGAATGCAGGTCCGTCTGGTATCCTTACGCCTCCTCATCGACCCAACTTCGCGGAGCGCCCGATGGCCACCAAAACCTACCAAGTCCAAGCATGGAATCTGGACGAGTTGTTCTCGTCGTTCGAAGACCTCCAAATTGAAGCCACCATTGAACGGGTCGAGACAAATGTGCAGGCGCTCGAAGCCTTGCGTCCGGAACTGTCGAGCGAAACCAGAGGCCAAACCCTGCGACAGTTCCTCGACGGGTACGAAGGGATCAGCCGCCAGCTGTCGCGGCTGGCCGCCTACGCCGGTCTGCGATTTTCGGCCGACACGCAGGACCAGCGCGCTCAGACCTTCCAGGCCCGCATGCGCCAACTGATGGCCGAAGTCGACAACCGGACCCTCTTTTTCAAGCTGTGGTGGAAAGCGTTGGCCGATGAGGAAGCCGAGCGCCTTCTCAGCGAAGCCGGTGATTACGTCTACTGGCTCGAGGCGCTGCGGCTGCAGAAGCCCTACACACTGACCGAGCCCGAAGAGAAGATCATCAACCTGAAGGATGTCAACGGTCCCCACGCCCTGGTCACCCTATACGCCTCGATCACCAACCGTTATGTGTTCCGTCTAGATGTCGATGGCGAAGAGCGCGAATTCACCCGCGGCCAACTGAGCACCTATGTCATGGGACCCAACCCCGACTTGCGAGCGGGCGCCTACCAGGAAATGTACCGCGTGTACGGCGACGAGGCACCGGTGCTCGGCCAGATCTATCAGGCAATCGTGCGCGACTGGCACAGTGAGCAAGTCCAACTGCGCGGCTTCGACAACCCAATCGCCGTGCGCAATCTGGCCAATCACGTGCCGGACGAAGTCGTTGACACACTGCTTGACGTCTGCCAGGCCAATGCGCCGTTGTTCCAGCGCTACTTTCAATTGAAGGCCGAATGGCTGGGAATGGACAAGCTGCGGCGCTACGATGTTTATGCTCCAGTGGCCGAAGCGGATGTGGACTACCCGTACCAGGAAGCGATTGACCGCATCCTGGCCAGCTTCGAAGAGTTCGACCCACAGGTTGCGGCGCTGGCTACCCGTGTGCTTGACGAGGACCACATCGACAGCCAGGTGCGCAAGGGCAAGCGCGACGGCGCGTTTTGCGCCACGGTCACGCCCGACCTGACGCCATATGTCCTGGCCAATTACCAGGGCAAGGCAAGGGACGTGGCTACCATTGCCCATGAGCTGGGCCACGCCGTGCACTCCCTGCTGGCCTCCGACCATAATGCGTTAACCCAGAGTTCATCCCTGCCGCTGGCCGAAACGGCCTCGACTTTCAGTGAAATGCTGTTGGTTGACCGGATGTTGTCGCAGGATCCCAATCCGGCGGTCCAACGTGATCTGATCTTGCGCCAACTGGACGACAACTACGCCACCATCATGCGCCAGGCGTACTTCGCCATGTTCGAGAAGACGGCCCACCAGGCGATCCGCCAAGGGGCTTCGGTCGATGACCTGTCGGGGTTGTATTTGGAGAACCTGACGGGTCAGTTTGGGGATACGCTCGAGCTGGCTGATGAGTTCCGCTACGAGTGGGTGTCGATCCCGCACTTCTACAACAGCCCGTTCTATGTCTACGCGTACGCCTTTGGCCAGCTGCTGGTACTGTCGTTGTATCAGCGGTATCAGCAGGAAGGCGACAGCTTCAAACCGGCCTACCTCGACATCCTGCGGGCTGGCGGTTCGGCGGCGCCGATGGACATTCTCGATCGGGCTGGCGTCGACGTGCGCCGGGCCAGCTTCTGGCAGGGCGGGTTCGATGTGATTGCGGCCACCATGCGCCGGCTGGAGGCTCTGCAAGTTCCCTCCTAAGCCGGGCACCCATCTCCAACCTAGGTCTGTAATATTGATGCGGGGGAGGGCGGTCACGGATTCGACCCATGCGTCCCTACAGCGGTCCGGCGATGGCGGCGGATTGTTGCGGCCGGCGGATGATCTTCTCCCCACCTATACGTTGTCTTGTTCTTGACCTCCGGGGTCAGGACGGTGGCCGGGCGCGACCGAAATGTGGAGCGGGAAAACACAATGGCCCCGACGGATGTCGAGGCCATGGACGGCGGCGGATCGCGCGCCGGGCTTCAGCGGAGAGGGAGGGATTCGAACCCTCGGTGGCCACGAGGACCACAACGGTTTTCGAGACCGCCCCGTTCGTCCGCTCCGGCACCTCTCCACGGCGGATTATAACGGAGTCGGCGCCTGGCGGATGGGGGGTCGGCCGTGGCTCAGGACCCTGTCAGGTCGACAACTTCGTCCCAGGCCGGATAGTGGACCTGGTCAACGCCAGCTCCGGCCAATTGTTCCGTCAACGCCTGGGCCGGTCCCGCTTCGCCGTGCACCAGGAAGATCCGCTCCAGGGTCTCACGGCTGGCCAGGGCGTAGTCGACCAGGGCATGCTGGCCAGCGTGGGCCGAGAAGCCGCCAATGCGCACCACCTCGGCCTTGACGTCGTAGTTCTTGCCGAAAATCCTGACGCGCTTCTCGCCATCTACCAGTCGTCTGCCCAGGGTGTGCGGCGCCATCCACGAGTTGATGAGCACGGTGTTGGCCGGATCCTCAATGTTGTTCTTCAGGTGATGAAGTATGCGGCCGACCTCGGCCATCCCCGAGGCGGAGATGATGACGACCGGGCCATCCAGATGGTTGATTTCCTTACTTTCCTGCACTGTCAGGGTGTACTTCAGGTCGTCAAAGCCAAAGGCGGCACCGTGTGGATCGCTCTGGATAAAGGCCTGCGCCTGCTCATCGAGACACTCGGGATGCTCGCGGAAGACCGTGGTCACGTTGATCGCCAGCGGGCTGTCAACGAATACCGGCAGCCAGGGCAGTTCGCCCCGTTCGAACATCAGGTGCAGCGAGTAAACCAGAGCCTGGGTCCGTCCGACGGCGAAGGCCGGGATGATGATCTTGCCGCCCCGGTCGATGGTTCGGGCCACTGACGCCTGCAGCTCATCGTAGGCTTGTTGGGGGGAATGATGGGGCCGATCACCGTACGTGCACTCCATGATCAGGAAATCGACCTGTTCAGGCTGGACCGGGTCGCGCAGCAAGAGCGCCTGCTGGCGGCCGATGTCGCCGCTGAACATCAAGCGAGTCGTCCGTCCTTGCTCCTCGATCTCCAGGAGGACACCGGCCGATCCCAGGATGTGGCCGGCCTCGACAAAGGTGACGCGCACGCCGGGCACGGCCTCAAACGGCCGGTCGTAGTCATGGCCGGTGAGGTAACGGACGGCCACGGCGGCCTCCTGGCTGGTGTACAGCGGGTCGATGGGCTCCTCACCCTGGCGTTGTCGCTTGCGATTCAAGTACTCGGCGTCTTCCTCCTGGATGTGGGCCGAGTCGCGCAAGAGCAGGTCGGTCAGACGGCGGGTGGCATGGGTGGCATGAATCGGCCCCTCGTACCCCTGGCCGATCAGGTTGGGCAGGTTGCCAATGTGGTCGATGTGCGCGTGGGAGACCACTACGGCATCAACGTCGTTGGGCGCAAACGGGAACGAAGCGTTCACCTCGAAGGTCTTGCGCCGCCGGCCCTGGTACAGGCCGCACTCCAGGAGCAAGCGATGTCCATTGACCGTCAATAAGTGGCGCGAGCCGGTCACCGTCTGGGCGGCCCCGTGAAATCCAATTTGCATTGGTCAGCCTCGATCTTTCGTCAAGAGCGAAGAAGTTTTAGGATGTCGGCTCCGTAGGTGTTGAAGCGCCACTCGAGCGGTTCCATCAGGCTACGCAGCGCGCCGCTTGAGTTGGGATTGGCCCTGGCAATCTCCCACAAGTAGTCACGAGGCAGGATCAAGTCCGAGTCGACCGATCGCTGCTGGGCGGTCCGTTTGCGCCATTGGCGCAGTCGGTCGTAGCGCTTGCGCACCTCGTCGCTGGCGCGCGGCGGCCGCGGCCGCTGGGGCGGATTGGCTTGCCTACCTTGTACGATGGCCTGCATCAGGGCCGACCCATAGCGATCCAGCCGCGGCCCCGAAAACCCCTTGACCTGATCCAGCTCCTCTAGCTTGGCCGGCGGGTTTTTGGCCAGAGCCAACAGCGCTCGGTTCCCGACGATGCGGAAGCTAGGAACGTCGCGCCGCTCGGCTTCTTTCTCCCGGAACAGGTAAAGCTCACGCAGAATGGCCGCCTGCTGGCCGTTCAAGTTGCGCGTATCCCCGAGCTGCCAGAAACCGTCCGGATCGAAGCCATTGGTGTGGGCCGGGGCGTGGGTCAGCAGATCGAAGGCTTCGACGGCCTCCTCCAACCGGCCGGCCTCGACCAGCGCTGGGCGCAGCTGATTGCGCAGGGGGATTAAATAATGGGTGTCGAGGCGGGCGTAGTTCAGCATATCCTCCGGCAGTGGACGCCGTGCCCAATTGGCTCGCTGATAACGTTTTTCCTGGCGCACGCCGAATTGGCTCTCAAGGATGCTGGCCAGGCCGGACTGGTCCCAGCCCAGCGTCCGGGCGGCGACGTAGGTGTCGAACAGGTTGCTTTGCGCAAAGCCGAAGTCCCGCTTCAGCGTCATAATGTCGTACTCGGCGGCGTGATAGATCTTCTCGATGGCGGGATTTTCGAAGAGCGCGGCCAGAGGCTGCAAGTTGCCGATCACTAGCGGATCGATCAGGTAGTCAGCATGCTCGGTCGAGAATTGAATCAGGCATACTTGCTCATGGTAAGCATGCAGGCTGTTGGATTCGGTATCGACCGCCAACAGGGGTTGGTCAAGCTCGGCCAGGACGGATTCCAGCTCAGACTTAGTCTGGATCAACCGCGGCGGCGAGAGTTGCGTGTGCGACATCCGAGCCATTATACTCAGCCGGCTTTGGCCTCCGTCTGCGATTGGCATTTCGACCGGTCTGGTGGATAATTGACACGCTTTGTCCAGTATGTTACTAATATCACTTGTGTGGCGTCAGGCCCCCTAATCCGGGTGTTGCGCAAGTCGAGACAGCGCCCGGTTTTCACAATCCTTGACAGGAGAAGGAGTGCTGCCGATGGCTGACGCGGAGGCTCGGGCCGAGTCGCCGGCCGAAGAACTAGCCGAAACGTCCCTCCCGCTTACGCGCCGGGAGTTTCTTTATTACCTGTGGGGGGCGTCGATGGCCGTCTTCATGGCTGGCACAGGCGGGGCCACCATCTGGTTTGCGCTGCCGCGTTTCCAGGAAGGCGAGTTCGGTGGAGTCTTCACCCTTGGCCTCGACCTGATCCCGCAGCCCAACAGTGGGCCGGCCGATTTCCCCGAAGGTCGCTTCTGGTTGGTCAACAACGGCGATTCGATCCTTGATGACCCACGTCAGCCAGAAGTCTATCCCGTGCAGCAGGGGGTCAAGGCGCTCTACAAGGTTTGCGTCCACCTGGGCTGCCTGTACAAATGGGTGGCCACCAACGATCGTTTCGAATGTCCGTGTCACGGTTCCAAGTATCTGCTGACGGGCAGTCGCATTGACGGCCCGGCCAACCGCAACCTGGATGTATTCATCATTGAAGCCGTTGATGCCGAAGGCAACGTTCTGACTCGGACCGAACCGGCGATGGACGGCAGGGAGGGCACGGCTATCAATGTCCCCCCCGATGCCGTCAGCCTGCGAGTCGACACTGGCCGGCGTGTCCAGGGTGCGCCCAACACGGCCCCCGGCGGCGGACTGTAGGCGGAGGCCGGCATGGACTTCATTCGCGGCATTTTTGAACCTCACATCCCCATCCTCGATGACATCAAGGAAAAGGGTGTCCGTCAGACGATTGAGGACACGGCCAATGACAGCGTGCGCCGAGTTACGGCCGGCCTCGACATTCCGGCGCTGCGCGGCATGCTGCGCGGCGATGAAGCCGGGCGGCCCAATCCACGACTGACGCCGCATGCGGATGGCTTCTGGCTGCACATGCGGCCCGGCTTTTACAACAATCTGGTGACCGGCCTGTACCCCTCTTTCCGCTTGGGCTGGCTGTCCACCTTCTTTCTCACCTTTGAAATCATCACCGGCGTCTATCTCATGTTTTGGTACACCCCCTCCCCCCTGGTCGCCTACCAGAACATGGTCGACATCCTGAGCACCGTCCCCTTTGGCCGCCTGATGCGCGATATGCACCGGCTGGGCGCCGAGGTCATGGTGGCCGTCGTCGCGCTCCACATGCTGCGCACCCTGGTCACCGGTTCCTACAAGAAGCCCCGCCAGTTCACCTGGGCGACCGGCGCGCTGCTGTTGTGGGTCACGCTCGTGCTGTCCTTCAGCGGTTACCTGCTGCCGTGGGACCAGTTGTCGTTGTGGGCCGTCACTATCGGCGCCTCCATGGCCGAGGCTTTCCCGCCGGAAGTCGTCGGCCAGACGCTCAACCTGCTGGTCCGCGGCGGCCCCGACATCGGGGCCAACGGCTTGCTGCGCTTTTATCTCCTGCACGTGATTGGATTGCCGCTGGCGGCGTTGGTGCTGTTCGGCGTGCACTACTACAAGGTGGTCATCCACGGGCACAGCCTGGCGCCCGAAGATGAGAGCATCGGCGAGGATACGGCCAAGAAAGTGCCGCTCGACAAGCGTGAGTATTTCCTGCCGACAATTGCCACCCGCGAGTTGTTTTATGTCGCTGGGCTCACTTTGTTGCTGATCGTCACCTCTGCCTGGTTCTATCATGCGCCGCTCGAGCCGCATGCCGACCCACAGGTCACGCCGCTGCACACGACTGCGCCGTGGTACTTCCTGTGGCTGCAGGGCATGCTCAAGCTGGGCGACAAGGTGATTTGGGGGGTCATTGTCCCTGGCGCCATTACCACGATCAGTGTGGTCTTCCCTTATTTCGAACTGGGCCCCAACCGGCGCTACGCCGCCCGGCGCATCGGCCTGTCCGGTGCAGCCGTTTCGGTCTTTGTTCTGGCCATACTGTCCTTCATGGGAACTCCGTGGTACGCCGTGCAGTCGTCGGCCGATCAGGAAGTGCTGGCCGAACTGCTGCCCCAAACGCACCCCGGGCCTCTGCTGACCTCCGAGTGGGATGAGTTTGAGGCCGGCACGTATGAGGCGGCCAACTGGCAGCAAGCACCGACGCCTGCCCTGCGCAATGTGCTGCACCTGTTCGAAGAGAGCCTGCAGCAGCATGGGGAAACCCTGCCCAACGCCGAGGGCATCATGGTGGTGGAGAACTGGCAGTCCGGTTTGCGCAAAGTCACATTGCGCGTGCTGTGGGACTCAATTGAGACCGGTGAACAAACCGAGTCGAGCCAGTCTACATACTTCCACCGGGACAGCGCCCATGAAGTCACTACCAGGTTCGGAGGCTAGCCAGCCATGAAGTGGTACATCGGACTTGGACTAGGCACCCTGATCCTGGCGACAGCCGTGGCCGCCGTCCTTGCAGTACAGGAGCCGGCCCGCATGGAACGCTTCGACGCGGCCTTTCACGCCCGCCAAATCGAGAACGGCGCGTCGCTGTTTGAGAACAACTGCCGCACCTGCCATGGCCCACAGGGCCGGGGCATCCCCGGTGTGGCGCCGGGCTTGAACGCGGCCGATCTGTTCAACGGCAGCCGACTACAGGCAATCGGCTACGCCGGCACCGTCGAGGACTACGTGCGTGGCACCATCGCCGCCGGCCGGCCGGTCCCCAGCGAAGGCACCTCATATCCGCAGCGCATGCCCACCTGGAGCCGGGAGTACGGGGGGCCTCTGCGCCCGGACCAGATCGAGTCGCTGGTCCAGTTCGTCATGAATTGGGAGCAGACAGCGTTGGCCGAGGCCGGCCCAACCCCCTCGATTCCCGAGGACGAGGCGGTCGGGACGGATATCACCGTCGAGCTGCCTGCGGGCGACGCCGAGAATGGTCAGACGTTGGCTGAAGGCTCGTTGGGCTGCACCGCCTGTCACGTGCTTTCATCAACCGGTCCGGCTTGGGCCGCCGCGGATGGGATGCCGGCTGTCGCCGAGCGCGCCGCCCAGCGGATCGAGCAGGACAATTACACCGGCGGCGCGACTTCGGCGCATGAATACCTGGTCGAGTCGATCATCATGCCCAATGCCTTTGTCGTCGAGGGATTTGATCCCAGCGTTATGCCCGGCGACTATGGCCGGCGGCTGACACCGCAAGATCTGGCCGATATCCTGGTCTACATGGAAACGTTCCGCTAGGTTAAGGCGGTCCTGGCCAGCGGGCGCCGCCGCCCCTCGGCGACTGCGTCTTTGCATCATCGATCGACCCGGCGTGCGGACTGGGACGGCCACGGATCATCCAAGGCCCTGCTCCTGATCGGACGGGGAGGAAATTCGATGCACATGCAAAGGTCATGGTGGATTGCGCTATCGTTGCTGCTCTGCCTGACCGTGGTCGGCGTCGTCTCGGCCCAGGAGGGTGGCGATGTCGAACGGGGCGGAGAGCTGTTTGTCGAGAACTGCGCCGTATGTCACGGGACCGATGGGCAGGGACGAATCGGCGCCGCGTTGGACGAGTTCCCGGGCATTGACCCCGGAGCCGCCATGCGCCAGACCATTGCCAACGGCATCGACGGATCGGTCATGCCGGCCTGGAGTGAAGACCGGGGCGGCCCGCTGACCGATCAGGACATCGATGACATCGTTGCCTACATCGCGCTGGCCATTGGCGGAACCGAGCCGATCGAACCGCTGCCAACCTACGTGCCGCCGGCGATCGAACCGCTGCCGGACATCGAAGGCGACCCCGAGCATGGGGCCCTGGTCTATCAACTGAACTGCGTGATGTGTCATGGGGATGAGGGCCGGGGCCGCTTCGGTGCCCCACTGGCCAAATCCTGGCCGGGGGTCGAGCCGTATGCCTACATCCATGAGGTGGTGTCGTCGGGGATCAATGGCTCGACGATGCCCGCCTGGTCACAGGACGGCGGTGGGCCCCTGACCGCCGGCGAAATCCAGGATGTGACTGCCTACGTTCTAACCCTGTCCCCAGCCAGCGCAGCCGCAACCCCCACGCCTGCCCCCGAAGGACCGCTCAGCCTGACCACCAGCCTGGTCGTGCTCGGCATCCTGGTGGCATTGGGCGTGGTTACCCTGGTTGTGTACTACCGCCGCGCCTAGCCCATCCCTGCGATGAAACGTTGGCTGGCTGCAGGTTTGATGCTGGCCGCCCTCGTGCTGCCGGCGGTGGCGGCAGCACAAGGGCCCACCAGGCTGGCCAGCCTGCAAGTCTCAATGTGGCCCGAGTACGATCAGCGGTCCGTGCTCGTCATCCTGCAAGCACAATTGCCGCCCGACGTACCCGTCCCCACCACGATCCAATTGCCGATACCAGCTGCGGCTGGCCAACCTCACGCCGTCGCCTTTGCCGACGGCGCTGGCGGGTTGGTTGACGCCAACTTCGTACGCACCGTCCAAGGCGATTGGGCCATTATCAACATCGAATCCCAATCGAGGTCGATTTGGCTTGAGTACTATGCCCAATTGGCGATCGACGGAGCCCAGCGCTCCTTTACGTATGTGTGGCCGGCCGAGGTAGCCGTCGGGGCTCTTGGCTATGACGTGCAGCAGCCACCCGGTGCATCGGCGTTGACGGTCACACCGGCGCCGCAGACGGAGACAACCAACAACCGGGGTCTGACCGTCGTTTCGTCAGCTCTCGGCGCGTGGCCAGAGGGGCAGCCGGTGTCGGTCACCGTCAGCTATGTGCGGCCGATCGATGAGCTGACGGTCGACCTGTTGGCCGCCGGCACAGAGCCTACGGCGGCCAACCCGGGCTCCGTGGCGCCGGCAATCGTGGCGCTAGCTTCCGGTTTGGCGTTGGCCGCGGCCGGCGCCCTGTGGTACCGCCGCCGCCGGCCCTCCAGGGTTCGCTCTGTCCGGCGCAGGCCGTCACCAAGCAGGGCCCGCTATTGCCATGCTTGCGGCACCCAGACCCAAGCCGGCGACAAATTCTGCCGCAGCTGCGGTACCGAACTGCGCCAATAGGCTTGCGCGCCGCCGTCTCCTCATCAATCAGGGTCGCCTGACCCCAACCGGTTAGGGTCGATCGCCCCTTCAAGCAGCCCACCTCATCCTCGATACTTGACATCGGGACACGTAACGCACGGTCCCTCGATGGTCCAAATCAGTAAACACGGAGGCTGAGAGATGAGCACAGTCATTACCCGCAAGGGACAGGTTGTCAAGGATCCGCCCTTGGTCAAGACCCTGCTCAACGAGCGGTTGGCCGGTTGGCTGTGGCTGCCGGTCCGCATTTGGCTGGGCTGGCAATGGGTGGAAGCAGCCAGCCACAAAATCACCAATCCCGCCTGGGTTACGACCGGCGCAGCCCTCAAGGGCTTCTGGACCGGGGCGGTGGCCATACCGGCCGAGGGGCGGCCGGTGATCGCTTTCGATTGGTACCGCAGCTTTCTGCAGATGATGCTGGATGCGCAAGCCTACACCTGGTTCGCCAAACTAGTAGTCGCCGGCGAGCTGCTGGTTGGCATCGCGCTGATCCTGGGCGCGTTTACCGGCATCGCCGCCTTCTTCGGCGGGTTCATGAACTGGAACTTCATGATGGCCGGATCGGCCTCAGTCAATCCGGTCTTGTTCGCCCTGAGCGTGGGGCTGATCTTGGCCTGGAAGGTCAGTGGTTTCATCGGCCTGGACCATTTCCTGCTTCCGCTGATTGGCACTCCCTGGCAA
>DASWJQ010000012.1:0-5678 GCA_036397095.1 Anaerolineales bacterium
ATGGATCGAGATCGATCTTAAAAATCCCATGGACATTGGTCTGATCCGTCTACACGTCTACCAGTCGCTGCCGGGTCTGACCGCCCATCGCATCCTGCTCCGGACAACGCAAGGGGACGACGTGCTGGTGGCCGAGCTGGCGGGCACCACAAGGGATGGTGCCATTCTCGACTTCCTGCCAGCCAGGCCGCTGTCCGGCATTCGCTTTGTGCGCATTGAGACCACGGCCGGCCCGGCTCACGTCTCCTGGCGCGAAATCGAGCTGATCCAGCCTGAGGCGGTTGCCCATTATCTGACGACGCCAACGCCGGATTTGGCCACGGCAATCGACCGGCTGCGGCTCGAGACGCCGGACGAAAAGCTCGACACGGCCTTCTATGCGGTCGAGGCGACTTGGTCCGACCTGACTCGGCCGGGCCACCACACGACGGCCTTTCCGCTGCCTGGGGACTTCATTGTGCCTGGCGGCTTCTTCGATTGGTTTTTTTACTGGGATTCCTACTTCCTGATGACTGGCCTCGTCACTCAGGGCCACTGGCAGCTGGCCAAAGGGATCGTTGACAACTTCATAGCCTTGATCGAAGCCTACGGTTTTGTTCCCAACTACGTCGCGCCGGACACCGTGTGCGACTCGCGCTCGCAGCCGCCTTACCTGACGGCCGCCATCCAGGAGGTGTACGGCTATGTGCAGGACGAGGCCTGGCTGGCCCGCGCCTACCAGGCGGCGGTAACCGAATACGAAGGTTATTGGACCACCGAACCGCATTTGGTTCCCGAGACCGGTCTGAGCCGCTACTACGACGACACCGGCGCCGGCTGCCTGACGACTCCCGACACACCGCACTTCCGGGCGGTCGCCGAATCCGGCTGGGATAACACGCCTCGCTTCGGCAGCAACGCGCGCCAGGTGCTGCCGGTCGACCTCAACGCTCAGCTCTACCGCTACGAAGTCGACCTGGTCGAATTTGCCCGGATGCTGGGCAGGATAGAGGAAGCCGACCAATGGCAGCAGCGAGCCGAGGAACGCCGCCGCCTGATCGAGGCCTACTTCTGGGACGAAGCTAGCGGCTTCTTCCTTGACTATGACTTGACGACTGGGGCCGCGCTTGCCGGCACACCTCGCTGCCTGTCGGCCTATGTCACACTATGGGCCGGGGTGGCGACCGTGGTCCAGGCTGCCCGGCTCCAAGAAAGTCTGCCGTTGTTTGAAACCGAGCATGGCCTGGCATCGTGTGAACCCGGCTGGGCCGACAACACGCAGCACAATTACCCGGTAGGGTGGGCCTATTCCCACTGGTACACGATGGTAGGTCTGCGCCGCTACGGTTATCACGAGGACGGCGCCCGCCTCGCCTACAAGTGGGCGACGCTCGTGGCCGGCCGCCATGCCGAGACAGGGGTGTTTTGGGAGCGGTTCGACGTGGTGGATCCTGGGCGCCGGCCGGCCGGTCGCTATGATCCGCAAACCGGCTTTGGCTGGACCAACGGGGTGCTCGCCAGCGCAGTCGCCCGGGTCATTTTTGGCGCCGAGGCCGACTGGCGAACGGGCGACCTGATCTGGGATCCGCAGATTCCGCCGGCCTGGCAGGGCACGTTCGCTTCCATTTCCTTGCCGGACTACCCTTACCCAGGCGGGGTCGAGATCGAATGCCCGGCAGACCAGATCGGCTGTCAGGTCCGGCGGGGCGAGCCGTAGTGGCCAGTCCATGACTGCTGTACCGAGGCTTTCGACAGCCCGTTCGCAACCGAATGGGATCATCCTGGGTCAGACCTAGTTTGAAAATAGCTGGACGCTTGCGAGGAGGTTCTGCGCCCGGGCTGCGGGTTGTGCGTGGGCATGCGTGTGCGGCCACCCGGCCGAGCCGGCATTACTGGTAGTAGGTCCGTTGCTTCCAGAATAGAAGGCGGGTGCCGATTAGTTAGATTCGGCGAGATGGACACGAGTCTCGGGCTTGAACGCCACCCACGAAAACCAGAAATGGTTTACGCCCACGACTGGCTCCAAACGGCTGCCCGACAAGGGGCCATCGAACGCCAAACCGAACAAGTTCCAGCTGCTGCCGGTCTGTTCGTCCTCGATAACCCCATCGATGAAGACAAACGTCAAGACCTGCCCATTGCTCACCCGGGAATATGCGGTGGCGGCGCCCACATCGCGGCCCTGGGCGATTTGCCCGGTATCGAGTGCCGAAGCCGTGCCCGGCTGCCACATCACGACGATCGGTTCGCCGCCGACAGCGGCATTGACCACGCCTCGTTCAGCCAGGAGGTCATAGGCAAAGGCAACCGAGTCGCCCTGGAGTTCTACAGCCAGGATGCGGGCCATCGCCGGGAGCTGATCGGGGGTCTCAGGGCCGTCATACAGGAACGGCGACCGGTTGATATCGTCATAACCCCGGTACGGGTTCTCTCCATAGGGCCGGTTGAAGCCGGTGTCTTGCGACAGCACTCGCGCGGCTGGGAATTCGGCCTGGAAGTCTTGCCAGGCGACGATCGGCGCCGGCAAGAACTTCAACTGTGTTCGGGTCATTTGGCCAACAATGGCCTCGCCGCTGGCTTGCTGCCACCAGGTCTCGGTCTGGCGATCGTACATGATGAGGTTGCTATAGCGTAGGCGTCCGGTTGTGCCAAAGTCGAGAATCAGGCCCTCCACCGTGCGCTCAAAGGCAATTGCCGTGTTGCACAGTGGGCAAAAGGTGATCAACACCGGGACCCCGCCGACCGTGTCGTTCACGATTTCATGCCAGACCAGGATTTGCAGGGGGTAGGCGCGCGCCTCGCCGCCAGCCTCAAAGGCGATCACCGGCTCGTTGGGCGCCAACCATTCGTCGGCCTGCTCCAGCGATACAAAGGATGGTTCATCAATGGCCGGGATGCCATCCTTGGGCGGACCGCCAGACAGGATCTCCCGGTAATCAACGCTATGCAGGCTGAAGTCGGTTGTGAACTCAAGGGCTGCGCCAGCCGGGGGGAACAGCAGGCTGTCGCCAGGCGCAGCGGTTGGGGGTTGGGTTGGATCGCCGGCGACCTCTGAGGGAGCGCCGCCGGTCGGTATGGATTCTTCGTCGGAGGCCAGTGACGCCGGGCCGGCGCAACCTGTCAGCAACAAGCCAGTGATGACAAGGAAGCCAAGGGATTTCATGGCAACCGACCACTCCTTCATTCGGCAGGGCACGGCCCTGCGAATCCGATGTCTACAATCTGGACGAGGTCGGTTGGGGTTGTCTTACGTGGATTCAGTCGTCAGGATGTGGAGTAGGGCTTCGAACTCGGCGCGGCAATCGGGGCAGCGGGCCAGATGGTCGTGGATTCGCTCCATCCAGGGCGTTCCGTCGCGGCCGGCTGCGACCGCTTCGGCATACTGGTCAAGCAGAAGATAAACCTGCCGGCAGTCGTATTCATTGGCCTGCGTGCTGGCCAGCTGACGCGCCACGTTCACCAGACTTGCGGCGGTTGGTGGCCGGCCGTCGCCTGTTCGTTTGCCGAACCAGCCGGCGAGGCGTTGAAAGATTCCCGTCATCTTAGGCATCGCCTTTCTTGACGACCTGACCAGGCTCGCTATTACCTGTTTCGAAGACGGCCAGAACGTCGGCCGGATCCAGGCCCTCCAGCATTAAGCGGCGCTTCAATCTGAGCCTGGCGTCGTGCATTCGCTTGTAGAGTGCGTTGCGCTCGATTCCCAATTTCTGGGCCAGTGCCTCCATCGGCACGCCGCGGACAGTGATCGCCTCCATCATGGCCATCTGCTGGTCACTGAGCTCGTCGCCGACAATCCTGCCAACCCGTTCCAATAAGTCACGTTGTTCCGCAATGGCTTCGGGTCCTGGTCTGTCGTCGGCCACGACCAAGCTGGTCGCCGGCCCCGCTTCGGGATCGAGCATGGCATCAAGCGAGACGTCCCGCCACTGCTTGCGGCGTAGTTCACTCAATGCCAGATGGATGGCAACCTTGTAGGCCCAGGTTGTGAATTGGCTGCGCCCCTCGAAGGTCTCAAGCCTGTCCAGGATACGCAACAACGCCTCTTGTGTGGTCTCTTCGGCCAGCCCTTCGAGCTCGTCCGAGTACGGCTCCAGCCATTTGGTCAAACCACGCCGCAAGCCCGCCAACAGAAGCTGGCGCAGGTCCGCCAGCGCCTGCTCGCGATCCTGGCCATCTGAACTCAGATCCGCCAGCCAGGCCTCGTTTGACCTTGATCGAGCCGTATTCTGGGACAAGATCTTGCCTCCGGGGGCATTCTAGCACCCGGCCACCGCCGTCCAGCGGTTTACCAACTGACCCGATCGGCCAATCGGTAAGAAGACACAGCTTCGTGTTGTCGGAATGGGCGAGACGAGACCAAGGTCTGTGGAGGTAGGCATGGCAAGAAATGGGGTTGCAGCGCGTGGCGGTGATCTATTCACGGAAACCCATGAGCTGACGGATGTTCAGACGCGAGTGCCGATCCTGGACCCTGAGACCAGCGTCCGAGA
This sequence comes from Anaerolineales bacterium, assembly GCA_036397095.1. Lineage (GTDB taxonomy): Bacteria > Chloroflexota > Anaerolineae > Anaerolineales > E44-bin32 > DASWJQ01. The sequence goes on from DASWJQ010000012.1 coordinate 4,470, forward strand.
AGCCGTGACGACCATCCTGGCAAGCGTCGGTGAGGATCCGGAGCGGGACGGCCTGCGGGATACGCCCGCACGTGTCGCCCGGATGTATGCCGAGCTGTTAGAAGGCTACCAGCAGGATCTGGAGTAAGTGGTCAATGGTGCACGTTTCCAGGCCGCCTATGGCGACGGTGAAATGATCCTTGCGACCGGCATTCGTTTCGAGTCGATGTGCGAACATCACATGCTGCCCTTCACGGGGATAGCGCACGTTGCCTACGTGCCAACCGATCGAGTAATCGGGTTGAGCAAGATCCCGCGGATTGTCGACATGTTTGCTCACCGGCTACAGATCCAGGAGCGGCTGACCAACGAAATCGCCGACGGCCTGGCGGACAGCATTGGCGCAGCGGGCGTCATGGTTATTGTCGAAGGCGAACATTCTTGTGCCAGCCTGCGAGGGGTGAAGAAGCACGGGCTGATCATGACAACGACCGCTCAGCGCGGATCGTTCCGAACGGATCGCGGGCTGCGCGATGAGTTCTACCGGCTGTTGGGCCGCTGACCAACCAGCGATGGCCGAGCAGGCTGCGGGAGGATCTTCGGTTGGTCAGAAGGCGCGTAAGAATGTGGCCCCTCAGGTTGTCTATCCGCTAGAAGCAGTAGAAGGAGCAGGCGAAGGTATGAGTTCGGTAATGCACGTTACAAGCGAGGATTTCAGTGAGCGAGTTCTGGCCTCTGAACTTCCGGTCGTTGTTGACTTCTGGGCGGCCTGGTGTGGCCCCTGTCTGATGATGGCGCCGGAATTCGAAGCGTTGGCTGAGGAGATGGCGGGCGTTGCGGCATTCGCCAAGCTGAATGTCGATGAGCATCCCGACATCTCGCAGCGCTATGACGTCGCCGGCATTCCCACGCTGATTGTTTTCGCCGATGGGGAAGTACAAGGCCGCCTGGTTGGGTTTGCTCCAAAGGAACATATCCGGCACAGCTTGGAGCACGTCCTGCAGGATGCGGCCATGGACCCGGCGTCCGCCGCCGCGTGAAACTCGTCAGGACTCAGGAGGAAAGGGGCAGGGGCTGCCCAGCCTCTGCCCCCTTTTTCGCTGCAAGCTGACGCACCAGGAACAGCGAACAAGAAGAACATCACGGGTACCAGATCCGCTTGTCACCAACTATCACAATCATTAGGGGAGGAACGCCATGGAATGGATCGCAGCAATCACCGCCGGGCTC
>DASWJQ010000013.1:0-4791 GCA_036397095.1 Anaerolineales bacterium
CGGACCGCCGGGGTCGAGAAACAAGCGACCTCCGACGTCCACCTAGGCAGGCTTCGGAATCGCATTGCCCTGTGTAGACCTCGGAGGTCATCGGCCGCATCGGGCGCCTCGCCATGTGCCCCTGCAGGTCGGTTTGCGATCCGCCGTCCGCGATCAGCCGTCCGCTCTCATCCGATCCATGTTCTTCCCTAGGCGACCCACGGACCGTCCTAAGCGATAGCTTGCCCTGAAGGTTCGTTGCTTGTACTCTATTCGGCATCTCGGCTGTCCCGAGAGGGAGAAGTGTGATGTCTGCTAACCAAGTCGAACGGAAATCGTCACCAATCCTCGCCGTGGTCTTCAGCTGCTTGATCGCGATCCTCGCCTGCAATCCGCTGGGAGGTGTGGGAGACCAGCAAGTGGGAGAAACCGCCTCCGTTGGAGATCGGGCGTGGGTTGATGAAGATGGCGATGGCATTCAGGATGCCGGGGAACAGGGTCTTGCGGGCGTGACCGTTGGCCTCCAGTCGTCAGACGGATCGTATGATGAACGCCAGCAAACCAACGACGATGGCGCTTACCTCTTCGACCAGCTGCCTCCAGGAAGCTACTTCCTGGTCTTCGAAGCACCGCCAGACTACTCGATTGCGCCCCAGGACCAGGGTGACGACGATGCCGTCGACAGCGATCCAGATCCGGCAACCGGCGAAACCGACGTATTCGATATCGGTGAGGCTGAGTCGAGCCAGATCTGGGATGCAGGCTTTGTCCCGGCCGACAGCGGACCCCGACCTACCCCAGTTCCCGAGGTAACCCCTACCCCGACACCGCTTATTCGCATCCCAGGCGGGGACTACCTGGTCAGCGGTACCTTCACGGAAGGCGCCGGGGGGTGCGGCAGCACGGGTGACTTCCAGGTACCCGAGCTATTGGTCCGCCTCGAAGAAACCCAAATGTGGATCATTCAGGGCGGCTTGCACGAGAACGTCGGGCCGCTTGACCGCGCCGATGGCTTCTTCGATGTCAGCACAGGCAAGGGCGACGGCTCGGAGGGCTACACCGGGAATCTCATGCCCGACGGTTCGGCCAGCGGCGAATATCGCTATACGACGGCGGCCGGCACCTGTACCTGGCAGTTTGAGCTGACCCCGCTGGAATAGCCGGCGGCGGTCGGCCATCTAGAAGGAGATCCCAGGCGACAGGCACCAGGCACCAGGCACCAGGCAAGGAATGTATCCGGATCACCACCGGTTGGGTTTGACGACCGAGGCGTTTCCCGAAAAACTGGTAGGGCACGCGTGTTTGCCCCTCTAGGAACTGATGATGACCTCCGAGGTCCACACATTGCATCACGATTCCGAGCCCGCCCATGTGGACCTCGGAGGTCATTGGACGTGCCGGGCAAATCGCCCTTCCTAATCCCCAATCCCCATTCCCCATTCCCCAACTTCCTCCCAACCCCACTCATCTTTCACTCACAATTTCCTCGGATACTAGCCTCAGATGCAAACACATAGGAGGTATCTGATGTTCATGCACGGAAGACGGATCGTTCCATTCTTCGTGACACTGTTCCTGATCAGCCTGGTGATCGGGGCCGGCGTGTGGGCCTACAACGCCGGCGCCAGCCAGGGTTCGTTCCTTGGCCTGGAGACGTCGCCTGTGGTGGCCGGTCTGCTGGCCGTGCTGCTCTTGCTCTTTGTCGTCCGGCTGGCCGCCCAGTTGGTGCTGATGCCGCTCTTTGGGCTCGGCTTTATGGGCTGGCGCCGCCGCTTTGGCCATGGCTGGGGCCATCACGGCCGCAAGCACGGCTGGAAACGCGGTTGGGATGACAAACAGGGCAAGTGGAGCAAGGAGGACTGGGAAGAGGGCGTGCCGCCGATGGTCGCCGAGTGGCACCGCCGGCTGCACGCCATGCCGGCCGAAGGCGAAGGACCCCAGGCCCCGGCCTGACCCGGCGGACGGGTATCATGGGTGGCGGGGCGGGCCGACCCCGCCGCCATGAGGTCCAAGCGTGAAATCAGTCCTGATCGTCGACGACGAACCCAAGATCCAACGCATTGCCCGCGACTACTTCGAGAGCGCGGGCTTTGCCGTTGCTGCCGTCGCCGACGGCCAGGCGGCGCTGGCGGCCGCCAAAGCCGATCCGCCCGACCTGATCGTGCTCGACCTGGGCCTACCCGGCATGGACGGCCTGGACGTCTGCCGCCAGCTGCGCAAAACGAGCAATGTCCCCATCTTGATGTTGACCGCCCGTGATGAGGAGTCCGACAAACTCGTCGGGCTCGAACTGGGCGCCGATGATTACATCACCAAGCCGTTCAGCCCGAAGGAATTGGTGGCCCGGGCCCGGGCCGTGCTGCGCCGGGCCGAAATGGCCGAGGCGCCGCGGCAACAGCTGCGCGCCGGCCAGGTCGAGATGGACTTGGCCCGCATGCGTACGACAGTCAATGGGCGCCATGTGACGCTGACCGCCACCGAATTCGACCTGTTGGCTACACTGCTGCGGCAACCTGGCCGGGTCTTCACCCGGGCCCAACTGCTCGACGCCATCCATGGCGTCGCCATCGAATCCTACGAACGGGCGATCGACGCCCACATCAAGAACCTGCGACGCAAGCTGGAGCCCGACCCGCGCCAGCCGCGCTACATTCAGACCATCTACGGGGTCGGCTATCGGTTCAATGATGAATCCTGACCCGGAGATAAGGCGCAAGACCCGCCACGATCGCCCTAGCCGGCACAACGGGCCGCCACCGTGGTGGCCGCCCGAGGAGGCCTGGCCGCCGCGCCGGCGCTGGCATGGCCGCCGCCACCGGCTGTTCCCGCGGGTCATGCTGCGGGTCTTCACGGGGCTGTTTCTGGTCTTGCTCGGCTGCGGCACCAGCCTGCTGCTTCTGCAAACACTGGCAACCGACATCACCACCATCACCTACCTGCTGCTGGCCGGCGTCGGGTTGTTGTTTGTCGGTGGGATTCTGTCGGTCATCCGCAGCGGCCGTTGGCTGCGCGGCCTGGTAGCGCCAATCGACGATCTGCTGGACACAACCGATCGGCTGGCCGCCGGCGACTACCAGGCGCGGGCCTCCCTCCAAGGGCTGCCCGAGCTGCGCCGGCTGGCGGCATCCATTAATAGCATGGCTCAACAGCTCGACCGGTCCGCCGCCCAGCGGCGCGGCTTCTTTGCCAATGTGACCCACGAGTTGCGCACTCCCCTTACCATCCTGCAAGGTGAACTGGAAGGCATGATCGATGGCGTCACTCCGCTCAGCCCTGAGCGATTCCAATCGTTGCTCGAAGAGACCCGCCACCTGTCCCAGTTGGTCGAAGACCTGCGCACACTGTCGCTGGCAGAGGCCGGCGCACTCGAACTGCGGCGCGAGCCGACCGACCTGGCCGATTTCGTTCATGAGGTGGCCGCTTCCCTGCGCAACGAGGCCGAACGGGCCGGTGTTGCGCTGCAGGTCACGGCCGAGGACGGCGCCCCGACAACCGAGATCGACCCATTGCGGCTGCGCGAGGTGCTGGCCAATTTGATGGTCAACGGGCTGCGGGCCTGTCAACCAGGCGGTCAGCTCAAAATTGGCTATGCGCATGAGATGGGGGGCCACATACTGACCGTGGCCGACAACGGCCGCGGGATTCCGCCCGACGACCTGCCGGCGGTGTTTGACCGCTTCAGCAAGGGCACGGAATCGGACGGCAGCGGGCTGGGACTGGCCATCGCCAAGGAGCTCGTTGAGGCGCATGGCGGAACGATTGGCCTAGACAGCCAGCCCGGCGTGGGAACGGTGGCCACCATCACCCTGCCCATTTGAGGTTCCCCCAAGGGCAACACCAGGACGCACGAACTGGATACACGCCAGACCAGATTACTTACCCCCTCAAGTCACCTTCTTAGAGACCCCGGGGGTCCGCCAGGAAGTCCTGTAATCAGGTCGGGCGTCGAACGGACCCCCCCCCGGGGCTCGTGAATCAGGTAGGGGCGACCGGCCGGTCGCCCCTACACAGGATCTGCACAAACTGCTCTTCCCTATCCCCTATCACCTATCACTTGCTTCCCGCTAACCTGCCGCGCTGAGCGAGTGCCCCTCGTCCGTATAGATCGACAGGCTGCCGTCTTCCTGCAGCTCGCCGGTGGCCTGCCAAGTCTGGCCGGCCTCGATCTCCGGCAGCTGGTCATACGCCGCCTGGGCGCAGCCGCCAAAACAGGACGCCACGTACACGGTGACCTGCCCGCTGGACTCGGTCCGCAGCACGATCTCGGCCGGACCGTCGGCGGCCATCGGCGTCAGGTCGATCGATTCGACCTGGCCGGTCACCGTCACGACCTGACCAACTTCGCCCAAGGCCTGTGGCCCGCAGCCAGCCAGCACAATCCCAACCAACAACATCGGAACGATCACACGTTTCATCTCATCCTCCTAAAGTGAATTCCGATTGTAAGACGATTGTCAAACCGGGTGGGTTCCCGATTTTCTGGGAGGTCCTCCCTTCGAGGTTGGTTTGCCACGGCATCGGAAGGGAACGATATATCGTGCCCTTGCCAGGAACCGACGCCGCACAACCATTGGCGTATCCGGCGCGCGTCAGCTGGGCGCATCGCAATGCGCCCCTACCGGTGGGGGATCGATCCGCCGCATTCCGCTGTCCGCCATCCGCGGGTCCTATCTTGCTGGGTACTTCCGCTCTCCTCCCCACCCGCGGCCGGCCGTCGCCCACCCCCATCGTCCATCATCCATGGTCAATCGTCCGTTCCGGCGGTCCCCATCCCGCTCCCCCAGCCCCTTCCCAACACCGGCCATCTCGGTT
>DASWJQ010000014.1:0-3940 GCA_036397095.1 Anaerolineales bacterium
AAACCGCCATTCGGGCGCTGATCCGCAAGCGGGAGATGCTGACACAGATCTCAACCTGGCCATGGAACCCAGGAACCATTCGCGGGTTCGCCTCGACGCTATTGCTTCCGATATTCCTTTGGCTGATCACGCGGCTTCTCGAGAGATTCGTCTAGCCTGCAGTCAAACGAAGCTAGTCAACGCACTCGACAGATCCTGGACTCCCAGAGAACCTACAGCTGGCCCAAAGGCAGCCTACTAGCCCACAAGTGTGCCCAATCAGCAGCAACCTTTCAGCACTCGGCGATTCCGAGGCTGGGCTGCCTAACGACTCGCTGGAGCCGACCTGGCCAGCCGGGGTCTTGAGTTCGGTGCGATACTAGGTCTGGGCTGGCCAGGCGGCTCAGCTCGGGGCCGTCAGGCGTCCTGGTGGCTTACGTCACGGGATCGTGCAGCTGGGTCGGGCCCTGGGACGGTCGCGGTTTCGGGGAGGAGCGAATCGCAAGTGATGTTGGCAACGACGGCCCACCATGGTCGCCTGCCGCCAATTGGCTTGCAATTGAGGCCTGGGTTTCTGCCGACAGCCACGACATTTTCAGGGTCGCAGCCACAGGCGGGGGCCGCATTCAAATTTCAACCGATCCGGGGCTGGATTACCAGCCGGTGTGGCGGCCCTGAACCATCGATTTGGCCTGGCCACAAGGTGGAGCGGGCCCTCTCGGCCATTGTGGCTATTGGCGGAACAAAAGAGGCCGGGTCATCCGGCCTCCTGTGATTCCCTTTGAGAAGGTTGAGATCAGAAGATCCCCAGCGGCATGTAGGCCGAGACCATCCAGTTGGGCGCATCCACGATCTCGCTGATCTTCAAATCGGCGGCGGTGCTGCAAAGGCAGTAGGCTTGGCTGCGCGTCAGGCCGTGGTTGGCGACCAGCCAGTCGATCATATAGCGCACGGCATTCTTGGCGTTTTCCATCAGGTCGGGGCCGTGCGCGTTGGTGACGTGATAGCCGGCGTTATCGGCCTTGGTCAGCGGGCTCCCCGTTTGGAACTGAAGCTCCTTGACGGCCAGATCCTTCCTCGCGGAAATGCGGATTGTGGTCCGCATCGGTGACTCAACGCCGGTCCCGCACACCTCGCCATGTCCCTGGGCGGCATGGCAATCTCCACAGGCGAACAAGGCGCCCTCCACCAACACCGGCAGCCAGACGGTTGAACCCAGGCCCAGATCGCGGATGTCGACGTTGCCGCCGTTGATTCGGGGCGGGATGGTGTCGAGGCGGCCATCTTCCGCTGGGGCAACACCCATGGTGCCGAAGAAGGGCTCGTAGGGCAGGACGATATCGTTGACACCAAACAGGCAGCGGTCGCCCTCGAGCTGCCAGTGGTGGATGTAGGCTGTTTCAAAGTCCTCTGCCAGCAGGCCGAACCCCTGCAGGTGGCCGTTCCAGCCCCAGCCCTTATGCTCCATGGCGAGGACCTCCACCTGCAAGGTGTCTCCGGGCTTGGCGCCTTTCACGTAAATCGAACCAATCAGAGCGTGGATCTTGGCGAAGTCGATGTTAGCCAACTGCTCGTCATCCCAATCCGGCGTTACCTGGCCACAGGACTCGGGGACATCCATGACAACGGTGTCACCCGATTCCACTTCCACTCTTGGCTCAACCGAATTGTCCCAGAAGGGCTGTGTAACGCTGTCATCAAGGTAGTGCTCTGTCATTTCCTTCCTCCTTCTATGGAACTCGAGATCCCAGGCCTTTGCGCATTGCGGTCGCGGCCGTCAGCTGGCCACAAGTCCAAGGATCCACTGCTCGGTGGGGTTGCCGATGCCGGCGGTGTTAAGGGCCATTCCGCCGAGCATCAGCGCTACGATAATCGCCATCACTACGAAGTCGGGCAAGCGGAATTGGAGTTCGCGGCGGTAGGTTCGGTTGGAGATATTGTAGTCAAAGGCGCGCGCTAGGATGGCAATGGCGATATCCTGCGACCGCTCAAGGGTAGCCAGGAAGATGGGGAGCAGCAGCGCCGTCAGCACCCGGACTCTCTGTATCAGATTCTTGGGTGTGACGTTATAGCCGCGCGCCTTCTGAGCGTCGGTGATCCGTATTGTTTGCTGGGAGAGGATGCCCACGGTGGCGAAGCCGAGGGTCAAGGCCAATCCCATTTCGGGTGGGAGGCCATGGGTAGCGACCCGGAAGGTGATGTATGCGGTCGCCAGTGAGGCCACTGCCACAATTGTGGTCCGTAGGGCTGGATCCGTTGGCAGGCTGGCGACTCGGTCAAGGAGTTGGAGTTGAAAGATGGCGAAGAAAATCAGCCCAAGGATGAGGACAATCCCGACCGTGCGCCGGGTCTGTTTCAAGCGTTCGCGCCGTGTCAAACCCAGTACAAGGTTCACTGGCGGCGTTGTGTACAGCATCAGGTGAACTGAAAGAACGACAATGAAGAAGCGAAAGAAAACCGCAATGCCGCGGATGATGCCCTCGACGGTAACTGGGATCCAGGGGCGACCCGGCACGAGATAGAACAGGAAGTGGGCCTGCTCGGGTGTAAAGAATAGGATTTGAAACAGGGCAAAAGTGGAGAAGATGACCACCAGCACGCGCAGATTACGGTTGAGGAGGTCACGGTCTACGGCCTGAACGCCAAACGCATAAAGGATGATGAAGAGCGCGGCGATGATCAGCGGATCGATGATGACGATGGCGACCACCGTTAGGCCAACGAACACAAGGATCTTGGTGCGGGCGTCCAGGTTGTGGAGGGTTGATTCACCTTTCTGATACTCAATCGTCATTGCTGCCCCCGGTCAACTGCTCCAGAGCCTGCGCCAACCGATCGTAGTCTGAGAGCCAGGGCGGCACCCCGTGCGGCTCGAGCAAGCGGGCCAGGCGGGTTACGGGCGGCAGCTCGAGCGAATTGGCGGCCATCAATTCCTCATCGGTCAGCAAGTCCTGGAAAGACCCGTCAAAATCCAATCGACCCGAACGCAACACCAATGCCCGCTGAGCGTAGCTTGCCGCCAGGCCGATCTTGTGCGTGATCAAGAGCACGGTAGCGCCTTCCACCTCGTTGAGCCGGCGCAGGATATCGAAGATCTCGAGCGCCATGAGCGGATCCTGGCCGGTGGTGGGCTCATCGATGATCAGGATCCTGGGATGCAGGGCAAGTACCGAGGCCAGGGCTAGGCGCTGCCGCTGCCCCTTCCCGAGATCGAAGATTTCCGTGTCAAGATGGTCCTGTAGGCCGACGAAGTCGAGCGCGTCCTTGGTTCGAGATTCAAACTCGGCCGGATTGACGCTGTGGGCTTGGAGCCCGAACGTAATCTCATCGCGCACGTTGAAGGTCACAAGCTGGTGGCTTGGGTTCTGAAAGCAGAACCCGATCTGCCGAGCGAGATCGTGGGTGGGGGTGGTGCGCACGTCCTGCCCCAGGACGATCACACTTCCCCGATCGGGCTGAAGAAGGCCGATCATATGGCGCACCAGGGTCGTTTTGCCCGAGCCATTGCGGCCCAGGATTGCCACCATCTCACCCTCGCCGATTTCCAGGTCGATCCCTTTCAAGGCCGCGTGCAAGCCGCCGTAGGCGAAATGGACGTCCCTCATTTCGATTACAGGCAATCCCGGCTGGCGCGCCGCCGGAGCCGGGATCGGATTTGTGATCCTGCCCAAACGGCGGCTCGAGTTCAGCTGTTCATACAAGGCGGTTGGTGTAAGTGGAAGTGTGTCGATGCCGGCCCTTTCGGCCAGGCGGACCATAGCCGGCCGGGTAAAGACGGCGGGAATGTCGCCGGCGGCCAGGACCTCCCGGGTGGGACCGTCACGCAGCAGCTCGCCCTGGTGGATGATCATGACACGGTCGACGAGCGGCAGAACTTCTTCCAAGGCGTGCTCAACCAGAAGCAGCGTTTTGCGGCGCGCTTTGGCGACATCGACGATCAGCTTCAGGACCAGGCTGCGGC
>DASWJQ010000015.1:0-5297 GCA_036397095.1 Anaerolineales bacterium
TTCGACCTGATCCAGCCCAAGCAAGGCGCCACTGAAAAAAAGATGGGGACAGGTGCCATAACTCTCCAACCGGGTCGGGCTCCAGATCGCCGTCGGACCAAACCAATCGGACAACAATTTGTGCGCGGCCGAAAGGTCACCTTCGAAGACGGAACTGGCGCTGTCGGCGCTGCGGGCTTCGATGACCTGCCGGGCGCGGCGCAACGGTTCGAGCCGCGGCGCCAGCGCCTCGAGGCTCTTGGGGAGCTTGCCGCGGCGGACCGCCAGGAAAGCCACCTCCTGCACCGAAGCTGCCTCAACGAGCGGCCGCGGATCCCCGCGCCGCACGAGCGGCACTTCGGATTCGGACAGGCCGATCAGCTGGCGCACCTCCGCCCAATAGGGCGAGGGTTCCCAGACTTCGCCATCCTTGGCCAGGGTCGGCCGTGTGAGCAGCAGGTGACGGTCGGATCGGGTCACGGCCAGATAGAAATCGCCGGCCTGGCCACGGCCGAGACGCGGCGTCAGGCCGAGCGCCGACCGTAATGTCTCGTTGATCACCGGATCGGGCCGTTCAATCGCCGGCAACTGCCCCTCGGACAGGCCGATCAGGGCGACATCCTCAAATCGAAGCCCTGCGGAGTCCGGCAAGCCGACCACCATCAAGTTGCCCGCACGCCAATCGATTCGGGGACGGTAACGAGTGCGTTCGAGGGTGGCCGTCAGGTCGCGGGCGAAGGCCTCAAAGGTCCATTCGGCGGGCCCGGCCACCTGCTCGGCCAAGACCAACGTCCGCAGCACCTCACGCAGCCGCAACATGGCGTCGTGATCGTGCTGACCGGCGGCGCGTTCAAAGAAGTCGAAGCTGTCGAGCACGTCCTCCAGCCAGGCGACCCAGGCCGACAACGGCTGGGTTGGCCGGACCTTCAGCCTATGCGCCAGTTGCTCCATGGCTCGCAAGAGTTCGGTCGCTGCCGCTGGTGAGGGTAAACCGGTGGAGCCAGGCTCATCGGCAGTCGGCTCCTCCTTCGGACTGGGCCGCTGCCCCAGGCTGGTAAGCGCATGCCGCCATTGTTCGATGCCGGCTACCACCTGTCCGGCGTAGGAGGCTGCTTCGAGCTGGGCAATCCGGGTTCCTTCGAGACCCAACGACTCGACATCCAAGTAGGGCGAGCGCAGGAGATCGAGGGTCAGCCCGCGCGGCCAATCACGCCGGACGAGGGCCAGCAAGTCCGTCACAACCACGATCGGGGGTGACTGCGCCATGGACAAACCGGCCTGGAGCCGCAATGGCAAGCCGAATTCGTTGGCCACCTCGACGACCAGCGGCAAGTAGCGGTCGGACTCGGTCATCAACAACGCCATTTGGTCGAGCGGAACCCTGTGCCGGACATGGCGTGCTTTGAGCCAGCGGAGAGCTTCCTGAACCTCCTCCAGGGGTGAGCGGGCCGCCAGCAGCGAAATGGACTCACCCGGTTCCACGCCGACAAGCGGACGCTCGAACGCCGACTGCAAAGCCACCAGTGGGGCCGGCAGCCGAACGGGACCCAGTATCTTGGTCGTGAGTTTGGGAAACCTGCGCGCCAGCTCACGCTGCGTGGTGGCAAACCGTTGCAGCGCCCGTCCCGGCGGTTCCGCCGAACCGGGCAGCGTCAGGATCATTTCGAGGCCGTCCAGATCCATCGCCTGGAGCAGGTCCAACTCGACCGGCTTGAATGCGGCGAAACCATCCACCACCAGCAGGCCCAACGCAAGCGCAAATTCGGGCTGGCTGCGCAGCACCTTGGCGGCGCGATGCGTTAGGCCAGCGTCATCATCCCAGTCGATCGCTTGGAGCTGGTCAACATACTGCCGGTAGACGGCGGCCAGGTCCACCAGCCCAGGCTGTGGCCCAGCCGCCTGCAACAACCCTTCGGGGGATACACCGGCCCAACGCAGCTCGCTGATACGCTCCGCCAACATGTGGGAGAGACCGGGCGTACCGGCGATGGCGCCAAAATGAATCAGCTGATCCGTTTGGCGAAGGGCCAGCAGCGCGCTGGAGACCAGCTTGAGCTGCACCGGCAAGCCGGCGCGCGGCCGTTGTTGGCCGGCGCGGATGAGGACATCTTCGACGAGCGCCGGCAGCGTTTCGACACGGATGCCGAGGGCACCCCGGGCGGCCGCCAGTTGTCGGCGAAACGCCACGACCTGCGCCCGATCGGGCAGGATGGCCCAGGCAGTCGCCAGCTCCGAGCTTTGGGCATGGGCCAGCAACGCCTGGAGACAGGCGTGGGACTTGCCGCTGGCGGCGGGGCCACTGAGCAGGGTGACTGGCACGCGACCCATTTAACTTCACGTGGTGGCTTGGGCGCAAGCCGGCCTGCTCAGCAAGGTGGCAGGCTCAGTCGGTCTGATTGCGTGGGTCGAGCTCAAGCCAATCGAGGACGAAGCGGCGTTGGGCGTCGGTTTCCGGCGATCGGTCCCCGAGCAACCCAGCCGAGCGGCGCAGCCTGGCGAGCTCGTCGAGCGCCGCCTGGCCCGACCCCAGTCGCCGGGCCAACCAGCACCCAACGACAGTGCCCGTCCGGCCCAGGCCGGCATGGCAATGGACGTACACCACGTGATCCTGCTCCAGGGCGTCGTCAATTGCCTCCAGGGTCATGGCCATGGCTTGCGGCGAAGCCAGGCCCATGTCGGGGATAGGATGGTGGACAATCACGGCCGGCTGACCCTTGGAGCCCGTCTCAACGGGGTCCGGTTGGTAGGCTTCGAGACCATACTCGCCGGATTCCGTCAGGTTGACAAAACAGTTGACGCCGGCAGCAAGCAGGATTTCGACCCCTGACTTTGCTTGGCCCAGGCGCGGCAGCGCCGGATGCATTCCGGCCGCCAAACGGCCGGGCACAATCCAGTACGAACCTTCCATCGGTGGTCTCATCACGGACAGATCCTAGGGTCGGCCAATGCGTCAGGCTGCAATGCGGCGATTGCCAAAGCCGCTTTGGATTGTTGGGTGGCGGCAGGGACCGGCGCGCCGGCCTGCCCATTTCCCGATGGCAGCCTGCTGGACGATCCGGCTCGCACCCGAATTGGACTAAGAGCCGGCCGAGGTGTACAGCGCCATCCGGTTGCCGGCCGGATCGCTGAATTCAGCGTACCAGCCAATCCCTGGGATTTCTACCTTGGGCTTGATGGTCTTGCCGCCTTCGGCTTCGATCTTGGCCAGGCTAGCCTCAATATCGTCCGTGTCCAAGTACACGATCACCTCACCGGCGTTGTAGCTGTCCCCAATGGTGACAAACCCACCGCCCGGCCCACCTTCGGCGGTAAACATATGATAGTCAAACGAACCATCATGGGTGATGTCCCAGCCTAAGGCCTGCTTGTAGAACTTTGCCGATTTGGCCGGGTCACGGGCCGGGATTTCGACGTGCACGATCGGATGCGGCTTCATGGCTCTCCTCCTGATTGGACCAGGATCCTATCATAGAACATCTGTGCTACTGTGTCAAGCAATGACAGCCTACCCCACGACGATCTTTGGCTGTGGGATAATCGCGGTCATGCGCCCTCCTGGGTATTCGCCAGTCCGCACTCGCTGGCTGCTGTTGCTTGGAATGCTCGCCGGCTTGGTTGGCCTGGCCGCCGCCGACCAGCCGGCTCCGTCCTCCCGGGCGGCCGAGCTGATTGCCGAGGTCAACGCCTTGCGGGCGGCCAACGGACTCGATCCCTATGTGGTTGACCCGATCTTGATGGCGGTCGCCCAAGCCCAGAACGACTGGCGTATCTCGGCCGGGGTAACGACGCACTCCGGGCCAGACGGCTCGCGGCCGCGGGACCGGGCGATCGCCGCCGGCTACGGCGCCGGGTCAACAGTGTTCATCTCCGAGAATATCGTCGATGGTAGCGGACTGACGCCGGCCGAAGCCGTCCAGTGGTGGACCGGTGATGCTCCCCACCTGAACACAATGCTCGGCGAAAACTACCGGGATGTCGGGGCGGGCGCCGGTGAGTCCGGTGGGGTCTGGCGCTACACACTCATGGCGGGCTATGTCGCCGGCGGGCTGTCGGCCGGCAGCGCAGACAGCAGTCTCGGCATCGGCAGTGTGGGCGCCGGCAGTGGGCCGGCTTTCATCGTCGGCACATCAACGCCAGCAGGCGACGGTTCGGTGACGCACATTGTTGAGGCGGGCCAAACGATGTGGACGATCGCCGCCATTTATGGCGTCGACTTGAACGAATTGCTGGCGCTCAACGGATTCAACACCACGCCGATACTGCAGGTCGGCGATCAAATCCTGGTCCAGCCGGCGCACACGGCCACGCCGACCGAGGCGCCATCCGCGACCGGCACACCCTCCCCCCGGCCGAGTGCCACCCTCACGCCGGCGCCAACCGACCCGCCGGCGACGGAGACGGCTGAACCCGCCTTCGAGCTTTCGGTGCCTGACCTCGGCGGCACGCCGCTCAGCACGGCGCTGATGGTGGCAGGTGGATTGTTGCTGGTGATCGGAGTGGTGGCAGCGCTGCGCAGCCGCGGATAGCGGCCGGCTTACGGCCGGCACCCGCTACACCACAGGTTGGCGACCCCCCAAAGATTCACAAAACAACCAAGAGCGTTTGTGGGGCAGTCACGCGCAGGGTTCCCGAAGAACTTGGCCCAGCAGCCAGATTCCAGATCGCGGCGGCCTTGTGGGCGGAGTGCTTCGCGTTGGAGCGCAGAAGAAGCAGGGATCAACTTGGGGAGCGTGGTGACGGGTGATTGCGGAATGAGAGGTGGGAGTGGAGATTAGGGATTGGGGCTAGGGGCAATCGATCCGTAAGAGGGGAGTCGAAACTCGAAACGACAACGACCATAGATTGGTGAACCGTGGGAGTGGAGACCCGCGCAACCCAAAGGGGAATCTCGGCGGACGAAGTCTGAAGAGCGTTGAGAGGGGGTCTGGGTGCATTACAGAGCCGCCCCCAGGGCTCCCCCCTTGAGGGGGGAGCTGCATGGGGGGAGATAGATAGAAGACTTGGGCCTCGGCCCCAGATGGGTGCGAACTGTCTACATTGCCGGGAAGGGAACATGCGTCGTCAGCTGCAAACCGTTTCCATCCCCTTTGATGGTGGGTTGCAGGCACGCGTAGAGATGCGAAGGCATTCCCTTCAGTTAAAGATGGGGGCGAACTGGCTGGACCGAGGAGGTAGGCGGATGCCGCGCAACCGGCGCAAGGATCCCCAGGGGGGCAAAAGGGGGCTAGGCTTGCAGCCGGGATTGGGCTCGCAAGGCGAGCAGCGCAGCCCAACTGGCAAGAGAAAACAATCCCATGCCGAACTCAAACGCGCCCAAT
>DASWJQ010000016.1:0-14586 GCA_036397095.1 Anaerolineales bacterium
TGTGACGTACGTGCCCAAGCGTGAAGAGATCGAGGTCGACTACGAACCTGGTGAGGCCACCACGGTCGAACTGCACGACGGCTCACGCATTGTGCTGCGCAAGCTGGACCATGAGTACGACCCGACCGACCGATTGGCAGCGCTCCAGCTGCTGGAGCAGTCGGCCAATGAGGGCTACCTTGCAACGGGCTTGATCTACCTCAATACCGATCAGGAATCGCTGACCGAAGCCCAGAATCTTGTCGACGAACCGCTGGCCCAATTGGACGAAAGCCGGCTGCGCCCCTCGACCGAGAGTCTGGAGAAGGTGCTGGCAAGCTTCGCCTAGCGCAGCCGAGTTCGTAAGTGTGAGGGCAGTTCCCGGATCGCTGGATCCGACCATTTGCATTCGTGGTATGTGCACAGGATGATTGTAGGGACGTTGTATGCAACGTCCCTACATTGTTATTGTGTAATGGGTGCTCTCATGCTGTGGGATCTGCTACTGACTCCGCCGGCTTGTGATCGGCTCCTTGTGGTGGAGTCTGTGCACGGCATTCTCATCAAAAGAGAGGCGCAGGCATGAGTTGCTTTTCGCATCTGGCTCTTGTCGGAGGACACGACTCATCCGCGCTTATGGGCCAATCATGGCCCGGCTGAGCGAGTCGGAGTTTGGCGGACTGGCGGGCGTCTGTGCCGCATTGACCGGTGACGAAGCCGGCAGCGGCGAGATCGCGGCAGGGGTAGCCCGGGCGATCGAGCAAGCCGCCACACCAGCGGAGCAACTGGCCTTCCGGCGAGCGCTGCGTTTCCTCGACAACCCTTTGGTCAACGCACTGCTGGCACAAACGCCCAAGAGGCTGTCAGCGATGAGCATGCGCGAACGTGAGCGGTTGCTGCAAGCTTGGGCGGGCAGCCGGATTGGCATGCTGCGTAAGGGTTTCCAAACCTTCAAACGCTTAGCTCTGTTTCACGAGTACGCACTGATTTCAGAGGGGGCGTCCGCCAACCCGAACTGGGAGGCAATCGGCTATCCCGGGTTGCCGGATCATGGCGCACTACCGATCGAAACCGCAGAGCCAATCCAGCCGCTGTCGATAGCCCACGATGGTGAGCTGGCCAATGGCTTGGCAGGGAAGGAATTCGACAGAGGAGAGGTGGAACTCAGAGCCGACGTGGTGGTCGTAGGATCAGGTGCCGGAGGTGCGGTAGTAGCGGCCGAGTTGGCAGCGGCCGGGGCCGAGGTGTTTGTGCTGGAGAAGGGAAAGCAGCGGATCGAGGCGGACTTCGACGGGGCGGAATACGCCGGCATGCGTGACATGTACGAGAAACGAGGCATCCTGACCAGCGACGATGTTGGAATCGTGGTCCTGGCCGGGAGCACGTTAGGCGGCGGGACCACGATTAACTGGACCACCAGCCTGTCGACACCGGCCTACGTGCTGGAGCAGTGGGAGCGTGAGCTGGGGGTGAGCGGCGCGGCCGGACCTGAGTGGCAAGACAGCCTGCAGGCGGTGAGTGAACGGCTGCTTGTCAACACGGCCAGCCAGGAGAACCGGCATAACGCTTTGCTGCGCCAGGCCTGTGAGACGTTAGGGTATTCCTGGCGGGTGTTGCCGCGCAACGTGCACGGTTGCGGTGACTGCGGCTACTGCGGTTATGGGTGCCGCTCCGGCGCCAAGCAAAGCGCGCTGAACACCTACCTGGCGGATGCCTGCCATTCGGGTGCGCAGATCGTCACGGATTGCACCGTTGAGCGGGTGACCATCGAGCAGGGACGTGCGACCGGGGTGACCGCCCGCCTCAACGGGCGCAAGTTGCGTGTCCGCAGCCGGCTGGTGATCGTGGCGGCCGGCAGCGTCCACACGCCGGCGTTGCTGTTACGTTCTGGACTCGTGAACCCGAACATTGGGCGTCATCTGCACCTGCACCCGGTGCCGGCCGCCTTTGGCGTCTTCGATCAGCCGGTCGAGGCCTGGCGGGGCACGATGCAGTGCGTGGCCCTCGATCAATTCATGGACCTGGACAATGGCTACGGGTTTGCTGTGGAGGTGCCTCCGGCACATCCTGGCCTGATCGCGCTGGGCGTTCCGTGGCACAACGCTGAGGGACACAGGGACTTGATGCGGCAAGCGGCCCACATGGCCTTCTTCTTTGCATTGGTGCGGGACAGAGATGGAGGCCGGGTTACGGTTGACAGCGGAGGGCAACCGGTGATCAACTACCAGCTGTCGGCCTACGACCGCCGGCACGTTGAAGCTGGGGCGGTTGAAATTGTGCGGCTGCTGGCGGCGGCCGGAGCGCACACCATCGGCGGTCCTGCCAACAGCCTCGATCTGTACCGGGCAGGCCAGCCGGGCAGTCTCGATGTCCACCTGGAATCGATCCGGCGGCGCGGCTATGTCCCCAATGACATGACCCTGTTCAGCGCCCACCAGATGAGCAGCTGCCGCATGGCCGGCAGCCCCCAAATGGGGGTGGTGAGTCCGGCTGGCGAGAGTTTTGAGGTGAAGGATCTGTTCGTGGCCGACGCCAGCGCCTTACCAACTGCCACCGGCGTAAACCCCATGATTAGCATCATGGCGCTGTCCCACAGGGTGGCGCAGGCGATCAAGGCGCGTGTCTAGGTAGCCGCAGCTCGATGGAGGCAGCCAGGTGTAGGGACGTTGTATACAACGTCCCTACGTCGTTTTTGTGGTGCCGTCCCTTGTCTAGGGGAGATCGCCCCGTTTCGACCGGGAGGTGACTGGGGTCTCCGACGTATAATCGGCCATTCGCCATGAACCGCACGCTGGGCATTCTCGCTGGCTTAGCTGCCGCCGCCATTTGGGGCGGCATGTATGTCGTGAGCAAGGTCGTGTTGGAGGTCATCCCTCCCTTCGCCTTGCTCAGCCTGCGGTTGGTGCTGGGTGCCGGGCTGCTGGCGGCCTGGCTCGCCTGGCGCCGCCAGCTAGGGCTGGATCGGAAAGCACGCTGGCGGCTGCTGGCGCTGGGCGCCCTCGGTTTTGGGCTATCTCTTGGCCTCCAATTCGTCGGCACTCGCCTGTCCACCGCCTCCAATGCCTCGCTGGTGACATCGGCCTCGCCGGCGTTCATGGTGCTGTTCGCCGCCCTATTGCTTGGTGAGCGTGCCAGCGGGCGCCGCATCGCTGCCCTGGTTATGGCTTCGGCAGGCGTGGTGGCCGTCATTCAGCCGGGCGGGGCCGAGGTTGGCTCGGCTTCCATGCTGGGCAACCTCGCCCTGCTGGGCGCAGCCCTGACCTGGGGCCTGTATTCGGTCCTGGTCAAGGCAGCCAGCCGCTGGGCCGGGCCGCTTCAAATCGGCCTGTACACCTTCATGGGAGGGCTGGCGCTGTCCATGCCGGCGGCCGGCGTTGAGGGCCAGGCGTTGTCGATCGGTCCGCTGACTACGGGCATCGTCCTGGGCGTTCTGTACTTGGGCTGGGTCTCGACTGCTCTGGCGATGGTGTTGTGGACCCACGCGCTGGCCAAGCTCGAGGCCAGTCTGGTTTCGATCCTGTTTTTCGCCCAACCGGTGGTCGGGGTCGGTTTGGGCGCGGCACTTCTGGGCGAACGACTCAATCTGGCCTTCTGGTTGGGTGCCGTCGCCATCGGCGCCAGCCTGCTGTTGGCGGCTGGGCCTTCCGGCAGTGTGCCGGGAGTAAGCCGATCAGCCCTCACGCATGAACGCTCCCAAGAAACGCAAGAAATCGTCCAAGAGACCTGATGTCTGATCCTCCCAGGCAAAATGAACGTCGTAGGGACGTTGTATACAACGTCCCTGCGGCGGGCCTGGTTAATAGCTGGGTTGAATCTACCTTAGCGATCCGGGTTGGGGGGATGGATCGGTTGACCGATGGTGTGCAAATAGGTCATGTTGGCCGGACCCATGGCGCCCACCGGCAGACTGGCTACCAGCACGACCCGGTCGCCGTCCTCCACCTGACCTGATTCAAGCAGGGACGTCTCCATATGCTCGATCATCGCCTCGACCGAGTCGGCCATCGGGATCAGGTGCGGCTCGACCCCCCAGAACAGGGCCATACGCCGGTAGGTGCGGGCTTCGGGTGTGAAGCCGAGGATAGGCACGGTGGGCCGGGCCTTTGACATGAGCAGCGCAGTGCGGCCGGAGCGGGTGAACACGCCAATCGCCCGGGCGTCCCGATCATGGGCCAGCTCGCGGGCGGCCTGGGTGGTGGCAGCCGCGTCATCGACCGTCTTGCGGGCATCGTCGCCCGGATGGAAACCCCATTCGATGGCGTGAGCCTCGGCGTCGAGGATGATGCGGTCCATGGTCTCGACAACCCGAATCGGGTACTTGCCGATGGCGGTCTCTCCCGAGAGCATGAGCACATCGCTGCCATCGAAGACGGCATTGGCCACGTCTGACGATTCGGCGCGCGTCGGCCGTGGCGACCGAATCATCGACTCCAGCATCTGGGTGGCGGTGATCACCAGCCGGTTGGCGGCGTTGGCCTGGGCGATGATCCGTTTCTGCAGAGACGGTACCCGCTCGGCGGCGACTTCTACGCCCAGGTCGCCGCGGGCCACCATCACCCCGTCCGAGTGCTCCAGGATCTCGGCCAGGTTATCGATGGCCTCTTGCCGTTCGAGCTTGCCAATAATGGGAGGTGGCAAATTGGACTGGTTGAATGTCTCAATCTGCCGTCGGAGCTCGACCAGATCCTGGCCACGCCGCACGAAGGATACGGCGATTTCATCCACCTGATGCGCAAGGCCGAACGCCAGGTCTTCACGGTCCTTATCGGTTAGCGGCTCGGCCGAAAGCCGGACCCCGGGCAAGTTGATCCCCTTGTGAGCACCGAGTTCACCGCCGACGACAACCTCCGTTGTAACGTCTCGCTGGCCGGCGGCTATCACCTGGAGTTCGATGCGCCCGTCGTCGAGCAGGATGCGATCGCCAGGCGACACATCCTGCGGCAGCGGCTCGTAATCAACATGGATGCGTCCTGGTTCGCTCTCCCCCGGCTCGATTGTCAGCGTGACCTTGGCGCCCGCCTGCAGATCCAAAGGCGCTCCGTCGGCGTTGGCCGCCGTGCGCAGCTTGGGGCCCTGCAGGTCTTGGACAATGGCAATGGGCACGTTGAGCGAGTCGGCCACCTGGCGTGTGGCGGCGATAAAGGCGGCATGTTCGGCCAGATTGCCATGCGAGAAATTGAGGCGGACTCCATTGACGCCGGCCATCACCAGTTGCCGGATGTCGGACTCCTGCGCACAGGCCGGCCCGAGGGTCGCCAGGATCTTGGCTCTGCGTCGGGGCGGGCTGGCCGGCACGGTTCCTCCGTTGATGCTGGGCGGGCGGACTACTGCGGATTGAGCAAAGTGACCAGTATGGCCTTCTGGGCGTGCATTCTGTTCTCGGCCTGAACGAAGATGACCGAGTTGGGCCCGTCGGCCACTTCGTCTGTGATCTCCTGGCCGCGGTGGGCCGGCAGGCAGTGCATCACGATGACGTTGGGATCGGCTTGATCGACCAGCCGCTGGTTGACCTGGAATGGCTCAAACACCGATTGGCGTTCCATGCCCTCGTCTTCTTGGCCCATGCTGACCCAGGTGTCGGTGTAGATGACCTGGGCGCCTTCAACGGCCTCGGCCGGTACGTTTGATTGCCCCAGCTCGGCGCCGGTCTCGGCGGCCATGTCCTCTGCCAGCGCGACGGCATTGGCCGGCAGCTCGAAGCCGTCCGGTGCAGCAATCGTGAAGTGGGCACCAAGGCGGGCGCAGGCGAACATCAGCGAGATGGCGACATTGTTGCCGTCGCCGACAAAGGCCACCCTCAGGCCTTTGAGCTGGCCAAACCGTTCCAGGATCGTCAAGGCATCGGCCATCGCCTGGCACGGATGATTGAAATCCGACAGGCCGTTGATGACCGGGACTGTTGAGTAGCGGGCCAGCTCGATCACATGATCGTGGGCAAAAACTCGGGCCATGACTGCATCGACATACCCGGAAAGCACCCGGCTGACGTCGGCAATCGCCTCCCGCTTTCCCAGGCCGATCTCATTGGGGGACAGGTAGAGCGCGTCACCGCCCAGGTGGCGCATGGCCATATCGAACGAGACGCGCGTCCGCAAACTGGGCTTCTGGAACACCATCGCCAGAGTCTTGTTAGCCAGGAGTGGTTGGTTGCCTCCATGGCGCAATTCGTCCTTGAGACGGATGGCCAGATTGAGCATGGCCTGGAGTTCCTCGGCGCTGTAGTCAGCCAGGGAAAGGAAGTGACGCATGCCTGTCTCCTGCGTGGCGTGGACGTGGCGCGCAGTATAGCATAGGGGTGTGGCTGACTATTCCTCGCCGGACGCGCCCGGTTTGGCAAGGGGCGGTGGCATTTCGCTGACCGTACTGGTTGGCGGCATGAGCCAGCCGAGCCATCCCCCGAGCGGCCGGCGCGACTTCGGCCGGCGGTCGAGAAGGACGAGGCCGATGGAGATAGTCAGCACCGCCGCCCCGGCCCACTGGGCAATCGCCAGCCGCTCACCAAGCCATAGGTGAGCAAAGAATAAGGTGACAACCAATTCCCCCAATCCAATGACCGCCGTATCCAGGCCACCGATGGACTTGACGCCCGAGAACAGTGTCAGCCGGGAGAAGAAAGTGACCATCGTCAGCCCCGCCAATGCCAGCAACGATCCGCTGTCCGCCGCCTCCAGCGGACCCTTGAAGACGGCGGCCACCGGGACCACGACGAGTGCCATAGCCAGCAGCGTATAGAAGGTGACCGTCGGTGCCGGGCTCTCATACAGCACCCGCTGGTTCACTGGTATATGCAGCGCATACAGCAAGCCAGCCACCAGCATCATGGCCATGCCGACCCAGTCACCATTGGCCATGGCTGGCGAAGTCATGAGCAGGGCCGCCGGCAGGATCATTAGCAACCGTACCAACGTAAGCCGCGAGTAGCGAAAGCCATCGAGATACAGCAATCCAGCGACGAAGAGCGGGTAGAAGGAGAACAGCAGTTGGCCGAGCGCCGCCTCAATACGGCCAAGCGCCAGGTAGTAGAACAGAGAGCCTACGCCGTTGAGCAATCCGGCCAGGCCGCAGCCGGCCAGGCCCAGCGGGTGGATATACAGCAATTCGCGGTTGAGGATGAGCAGAGCGGCCAGCAACAAGAGGGCGGCGCCGACCGTCCGGCCGGCGACAACGATCAGGGGCGGCAGACCAAGATTGATGGCCAGCTTGCCAAGGATGGGGCTCAGGCCGAGAAACAGCGCGGAGGTCAGGGCGACGGGGACGCCTTGACGCAGCCTGGGTTTCATGCCGCCTCCTTAACCGAGCGCGCTGTCAATCTCTTTGAGCAGATCGTCGGTGAGGAAGTCGCCTTTGAGCATGAGCCCAGCCAGCAGGTCTTCCAGGCGCCGTCGTTCGGCGCCCGTTAGGCTCTTGGCGGTGACAACGACAACCGGGATCGACGCGGTCTGGGGATTGCCACGCAGCCGTTCGAGCACCTCAAAGCCATCCATCTCGGGCATCATCAGGTCGAGCACGATGGCATCGGGCGGGTCCTCTGACGCCATCGCCAGGGCGGCTGCGCCCGTTTCGGCTTCCCGCAGGCGGAAATCGCCCTTGGATTGCAGAATACGGCGTATCAGTCGACGGGCATCCTCATGATCATCAACGACCAATACCTGGCGCAGTGATTCCCGGTCGAGCAGCTCGAGGGCGGCCAGCACACCCTCCTCGGGGCTGTCGGGCAGTCCTACCTTCAGGTCAAGATCCTGCGACCAGCCTTCGGCCAGCATCTCTTCCTCGATCGGAACCGTGTGCCCCGAGCAGTTTACGACGATAATCGCCTGACGGTCGATCTCGCCTGCATGGACCATTTGAATCAGTCCAGCAAAGGCCACGCCTGCGGCCGGCTCGCACGAGATGCCCTCCATCTCCGCCAGCAGGTGTACCGCCTCATAGGCGGCCTCGTCACTGACGGACTGCATGCTGCCGGCAGCCTGCGCCATGAGTTGTTGGCGCAATAGGCTGTAGGCGCGGCCCGGATCGCCCGTGCTCAACGTTGAGATATGAGTTTGCGGATTGTTGATTGGCGGTGCCGGATCGAGACCAGCCTGCCAGGCTTTGGCCATGGGAGCACAACCCTCGGCTTGGATAATACCCAGCGCCGGCAGTTGGCCGACCAGGTCAGCCTGGTGCAGCTCGCGGAAGGCTTTGGCCACGCCCAGCGGCCCGATGGCCCCACTGACAGCCTGGAAGTACCAATCCGGCGCCTGCCATCCCGTGCCGCCATCCGGGGTCAACTGGCCCAGTTGTTCGGCGATCTCGTAACCGATCGTCTTCATCGCCTCGAGCGCGGCAATGCTGCGCGCGCCTCGATCGCGGTACAGGCCTCGCCGGTTGGCAAATTCCTCGGCCAAGCGCTTGGCCTGATCGTAGGTGGTGGTCACCTTCACCACCTGGGTGCCGTACAGGGCCACTTCATGCATCTTGCTTGGCGGGACCAGGCTGGTGAGAAACGCCCAGACCTTGACCCCGGCCCGGGCGCCATAGGCCGAGAATGAAATGGCCACGTTGCCGGTCGAGGCGACGACGGCCTCGGTTTGTCCGGCTTCCTTGAGCACGGCCATGGTCAGCGCAGCCTGGCGGTCCTTGAACGATCCGGTTGGCCCCTGCCGCTCGTCCTTGATGAACAGATTTGGGAGGCCGAGCATCATGCCAAGGTTGTCGGCTTTGATCAGCGGAGTGCCGCCTTCACCCATCGAGAGCCCAGGTCGGCCACCGTGGACGGGAAGGGCCTCCAGGTAGCGCCACATATCAAATGGGCGGCTGCGGGCGGAAGTGAGCAGTGGGACTTCGAGCTGGTCCAAGCGGATGCGGTGCTCGAGCCAATCACCGCCGCAATGTGGACAACTGTGGGAGAGTGGTGATTCGGGGACCGCCTGGCCACAATCCAGACAGTGGATCGGAAACGGCCGGATCATGCTACGGTCGGCAGGCTAGGCGGCGGTCGGAAGCGGCCCGGTCCCGCCATCCAGTTCGCCCTCGGCTTCGGGGGGATCGAGTGGCAGGGTGAAGGCGAAGGTGCTGCCCTCGCCCAGGGTGCTTTCAACCCAGATCCTGCCGCCGTGAAGCTCAACCAGGTGGCGAGCAATCGACAATCCGAGCCCGGTGCCGCCCGACTTGCGCGTCGGCGACGGATCGACCTGGGAAAACGGCTCGAACAGCTTTTCGACGTCCTTGGGTGCGATACCGATGCCGGTGTCAGCCACTGCGATCAGGATTTCGCCTTCGCCGTTGCCCTCAATGTAGCGGGCTGACACGGCGATTTGCCCCTCTTCCGTAAACTTGGCGGCATTGGATACCAGGTTCAGAAGCACCTGCCGAACGCGAATTCGGTCGGCGCGGATCGTGGGCAGGTCCTTGGGAATATCGGAAGTCAGCTCGATCGGCTTGTCCTTGACCAGGCCGGTGGCGGTTGAGGTTACACCCTGTATCACCTCAAGGACGTCGACCGTCTCGAACGAGAGGTCCAGCTTGCCAGCCTCAATGCGTGAGATGTCGAGCATGTCGCTGATCAGGCCGAGCAGGTGCTGGCCGGCACTGTAGATGGCGGTCAAGTCTTCCTTTTGGGTGTCGGTGATTGGCCCGTCGATACCTTTCAGGATGACTTTGGAGAAACCGATGATCGAGTTCAGTGGGGTGCGCAGCTCGTGGCTCATATTGGCCAGGAACTGGCTCTTGAGTTGGTCGGCTTCCCGCATTTCTTCGAGCGCCTGCTGGGTCAGTTCGTAGGAGCGGGCGTCCTGCAGGGCCAGAGCCAGCTGGCGCGACACCTCTTCGGCCAGCTGCCTATCTTCGTCGGTCCAGGAACGGCCTTCACCAGGGTCCTCGAATTCGAGCTCACCGAGCACACTGTCGCTGGTGGCGATCGGAATGATCAATCGGCCTTCGTCAAAAACCGGCTGAAGCCGCGGCGCCTCTAGCAATTCGGGGATGGGCCGGACCCGAAAGCCGTCGTCTAGGTAGCCTGGGACCGTGCCCCAGCTGGGCAAATAGCGGGGGGCAGAAAACGAGTCGACCTCTTCGGGCTTCTGCGGGACGGAAATCGCCAATCTGCCGGTCTTGGGCGGTTCGATATCCGACAGCTGGGTCACGCCGCGGTACCCAATGAAGGCGCCAGACGGATCGTTGCGCACAAGTGCATGCACCAGCGACAGGTGCAAGCGGCCATTGGCGCGCTCAACTTTGATGGCCATGTTGTTGATCGGTTGGCCCTCACTCATCTTGCGACGCAGGTCTTCGACCGCCGAGCCAACCAGCGGCCGGTCAAACAAACTCTTACCTTCGAGATCGGCCGGTTTGAGCCCCATCAAGCGTTCAATTTCCGGACTGCACCAGGTGTAGTTGCCGTCGGCATCGACTTCCCACACCCATCCGCTGGGCAGTTCGCGGCGCGGTTGGTGAATGCGCGCCGGGGCTGTGCTGTCGCTGGCCGCGGCCGGGCTATCGCCGTCAACCTCGTCGAACAGGCTCTCTATGCGGTCATGCAGGTCGTCGAGCAACTTCCGTCGCATATGCCACCAATTCCTCTGCTAGTGCTCGATACTGTACCGCCCCACGGCTGGAGGGAGCATAGCTTGTGATCGGTTGTGCAAAGATCGGGCTCTCCCGCAGCCTTGTATCCACTTCAATGACCGTCTCAAAGACCGCCGCGCCAAAGGTCTGACGGATGCGCTCGAACAAGGTGCGATGGATCCGGTTGCGCCGGTCGAGCATGGTCAGCAGGATGCGGTAGCGCAACTCTGGGTTCTCGTGCTGGCGTGTTTCCCTGATCAATTCCAGCACATCTTTCAACGCGTTGGCCGAAAAGAACTCCGCCTGCGTAGGCACAACCAGCAGGTCGGCGGCGGCCATTGCGCTGCGGGTAGTGACCGCCAGTGCCGGTGGACAGTCGAACAAGATATAGTCCAGGCCTTCCAACTTGGCCAACTGGTTGCCGAGCAGCTGCTCGTAGTGTTGGCGAACGCCCAGGAAGCGCTCGGCGTCCAGCAACTCGCTGTTGGCTGGGAGCAAGTCGACACCCTGCACATGAGTCTTGCGACGGATCTTGGCCGGGTCGCCGCGCCCCTGGAGCAGGTCGGCGATCGAGCCGGAGGCGCCGTCGGCTTTGACCCCGAGCGCCAATGTCAGGTTGGCCTGGGGATCGAGATCGACCAAGAGCACGCGCTGCCCCTGCTCGCCGAGGGCCGCGCCAAGTGATAGGGCGGTCGTTGTTTTGGCCACGCCGCCCTTCTCGTTGGCGATCGCCACCAGATAGGTCATGAGTTGGCCTCAGGCTCCGCCTCTCTGTCCATCCTGGCGCTTGTCGCACGACCGTCGACCGGATTGCCATTGCTGGCCAGTGGACGACTGTTGTCGGCCAGTTCGGTCGGCGCGGCGGCCAGTCGAATGCTGGCTCGACCGGCGCCCAAAGCCTGGCGCAGTTCGCTCACGGCCGTCTGCAAGATTGCGTCGATATCCCGGCTGGCCCGGATCTTACCGGTGATTTGGACAACGTTCTGTTCACGCTCGGCGCGAGCGACCGCCGTCTGGTACAGGCGGGCATTTTCGACGGCGACCGCGATCTGATCGGCCAGGGTCTCGAGCACGCCGATGTCATCTTCGTTGAAGGCGTAGCGCCCGCTGTCGTGGACGTCGAGCGCACCAATAATGCGGTCGCCAATCTTGAGCGGCACCGCCAATTCGGATCGGGAGTCGGGCAGCAAGTTGCTCTGTTTGTAGTACGGATCGGTCTCGGTATCGTGGGCGACGTAGTACTCGCCGGTGCCGGTTACATAACCGATCACCGAGCGAGATCCGATTTCAAAGCGGCGCCGGGTTTGCTTGAGCGCCTCGCCCAGGTTCCCGGAGGCCTCCCGGATGAAGGCCGAGTGGCCGCTCTCCTCAACCAGGTAAACGGCGACGTGGTAGAAGCCGAACCGGTCTCGGATCAGGTTGACAGCGCGCTTGAGCAGCGGATCCAGGTCGAGCAGACCCGTAGCTACCCGGGCGATCTCGGCGGCCGTCTCGAGCTGGGTCGCCCGGCGCTGAATCTCTTCCACCAGCCGCAGCTGTTCGAGTTGGCCGGCCACCTCGTCGGCAACGTCTTGCAGGATCTCAAGATCCTCGTCGCTCATTTCGCCTCGCCGCTGCGGCAACACGTTGAGCAGTCCGATGATCTCACCACGCAGCGAAATTGGCGCCCCGACCAGCTCGTCCGGGTCCTGGCCGATGACCGCCTGATCACCAAACTCGGCCAGGTTCTCCTGGCCCTGAACCCGTCTGGCGTTGACCAGCAGCTCCCAGGTTTCGGCGGTCTGGCGGCGGTAAAGGACATCGACCTGGCGCAGCCGTTGTTGGGTCTCTTCGAAAAGCCGGGCATTTTCAATCGAGACGGCCGTCTGGCTGGCGAGTAGTTCGATCAGCTCAACGTCATCTTCATCGAAGGCGCGTTCCTCCAATCGTTCTACGGCTAATGCGCCAATGGCCCGGCCACGCGTGACCAGCGGAACCGCCAAGCTGTTGACGATTTCGCCCAGCGCCGGATCAACTTGAGCCTCGATGTCGCGTGCCGATCCTTCGAAACGCACGGGTCGTTGGGTGGAGACGGCCCGGCCCAGCAGCCCCTGGCCAACCGGGGCGTTCTGGCCCAAGCCGGGAAGCCGGGCTTGTGAGCGGGCAGAAGCGCTGCGCACAACCACGTCGTTCCCCTCGACCAGGCCCAAAGTGACGCGCTCATAGTTGAATGCGGTGCGTACCAACCGGGTGGCATCGGCCAAGATTTGGTCGTAGCTCAAGCTGCCGGTGAGTTGGCGGTAGACGTCGATCGCCCGGCGGCGGTCACTGGCCAGCTCGGTCTGTCGGCCCAGGAGCCGGGCGTTCTCGATGGCGATCGCTAGCTGGTCTGCCATTGTTTGCAGCGCGATCACGTCTTGTTCATCGTAGGCATCGTGATCGGTGCTTTGCACGTCGAGAGCGCCAACGATCTTGCCGCCTGCCATCAACGCTAGGGTGAGCTCCGAGCGCGTGTCGGGCAGGTCGGGGTTGGCGAAGTGGACCGCATCCTCACCGACGTCCCGTGCGATGCGTGGTTTGCCAGTGCCAGTGACATAGCCGACCAGCCCGACCTTGCCAACTGCCAACTGGTGACCTCGGGTCAGCATGCGATGGCCGCCTGCCGAAGACGCCGCCCGTAGGACGGCAAAATCGCCGGTCTTGTCGAGCAAGAATACGCCGGCGTGGTAGTAGCCGAATTGCTCCGAGATGCGCTCGACGGTTTCCTGAATCAGCCGATCGACATCCCGGATGCCGGCCGCATCCTTGGCCACCTCAGAGGCGACCATCAGTTGATTGGCGCGCCGCTCCAGGTCGACCGTGCGCTCTGAAACCCGCTCTTCGAGGCCGGCAACCAAACTGCGCAGGCGCACCGTCATGCTGTTGAATGTGCGGCCCAACATGCCAAGCTCGTCGTCCGAGCTGGCCGGGGCCTCGGCATCCAGTTGGCCTTCCGAAAACCGCATGGCGGCCATAGTCAGGTCCGATATCGGACGCGATACAACTCGGGCGCTGATCAGCGCAACCGCCGCCGCACCAGCCGCCAGTAGCGTCGCCAGTACGAGCGAGGTGCGGCCTTGGGCTTCGACGGGACCAAATAGAACATCTTGCGGCTGGAAGAAGGCAACCTGCCAGGGCTGCGATTGCATGGGGGCGACGGCAACCTGGTTGGTGCGGTCGCCGGTTGCCACATCTTCGGCCTCGAACAACGGATCCTGACCGGCGTTCGCCAGTGCCCGTTCTAGCTGGGGCAGGTTGGTCGAGAGTTCATCGGGCGGCAGGTCGGGCAGCCGGTTGGCGGCAACCAGACGTGCTTGCTCGTCTTCTGTCAGGGGTCCCACCGCTTGCAGGATGGTCTCGGGGGCTGTGCTGTGCGCCAGTTGGATCCCTTCCTCATCGAAGACCACGGCGAATGACTCCGGTCCAGCCAGGCCTTCAGCAGCTGCCACTCGCTGCTGCACTTCCTGCAAAGCGTAACGGGCGCGCAGCACGCCTATCGTCTGCCCGCCCTCGTTGAAGATTGGGTGGCTGAAAAACAGAGATGGTTGCTGGGCTTCCCCAATCGGGATCAGCGCGGGCGAGCCGTAGGGAGCAGGGTTTGCCACTGCTTCGGTAAAGTAGGGCAAGCCGCTTTCGTCTTGACCGAGGTTGCCCATCTCGCTGTCGAGAATGTTGCGGCCGTTCCGGTCGAGCAGGGCCAAACCCAGCATCGGCGTCGCCGAGCGCATTGTCGGCGCAGCGAGCAGCGCCAACGCTTCTTGCTCGGCTTCACTGCCGCGCCTGCTGGCAGCCGGCATCTCGAGCAAATCCTGGTAGGCGTGGAATCCGGCCAACGTTTCGATCTCAGACAGTCGGGCGCCGACAAAGTCATCCAACGATTGCGCCGTTTGGGCCGAGGCCGCCAGCAGCTTGTCGTTGGCCTCATTCTCCAGTGACTGCCGTGAGGCGCGGATGTTGAAATACGTCAGCACGGCCAACGGGATGAGGGATACCGCCAGGAAGGCAACCAGCAGCTTCGTTCGCAGGCGGAAGGATGGGTAGGAG
>DASWJQ010000017.1:0-2645 GCA_036397095.1 Anaerolineales bacterium
CAGCAAAGGCATCGACCGCAGGGCCCCGAAGTCCCGGAATCGGTTCCCCTTGGCAAAGCTGGCCGCGCCTGACTGAAGGGGCCGCAGCAGGCTGGGCAGGGATTCGAGCGGCATCTGTCCATCGCCGTCTACTTTGACGACAAAGTCTGCCTCCAGCTCAAGGGCTTTCTTAAATCCAGTCTGCATGGCCGCCCCCACCCCACGGTTCTTCGGATGGCCCAGCTTGACGATCCGGTCATCATCGGCAGCGTAACGGTCAATCACGCGTGACGTTTCATCTGTGGAACCGTCATCGACCACGATGACATGCTGGACACCGGTGGGTATGTCCGTCAAGACAGCCGGAAGTTCGTTCTCAACGTTGTAAGCCGGCACGACCAGGGCAACCGTGCCAGAACTGACATCCCTTGGCAGGCTGGCTGGCTTGTCTTCCACAGGGATCATTGGCTTCCTATCCCAATCCTGGGTCCTGTGTCAGCAGGCGAAACCAGTCCTCGGATTCCCACTGCGCACCCATACTTGAAAATCATATCCAACTTGCTCTGCGTTTCGCCAATGTAGAGGGCGCCCCCTTGATACTCGGGTCGGAGCGAAATGGCAATCCGCGGCCCGGTGGCCTCAGGGTTCCCACCTGCCGCCAAACGCAGAGCAAACCTCTCATTCATTCCCGTTGGCGAGGTTTCCTCGGAAAGCCGAAGCGTGTACCAGTTGCCCCGCGGCAGGTCCGGTCCAGCCACCATCGACCGTGCGAGGACTTCGCCCTGACTCTGGCGGATCAGACTGACGATGGTAACCTGCCCGACCTCGGCTGGACCGGCATCCAGCCAGACGCTGACTTCCCGGAGATTGCTGCACTCGGCGATAAAGGTCTGCTCCATTGGCTGCGTTTCTGCTAGTGGCGTGGAAAAACGGGCATTCGGGGCCCAGTTCTTGTAGGCTGGCAGACGGCATAGATCAAGTGTGAAATAGCTTTCGCCACAGGTCACATGATAGGAGAGGATCAGCCCAGCCCCATACACCAGCAATGGGGATAACAGTAACCCCAACGCTAGAGGTCTTGCAGTGATTGGTGAGGAGGCGGGCGGACGCCACCCAACCAGCGCCAGACCAACCAGCGGTACGAACGGAATGAAGTAGCGACCCTGGACGCCAATGATCTCTTCGCTTCCAACCGGTGAGATCGCCAGATACAAGGACAGCCAGGTCGCCAGACATCCAGCCAGAACGGCGGCCGCTAATCCGCAGCGGGTTCGAGTTGAGAACCCCCCCCTCTGCGTATCGAGCGTGATGGCGACGAGGAAAGCTAGCGGCACCAGCAAGTAGACCAAAACCGGAACGCGCCAGTAGTCGTAGCCAAACTCGGCCAACATCTGGGTGAGGTAGCCGGCCCCATGGGCGGCTAGGTCGCTGGCGATCGATCGAATGAACGAAATCGGGTGCGATGCGACAAACAGCAATTGTTGGATCGGTTGCGCCTGACCGGTATTGGCCTCGAGTTGGCCGTAGGCAATGGCTGCCCAGCCGCCTACTTCGACAACTGCCAGGGAAAGAGCTGTGATCCCGAGAAGAGGTAACCCAAACCGCATCCGGAGGCGACTCGGCCGTATTAGGAGAAAAGGGATTACGGCCATGGCCGCCAAGTTGGCCTTTGCTAGGAACAGCAGCCCGAATAGTACGGTCTGCCACCTGAACTCCCGCCAGCCGAATTCCTCTCGCCGTGCCATTCGAAGACTCCCGGCGACGAACAGCAAGCCAAGGCCAATCGACAACGAATCGGTTGTCACCGTCGCCGCCTGAAAGACAGCCGTCGGAAGCAGGGCACTCACCGCCAGCACCCACTTCCCTGCTGGGATGAGCCGGACGGCTAGCCAACTGAGCCACAGGTAAGTTGCGAGCCCGAACAACCGGGCTGCATAGAACACAACCAGTGCGGGCATCTGACGGGCCAGTCCCAGATATCGAAACGCCAGCATGTGCGGGAGCAGCAGTGGAGGCGAGTAGACGGACCTGGTGGTCAATTCTTGCCGGTAAATGTAGTCGTTGGCGTCGATCGGCAGGTCGCCGTATTCTGCCCAGAATGATGGCTCGACAGGTCGGATAATCGGATCCTGTCGATAGGAAAGGTCCCAGTAAATCGCTGGGAACGGCCGCACATTGCGCGGCTTGCCGTTGGGCACCCATTCCAGAAAGGACATCTCCCAAACCCGAATAAGGTGGGTCTCCTCGTCCCAGCCCCCACCGACGGGGATTGTCAATGCGAAGACGGTTCCGACAAGGAGCAAGCAGGCGACAACGAAGTATTCGGCTCCGCTTGTGCGCCGAATGAATCCGGAGATGCGTCGGCGCCAGCCACCAGGTTCAGTTCGCCAGGGAGAGGACATATGCTTCATCGAGGCGTCAACGACCGGGCCGGTGCGTGGCCACCCAGCGCTAGGACGGTACTCCGGCGTCGGCGTCAAACGATCCTACGATTCTCAGAATGTCAAAACCTTCGGCAAAGGGCCGCTCGGCCAGGGCGCCGTGCCGAACCAGCGTCGCCCGCACCACAGCCGGATCGAAGTAGTAGCGCTGGGCATAGGTCTTGTATTCGGCCAAGGCTTTCAGTTTGCGCTCTACGTCGTCCTGGCTGACTTCAACCAGGAAAT
>DASWJQ010000018.1:0-11734 GCA_036397095.1 Anaerolineales bacterium
GATCAGACATTGCGCCAGGCAGATTGGTACTTCTTCTTGTATTTGCCATCCGCCTCGCGCTCGATCAGGTCGAAGGCCAACGTCTTGATGGCTGGGCTCTGGGTTTGATCGTACAGCTTGCGCATGGCGGCCAAGATGTCGTAACGGATCAGAGACCAGTTTTTCTCGTCCAAGCATTCCTCAAATCGTGTTTCGTACCCAGTGAGGAGCAAGCGCAGTTGGTCGCCGCCAGCCAGTCCAACCTTCCACAAGGACTGCAGGCTGTGGCGCGCTGTGACAAAGCGTTGATCACGCGTTACCGCCAGCACCGCCGGGAAGTCCTGCAGCATGCGTCCGTCTGGATCGCTGATCGCCAGGTTGCAGAGCAGCTGGGCCGCAATCGCCCGATTGTGGTTGTCCGTGTGGGTTAAATTGGCCAACGCTTGGTCCCAGACTTGGTAGGCCCAGTCGACGGGTTGCTCGGTGACCGCCATCAGGTTCTTGAAGGCTTCATTCTGCCGCGGACGGTCGGACGTCCACAGGTCGTTCGCCAGCGTCTTCAGGTGGTCATCCACCAATGTTCCCTTCCTGTCGACTCTCTTCTTCAGTCTAGACCAGGGGATGGCCTTCGTCCATATGGGCAGCGACACATGCCAGGAGAGGGAAGACGGGCCCAGCGCAAGTGAGCGCTGGCCGGCCAGAACGACCCAGGAACGTCTTTCAGCCGCCGCCCTGTACCCGGCCGGCGGACTTTCGAGACGAGACCATGTAATTCGTTGCCTGCCCCGGCAGCAGCTACCTCGCCAGCCCGATGTCGAAGGTGGCCCGGTAGCCCCCCTGGTCTGGCTCGACCGCCAGCAGCAGCTGGTCGCCCCCCTGTTGGAAAATCCTGTCCCCATCATTGCGCAAGGTGCGAACACCTTTGGCGGCGTAAGGCTGTTGGGCATGAACGATGTCGGTCATGGCTTCTTCGAAGAACAACTGGGAGATGAACTCCTGGCGGCTGTCGGGTGACAGATCATTGCGGATCTTGAAGTGGATGTGGACGGCGCGCCCCGGATACCAGCCCGGGTAAATCGTGGTGAAGTCGGCCGATCCCTCACTGTCAGTCTGCTGGTAGCCGCGCAGGAACATGAGCCCGGTCGTGTCGAAGCCGGGGTCCTTAACATCGGAGTACACACCGAGGGCATCACAGTGCCAGACGTCGACCATGGCGCCGGCCAGCGGAGTACAGGCCCCGTCGGCCAGCTGCGATACGCGGAAGGTCAGGGCCAGCGGCGCTCCCGGTCTGACCTCGCCCGTAGACGGTTCGGTGCGGATATCCGACCGGTTGAGCCGCTCGTCAACAAAGTAGGGTCCCTCGGTCAGGGCGGGCCGCACGACACAGGAGGGCACATCCAGATTCGAGATCCCTGGCGTCGCCGTCGGCGGCACGAGTATCGGGCCCGGGGTGGCGCTTGCCAGCCGATCCAACGTTGCAGGCGCACAGCCAGCCAGCAAGGCCGCCGCACCGGTGCCAGCCAAGACCGCGACTGCCTCCCGGCGGCTCAGCAGGTCGCCGACCATGCGATCATCGTTGTTCATCTCTTCCTCCCTTTGGATGGGTACGCCAATGCGTTGGCCATTGCCGCGGCATACCCTAGCCCTCGCTGTTAAAGATATTGTGTCGACAATGCCAGTTCGTCAGGAAGGAGCAGCCACTTGCTCGTCGGCCTGACCGGCAGCACGCACAAGACGCAAGCACGTGCACGGATAGCCGGCGTTGTCTGACTCAAAGCGGGCCATCTCTTCGAAACCCTCGCTCTGGTACAGACTGATCGCTGGTTGATTGCCGGCCAACACAATCGTCCACGACGCTTCGCTTTCGACCAGGGCAAGCGCGGCTCGCAACAGTGACCGGCCAATCCCCTGTCCATAGTAGTCCGGATGAACGTAGAGCCATCCTAAGTATTCACCGTCGACACCGGTGAAGCCGATGACTTTGGCCTGCACCTCGGCCACCAGGATCTGACACTTTCGCAGCTCTTCCACCTCTGGATCTTGCTCCAACGGAACAAAAGCGCGTGGATCGCATGACCCCCGCAGTTCGTCGGGCCGGGCAGCATCGTGGATGCCAACTAGCGCAGGCCAGTCGGCCTTGACATAGGGTCGGATCGCAAATGTCGGCATGCTGGCACCCAAGTCTGGCATGGCTCAGGCTGCCAATGGTACCCGTCGGCTGCAGGACCGGCTAGACCGTCACGACCAAATCAAAGGATGCCTTGGGCCGGAGCTCTTCGAAGTACAGCTGTTCCACGGGGTCCCAGAGCGCATGCCAGCGTGCCAGCAAGTCCGGCGGCTCGCGGTCGGCCAACCGCTGATGCCGGACGGCGACAGGGACGTCGACCAGCAGTGCCAGGTCAACGAGATCGTGCAGCGGCGCGCTGGCGGCGTAGGCACCTTCCAGCAGGATCACGTTGGCCGGCTGACAACCCTTGGGCTCCCCGCCCAGCGGGTAGGTACCGTCGGTCTGAAGGCCGGCGGTAAAGTCATACGTCCACCAGTTCGCAGGCCGGCGGCTCAAGAGCGGTAGGAGCGCTTGTTGACGCAGCCGCTCCCAATCGAACACGTGCCGCAAGCGCTGGCCAGCGGACATTTGATCCCAGGCCAGGTCCGGAATCTGCCCGGAGAAGAAGTCGTCGAGGGGCACGATGACCGCGGCCAACTCCTGCGCCAGGCGCGGCGCCAGGGTGGACTTGCCGGCCCCGCTGGCCCCGTCGACAGCGACGAGCACCGGGCGGTCGTAGGTGGCAAGCAAGCCGCCAACCGCAGTCGAAACTCGACCGACCGCATCGGCTGCCTGCTTGCCTTCAAATGGCATGATGTCCCCACGCACCCGCGATTGACGTTGGCGCCGAGCCGGTGCCGGACATTGGCTGCCGGCCGAGGGTAGGATACATGTCAGCCACATTGCATATGGTATGGTGTGCACAAGGGGTGCAGCGATCTGCCCTTGGGGTTCGGCGCAGAAGGAGTGTGAGCATGACCTACGTTATTACCAGCTTGTGCCTGCGGGACGGCAGCTGTGTTGAGGTCTGCCCGGTAGAGTGCATTGTCCCGGGCAAACCTAAGGACACATGGCCCTGGTTTTACATCGACCCGGATACGTGTATTGACTGCAACGCATGCGTACCGGTCTGTCCCTATGAAGCCATCTTCCCTGAATTCGAAGTTCCGTCGGACCTCACGGCCAAGGGCGGCGAAGTGTTGAGCATGCCGGTCGGTACGGCCGGCTTTGATCAGGAGCATGTATCCGAGAATGACACCGGCGTTGAAGTCCACCTTGCGGCAACACGCACGCTGGAGGCCGGCGAGGTCGTCGACCTGACGCCCGACATTCAACCAAACTACGACTTCTTCACCGAAGGTGCTGGCTACTGGGATGGTTGGCACGAGGGCACACAGGTGGACGATCCGGAGAGCGTCGCCAAGGATTAGCCCCCCGTACTCGGCCCAGATTCGGCGTAGCCTTCCGGTCAACTCGATAGGTTGAGGGCAGCCTGCCGTTCTTCGACCGCCAATTCGACCAATCGGCGCAGAGCCGGCGCACTGGCTTCCGCCAGGTTGCGCACTTTCACGTGGCGCATATTTTCACCGGTACCCTCCATCACCCCCTGCAGGTCATCGAGGCTGGCGCCATAATAAAACCCAAGGTTGACATGCTTGGCGTGCAGGCCGACATAGCAGAAGTGCTCGGTCATCTTCTTGGGACCGACGCCGTAGCCGATGATCCGTTGCTTGGGCCAGGCCACTTCAAAAGCCCGTGGGTAAACCTGCTCGATAAGGCCACGCAACTCCCCAGCGATTACCTGCAACTCGGAGTCACCTTCGGCAATGGCCTGCTCGAAAGTGCCATGCGTGTCGATAACCTGCATCCGATCCTCCTCCACTTAATACGTTCCCTCTGGAGCCATCGACGGGGGTCTGGCCTGAGATACGCGGCTCACCTGCGCCGCTGGAAGCGCCCGACTGTCCAGCTCAGCAAACCGGCAACGACGATCAGGTCGAGCACCACGGCCGCCGCACCAAAGACGATCCGGCCCCCGACGATGTCATTCCACTGCCAGGCTGAGGGTCCGACGGAGGCAGTTAATTTGTAGCTGACGTCGGGGACGAATCCGCTCCAATTGCACACGACCAGCATCAGGATAATCGATAGGCCGGCGAGCGTCGTCCGCAGCGCCACCGGCGTATTCTGAGAGACCCCGACGTATGCGCCGGCTAGCAGCAGACCCAAGCCTAGCGCGGCAACTTCCAGCGGAGGCGCCAGCAAGAGACCCCCGTCCGTCGTAGCCACGCCAACCAGCGCGCCAAGAACCGCCGCGCCCATTGTGACCAACCCGAGACCGACGACCAACCGCAGTAAGGGCGGCGGGGTTGTCGTTTCCGACGCGACTTCGTCCCACGGCTCGATGCACGTATCCTACCGGCTGGGGGACCAGCGGATTCCCGTTTGTATTACCTCTTGCCAGATCATTGGAAAGGACGACCGGCGGCAGGCGCCGCCGCGGTCCTGCGCAGCGCCTCTACGACCTGGCCACTCATAGAGTCGGACCGAATCTCATGCAGGCGGAAGGCCGGTCGGTCACCATCCCGGAACATCGCTTCGAATTGGCGCTGCCGGCGCCGGTGGGTCGTGATCACCCACCACAAGATGGAATCGCGAGCGAACAGCGCTTTGCGCAGCGTTTCGCGGTTGCCTCCAAATATCTCCTCTTCCCTGAAGACACGACGGCCCGTCCGTCGCAGAACCCGCCAGAAGATGACCGGGAAAGGCAGACGGAGCCAGACGACGTCGGTCAGGCGAGACCAGTACACCTGGCGCACCTTGCCGTAGTTGCCATCCACGACCCACCGGCTGCCTGCCGTCGCCTCAGCAACCAGCCGGCGGAACTCGGGCAACGACCGCTCCGTCCAGGCCGGCAGCCAATACAGCGCATCGAGCTCGACGTGCGGCAGCTGGCAGGCCTGGGCTATTCGGCCGGCGATCGTCGTCTTGCCAGATCCGCTCGTCCCGACGACGGCTACTCTCAAGTCGGACATCGCTCCGCAACGCTCCTCGATGTGGTATCGCTCGGGCTGTGGTGGCTACCAGCCCGATGGTCTTGGCTCGGTGCCGGGAAGAGCGCAATGGGCAAACCCATGCTAGCCCGATGCGTTCCCATGTTGTATAGCTCCGCTTCTTGCAACCCAACCAATGGGGTCCGAATTTGAACGAAAGGGATGAAATGGCAAGGAAGAAACCTCTGTTTGTCGTGGCCGGCCTGATTCTGGCAGCAATGGCATGTAGTCTGCCGGGAGCCGACGAAGAACCAACGGCCATAGCAGTCCCGCCGACACAGGAACCCGTGACGATCGTTGTGACGGCGACCCTGAAGGCCGAGCCGACGGCAACCCATACTGAAGCGGAACCGAGAGGTGCCTCGGCGACCGCCAATCAGAATGTGAATGCGCGCGGCGGACGAACCATTGAAATGTCAGGCTGCACCTCCGGCCCGGCGGCCAGTTTGCCGCCAATACGGCTGGAGGAGCAGTCTTGGGGACGGGTCCCTAGGCGGGGGCAGATTTCGTGGCTGGACAGCAAGCCGAACCCAAGCACCAGCAGCCCGGCCGTTAGTGAGAAGAAGCCGATATGCCCGGTTAATCAACACGTCCGGCCGGTCTGCGTTCGGATGGACTACTGGCCGAGAACCCGTGACCGGAGCAGCGCCCCGTCATTTGCCATCCTGCAACTTGATCCAGCTGCGGACGACCTTCTCGAGGCCTGGACGCTTCTTGTCCAAATCGGCCTGGCTGTCGACGCGAAGGACGCGGGCTTCCTTGGAATCCCCCTCGAGCACCCCGTCAGGGTCATCAATCGTCGCCCCGGTGTGAAACGTCAGATTGACGAACTTCTTGGCCCGCGGGTTGAAAGTCGCCAGATTGCCCTTATAGATAAAGGTCGGGGCGCCCCACTTGATGTCCTCTTCCATTTTGGGGTCGACCGCCAGCACCGTGTCGCGAATCGCCTGCCACAGCTGTTTGTGTGGGTTGTCCAGCTTCTGCAGGTAGGCATCGACTTTGGGATTCTTGTTCACCTGTCAACTCCCTATGGCTCTGACCGAAGATCCGGCATTGTGGCACCGGCCTGCGCTACAGCGGAGTGCGGCAGCGGCGTCCTGTCTCATCTTTGGCCAAGCAAGTGTGGCGAGGCGTAACGGAAACAAGCCACTAGGTAACCCGATCATCGATCTCCCAAACGTGGTCGATGATGTGCCAGGCGGCCCGCCGCACGAAGTAGCGTGGCGACCAGCGTTTACCGCCGCGTGGCCCCTCGGCCGGCAGCTCGCCGGCAGCGCCCGCGGCCAAACCGTCGGAAGTTGCCCGGCGCAGGCGCTCGATCCGCTGATCCAACGGCCCCATGTCGTTCCCCTTTGGCTTCCAGCCCAGCGTCTTGAGGTAGCTTTCGTGGGCCGCCGTCACGTGATCGACAATGCTGGCCAATTCGCGCCCACCGCCGCGTGGCCCCTTGCGCAGTTCTTTCCCTCCTGCCCCGTCGACTGCTTGGGCCAGGGCCTGCCAACTAGCATCCAGGATTGCCTCGAACCTGCTCACATCGGATTGGTCGACAACCTGTGAGTCCGACGAATGAGGCGCTTCGGGCGCCCCAAAATCGGTCGTGGCGCCACCTTCAACCCGTTCGGTGATGTGTAACTGCGCAACCTCCGTTGGCGCTTTGAACTGGAGACCGGCCGAATCCATCAATGCCGCATAGCGCGGCCCGGCTTGGAGCAAGGCCTCGATGGCTTCGTCATCACCCTTCCCCCAACGACTCCAACCGGGCCACTCGACGGCCGAGGCAAAGGTCTTCTTTGAGCCTTGCTCGAGATAAATTGGCACACGATCCTTGGAGGGCACGGCTTTCCCCTTTCCCAAAACCTCACTTGTGTCGAGGCTTGCCAGCTCAGGCCAGATTTCGCTCGATCTCACGGTAGCGGCGAGTGGCCAGCGGCGAACCGCGGCCTCTGGCAAGGGCTTCAAGGCCAGCGTAGCGCCTATTGGGCCGTTCGACGATCAGCAGCCCGTCCTCGTCAAGCCGGCTCCGCAATTCGCCGAGTGCTTCGCCGAAGGATGGATCATCGTGTGCCTGCCGGAAAAACGAGAGAACAAAGACGTAGGAAAACAGGTTGTAGCGCAGGAATGGGAGCTCGGTGTGCATGAACAGGGTGCCGATGCCGAACTCGCACGGGCCCAACGGTCGCCGGGTTCGCCAATGGCTCAACAAGGTTTCGACGGATTGGTCGACGACAGACAGCTCCAGCCAAGCAGGGCGAAATCGCAGCAGATCGAGGACAAATAAGGTCACACCGGGGTTGGAGGCATCGGTCTGTGGGCTTCGCCCGAGCGCCACCCGGTTGCAGCGCCAACCGCCGTCGTTGTGCACCGTCTGCAGCGGGTGTTCGACCGTTCGTTCGAGTCGAGGCTCCTGCGCCAACCCGAACCGGCACAGGCAGCGGGCGATGTTGGCCGTTTGACACGGATAGATCGTGCCGCCCGGCGGCAGGTGAAATCGGCCATCATCCTGCCAACCAGCCAGCAGCAAGTTGACCGCGCCGGCGACAGCCTCGTGCTCCACCCCCAGACCGTATTCATGGAGCAGTAGCAGCGATTCAAGCGTGCTGAATGGGCTACCGACACCCGGCCGGCCATCATTGGTGGCCCAGAAGTCTCCCCCGTTGTCATGACGCTTGGCCAGGATGTGGGCGATGTCTCGGCTGAGATCTTTCGTGGGCTGGCTCATGGGACCACCGGGCTGGACGGGCTCGTGCTTCCAGTCTATCCCACTTGCCGGGGCGGAAGGCGAGGTCGATCATAGCGGCGGCTCCCCCTACCGCCGGCAGCAAGGATTGGCAGGGGGCGACCTGACTTTGTATTGAAGGATTAGCCGACCATCCATGAGTAGCCGCCGAGGACCTGGCGCCAGACGGCGGCAAACGACACCAACAGCAGCAAGTGATAGAGGCCAAGTGCCAGCCAGGGTAGACCCGCTGGCCTTCGAGCCAGCACGGCGACCAGCGCCAGACCGATCAGCAGTGGGTACGCGATCACGATTATCATCGCCGACCATGCGCTGGTTCCAGGCGACAGCGCAGCAGTGGCCACCAGTCCGGACAGCGCCAATGGCCAACTTACCAGACCAACGGCTTGCCAGAACAGTACCTCGAGCAGATGCCCGAGACCCCACGACGAGCCGGGCATTACCAGAAACGGAAGCGCCAGCGACGAGAACGCCAAGTTGACAATGCTCGTCAGTCCCAGCGTAACGGACTGCGCAGTAACCTTGCTCACGGTTGGACCCTCCGGAAGAATGATGGTGGCCAAGAGATGATCTGGCCTAATCAAAGCGGAAGGTCGGTGGCAAAACCTGTCAGGTCACTCTCAAAATGCTTCAGGGCGAAGAAAGGCGGACGAGCTTCTTGGGCGCCTGCAGACGCCGTCGTTCAAATCTCGCTGCAGGACCCATGCTCGGAGGTGAGCCAATTCGCCATTTGCGAGGGTAAGGTGACTATTGCTCGGCTAGAATAACGGCGCCAGCAAGCGCTGCGCCAGCCATATGACAAGCGGAAGGAGGATGGCGGTGCCGAAGTTGCGCAACGTCCCCGGGCTCCACGGCCAAGCCGGCACCGCCCGGATATTGGCCCGCATCGCAAACAACGCGCTCAATCCTTTGTCAATATTCTGGATCTGGTCGAACTTTCGAGCCGTCAGCTCGGATTCAAGGAGCAACCGCAAGTCTTCAACCTGGTCGGCGTTCACCGCCAGCAGGTAGCGCTTTTCCCGTCCGATCTTCCGATGGATACCCAGTAACGGTACTACGGTCACAATGGCCGCCATGGTCAGTATCAGTCCCGATAGTTGGATGACGCCGGCTGTCGTCATCGTCCGCGTTCCCAGGAACATCTCGAGCGCGTAATTGAGGTTGCCAACAATGACGAAGAAGCCGGCAATGATCATCGCCACGCTGGCCAGGCCGTACAGCGGCTGCAAGTTGAACAGGTTGATCCGTTCGACCCGACCGTACAACTGGTTGATTTGAATCAATTGGCGAAAGGCGGTGTAGATCCAGACCGGTGTGAACGCGTAGCCACTGCCCGAAAGCGTGCTCCAGACAATGGACGACAGGGAACCACTGACCAATAGATCTGGCTGCATGGGCAACGTCGAAATATTGAGCAACCCAAAGATCAGGCCGATCAAGGACAAAACTCCTACGGGCCAAGCCGGGAATGTGGTGAAGCGGTAAACGATCTTCTCAAAGTCGTCTTGGGTGACATTCAGCACGGGCCTGAATTCCTCCACCGATCGGCCGGCTGCCTGCTGCAGGATGTGCAGGCTGCCGAGCCCAAGCGGCACCCAAACCATGTCAAACAACACCCTGGTATTAATCCTCGCTGTGGGCAAGGCTCCGTCGCGCCAAAGAACGATGTGCGTTAAAGAGACGAAAGCGAGATAGACCAGGAGGTAGAAAAGTGGGCTGGGAAACGCACGGGCATCGAGCCAGGCAAAGAAGCGGTTGATCCAACTGGGTTGATAGGGTGGCTGGTCCACGGCTGCACCTCGGCGTCATTGCGAAGTCTCGTTTGCCAGATCGGAGAAGGATACCGAGCTCCCGCCAAGATGCAAGCTTTCATCGAGCAACCTATCGCCAACGGGAAGCTGGATTGACCGAGCGGATCCGGCATGCCAACGGCTAAGGTGTGACTACCGATCGGGACCTTGCTAGAAGAGCGGCGCCAGCAACCGCTGCGCTAGCCAGATGACAAGCGGAAGGAGGATGGCGGTGCCGAAGTTGCGCAGCGTCCCCGGTCTCCAAGGCCAAGCGGGCACGGCCTGGATATTCGTCCGCAGCTGAAAGACGGCGTTGAGGGCCTTTTCGATGTGCTGGATTTGCTGGTAGCCACCCCCGCGCACTTCCGCGCTTAGCTGCCGGCGCAGATCTTCGATATCTTGGGCGGCCTCAGCCAGCAATTGGCGCTTCTCCTGCTCGATCCTTCGGTGGATCCCCAGCAGGGGCACGATGATGACGATCAGCCCAAGTCCGAGAATCGCGCCCGAGAACAGCACGACGTTCTCGGGGGACGACATCGTCCTTGTTCCCAGGAACATCTCACTAGCGTAGTTCATATTAGCGATCAGAATGAAGAAGATGGCCACGATCATGGTCACATTGGCCAGACCATAAAGCGGCTGAAGGTTGAAAAGGTTCAAGCCGGTAACTCGGCCGAAGAGCTGGTTGATGTGTACCAGATGGCGTATGGCGGCGAAGATCCAGACTGGCAGGAACGCGTAGCCGCTGGCAGAGAGCACACCCAACATGACAAAGGACAGGGAAATCCCGTTGTCGGGGCGCAGGATCGAAACTATACCGAGTGCTTCGGTCCACCCGATCATCAGGCCAAGCAGGGTCAAACCGAGCACGGGAAGGGCGGGCAGGGTTGTGAACCGGTATGCGATCATGGCGAATTCGTCATCGGCGACGGCTAGCGCCGGCCTGAATTCCCGAATCGACCGGTCAGCCGACCGCTCCATCAGGTGAATGTAGCCCAGGCCGAACGGAACCCAGACCATGTCAAACGCGAATTCTGAGTGGAAGCGTCCAAACGGCAGGAAGCCTTCGAGCCAAGCTGCCAGGTGCACCAGCCCAAGGAAGGTGCCGTAGACCAATAAATAGAAGACGAAGGCCGGGATCGGCAGTCCGTCAATCCACGCCAGCACGTAGTTGATCCAGCTGGCCCGGTAGGGGGTCTCATTCACCAAGCTGACCGTCCATTCGATTGGGTTAAGCTCGACTCGCAATCGGCAAAGCATACCCATGAGTGCCGCAAACGCAAGCTGGCACATGGCTGGCCACATCGAGCCAGGCATACCAGCGGTTGACCCAACCGGGGCGGACCGAGGGATGGTCCACGGTTACACGTCACCGACACCGAAGATATCAAATGCAGGACCGCAGAAGGATAACGAGGTCCAGCCAGGATGCGTAGCCCGGCCTACGGGCCGATCGCCAAGGAGAAGCCGGATGCGCTTTGCGGCCAGCCCACCTCCGCACTCCAACTTCCGTGGATGGCTCTCATTATCCCAGGGGCACAACGATCCCGCGCTGCCCCGGCTGACGACTGAGCTAGCGAGCTGTTCGGTACTCGAAGATGGCCAGCGCGATCAACGC
Organism: Anaerolineales bacterium; assembly: GCA_036397095.1. Taxonomy (GTDB): domain Bacteria; phylum Chloroflexota; class Anaerolineae; order Anaerolineales; family E44-bin32; genus DASWJQ01. Next base: position 11,225 of record DASWJQ010000018.1, read on the forward strand.
CGCTACGGCAATCGCGGCCGAGGCCCGTGGGTCCAGCATGGCACTGAACAAGACAATGAAGGCTGCCAATATGGCGAGGTTGCCTTTTGTCCTTTGGGTCACGCTGCTCCTCCTTCGCTCACATGCGGCCAGGCCCCACGCTGTTCGGGGCCTGGCAATGCGGAAGTCGGTCCATAGGATGCCGGCCCATGGGCCAGGCGACGGCACGATTCTGAATGCCGTCAAGCGCTTGGGATGGCCATCAGACCAGAACCACCAACAGGTTCATGGCGGCGTGCATGACAAGCGCCGGGTAGACACTGTCCGACTTGGCGCGGGCGTAGCCGTAAACCACGCCCCAAATCGAGGCGTTGACAGCCTGGAGCAGGGCCAAGCCCAGCGGGACACCGGACAGCGCATTCGAGGCATGGAGCAGACCGTAGGCGAGGCCGGTCGACCAGACGGTGATGTGCTGTACAGTGCCCTCCTTGTACGACCGGCGCAACGCCGCCAGCGCAACGCTGAACACCA
>DASWJQ010000019.1:0-1730 GCA_036397095.1 Anaerolineales bacterium
CGTGACGGCCGGCCAGCCGGTCACGGTCAGTCCCTCGTAGGGTGTCCAATCGACATTCTCGTGCAAGGTGGCGGTGGAGAGTGTCACCTCGGGTTCCGGGTCGAAGATAACCAGGTCGGCGTCATAGCCAAGGCGATGAGCCCTTTGCGTTGCAGGCCAAACAGCCGGGCTGGCCTGGTACAACAGATGTCCACCCAGCGATTGAGCGACAGCCGCCCCGCTCGCACCCCGAAGCTGTAGGCCAGGGCGAAGCGGCTCTCAATCGAGGGCACACCGCCGGGAATGCGGCTGAAATCAGCTAGCCCTTTAGCTTTGTCGGCGCTAATAAAGGGGCAATGGTCGGTCGAGATGACCTGTAGGTCGTTGCGAGCCAGAGCTTGCCACAACCGCAGTTGATCGGCCACGGTGCGCAGCGGTGGAGCGCAGATCGGTTGGGCCCCGCTCACCCCGGGCCGGTGATAGAGGGCCTCGGTCAGCAGCAGATATTGGGGACAAGTTTCGCCGTAAACCGGCAGCCCTTGTTGCCGGGCCACTCTGATGCGCTCGACCACCTCGGCGCAGGAGACGTGAAAAATATAAAGGGGGCTGCCCACCAATCGAGCCATGTCGATCACCCGTCCGGCGGCCTCGCCCTCCATGATAGCCGGTCGGCTAGCCGGATGCCAGGGGGGTTCAGTATGCCCGGCGGCCAAATTGCGGGCGATCAGCATGCAAATGACATCCCAATTTTCGGCGTGTACGACCGGCAGCCCGCCCACCTCGGCCACCGCTTCCAGAGCTTGCAGCAGCTCATCATCCTTGAGGCGGAAGCCATAGGCCATGTAGAGCTTGAAGCTGGCGCAGCCGGCCTCGTAGACCGCCCGCACCTGGTCCAGCTTGGGGATATCGGTCGGAGTGATGGTCATGTGCAACCCGTAGTCGATCACCACCCGCCCCTCGGCTTCGGCCTGGCGGGCGGCCAGGGCTTCGAGGAGCGGCTGCTCGGCTTTGGCATCGACAAAGTCAATAATGCTGGTGGTGCCGCCCAGAGCCGCCGCCCGCGTGCCCGTAAAAAAATCATCGGCGGAGATGACCCCGCTGGGCAGCGGCATCTGATGGTGGACATGGACATCGACCGCGCCTGGTGTAACCAGCTTGCCGGTGGCGTCGATCTCCCGGTCGCCGGTCAAACTCTGACCGATGGCCGCGATACGCTCCCCCTGGATGGCCAGGTCGGCCTGGTAGGTTGTTTCGGCGGTGACGATGGTGCCGTTTTTGATAACGAGATCATAAGTCATCATGATGTCCTTCTTTTCGGACGCAGAGCGTCCGGGCGACACTCCCACACTGGAGCGCGGGAGCGAGAGTAAAAGCTTGGGATCAGCTACAATTCAACCACTGTGCCCAAGCCTTCCGCCTCGGCCACCCGCAGCACCTCGGCGGCGGCGGCGGCATCCTGCACGGCCACGCCGACCGACTTGAAGAAGGTGATTTCGTCGGCCGATTGGCGAGCCGGCAGCTCTCCGTTGACGATTTGACCAAGTTCGCCGTGAATGTTGAGTTTGCTGATAAGCCCCTTCTCCAGCGGGATGATCAGATCACCCGCCTCGGCCAGGCAGGATTGCAACGAATCGACCACGATTTTGGCTTGTTGCACGGTGATCTCATCGACCTCCTGCATATGGGGAGTGTAGGAGCCAACCCCGGTGATGTGCGTGCCGGGCGAGAGATCCCGTCCATCAAAGACCGGT
>DASWJQ010000020.1:0-45590 GCA_036397095.1 Anaerolineales bacterium
AGGTGTGGCGTGTTCGCCGGCCAGGGCCGAGGTTGGATCCCCGGTCAACAGCACCATGCTGTAGGCCAGGAATGTAACCCCGATCACCACCGGGATCACGAAAATCAAACGGCGGATGATATATCGAATCATTGCCAGTTAGTTCCGGGCGACGGAGCAATCCCCCCATCACACTTGCGGCCGCCGGTCATGGCCGCTGGGTACAAAGAAAACCGGGGGGGCGTTTCCCGCCCCCCCGGCTAGGACAACAACCCGAGACTACTCCTCAACCACGACGTGGTTGAATGAAGTGTCCCCACCACAGAAGAACACACACAGGAAGTTGTCGGGGTCGCCGTTGTCACCGACCCAGCCGAGCATGAAGAGGTCGTGCTTCGTGCCGTCCTCTTGCAGGTCGGACAGATAAGGATCGGGCCACGCCGGCGACTGGATCTGCGCATTGATGCCGATCTCGGCCAACATCGCCTGGATCAGCTCGCCGGTCGGCTGCGGATCCGGGAAGTAGGCACGCGACACGGGCATCACATAGAAGATCGCCGGATCCGGGATCTCCACACCTTCAGCGATGGCGGCCTGCAGGAAGTCGGCAGCCGCCGCCGGATCGTAGGGGTAGTCCACGATGCCAGCGTTATAGCCCCACAAGCTTGGCGGTTGGAACTGGCCCGCCGGCTCGGCGTCACCCGGGTAGATGGCGTCAATGATCGCCTGCTTGTCGATCGCGTGGGCAATCGCCAGGCGGACATTGATGTTCTGCAGCCATTCCTTGGCCAGGTTCAGACCGAGGTAGCCGACATTGAACGCCGGGTTGTAGACGACGTCGATATCGGGGTCCTCCAAGGCAACGGCGATGTCATCGGGGCTCGGGCTGGACCACAGGCTGATCATGTCGATCTCGCCAGCTTGGAGCGCCAGGAACGCTGCCGAGGCATCAGGGATGACACGGTAAGTGATTCGCTCGAGGCTGGGCGCATCGCCCCAGTATCCATCGAAGCGAGCCAGCGTCATGTGATCTTCCTTGACCCATTCCTCGACCATGAACGGGCCGGTGCCGACAGCCTGTCCTTCGGCTGTGCCGTAGGTGTCACCCTGCGCTTCGACAGCCGTCGGGCTGGCAAAGCGGAAGTTCTCCATCGAAAGGGTATTGAGAAGGCTTGCATTCGGCCGGCTCAGGAACAGCTTGACCGTCATATCGTCAACCTTCTCGATCTCGGCCAACACCCCGTCCTGGCCCTTCACGCCCTGGAACATATAGTCCCAGTAAATGAACTGGCCCTCGATATGGTACGCGTTCTCGGGATCCCACCAGCGGGTGAAGTTGAAGACAACCGCATCGGCGTTGAACGGCGTGCCATCGTGGAACGTCACGCCTTCACGCAGGTGGAAGGTCCACTCCAGCGCGTCATCGGTGACTTCCCAACTGGTGGCAAGCGCCGGGATCGGTGTCGTGCCACCAGGCTCGAAGTTGGTCAGGCCCTCGTAGACATGCGAAGCTGGCGCCAGGCTGTTGGCACTGGTTTCCAGGGCCGGGTCCATCGTGCCGGCGTCAGCCGACTGGGCGAAGATCAACTCCGACCCACCATCTTTCACGATGTAGGTCAGAATTTCGCGGACCGGGCTCGCCACGTAGCCGCTGATGTTCGAGCGGAGCAAGGTCGGCGGTGTCCGGTGAACGACCGGCACACTGATCACTTGGTCATGAAGAAGCTGGTTGGCCTCTTCATACATCGATTGACGTGTGTCGAAGTCGGTCTCGGCGACCGCGGCGATCAGTAGTTGCGCAATTTCGTCGCTGGGCGGCGCACCGTCGGTCGTAACCGCCGGCTCTTCAGCCGCCGGCTCTTCAGCCGCTGGTTCTTCGGCCGCCGGTTCTTCCGCTGCTGGTTCTTCGACTACCGGCGCCTCGGTTGCAGGCGCACAGGCTGCGAGCAACATGCTCGCCGTCACCAACAGGCTAAGAACCACAAAAAGGGTTCGGCGTTTCACAGTCTCTCCTCCTAGAACGTTTCGGGACATTACGAGATGTCTTTCACATCTCAGTCGCTGGCCGGCGCATCACCTCCTCCTGCATGTGGGCTGATCCCCGGTAGAACACGGCGCCGCACAGGATCCGTCGGCGCCAGTCCCAAGGGGAAGACACCCCAGCCAGGCTGGAGTGTTGTGTGTATCTTATCCTTGCTGGCCGGGGGCGTCAACCAGGCTAGCCGAGCTTTACCCTAGTTACTCCTTCGAGTTCCATCGGGTTTGATCGAGTTCTCGCCTGCGGCGTCAATCCACAGCTAGGGCTGCCACCAGGGCCGCGGTTGCCGCCCCGACCAGCGTGGCCACCAGGTTGACTCCGTCGTTGTCGAGCCAGGCCAGGCCACGCTGCAGTTGGGTGGGACTGCCGCAGCCGTGAACCGGGGTATGCTCGGTGGCCCGCTGGCAGACCGGACACCAGTAGCCGGCTTGCAGGCTGGCGCCAAGCAAGCTATCGGCGGCCGCACCTAGCAACCCGCCGGTCAGACCGGCAACCAGCAGCCGGCCGCCGCCCTGCATCAAGACCGCCAACAAGCCGATCAAGCCGGCGCCGGCCAGGCTGGCCACCGATCCGTATAGGGTAACCCCGCCGGAGGCTCCCACTGCAACCGGCTGCCAGTCGGTCACCCGGCGCGGCACCGCCGGTGACAACACGCCAATTTCGGTACCCCAGGTGTCGGCTGTGGCCGCCGCCAGCGCACCGACAACGGCCGCCAGAAAAGGTTCAGACCCACTCAGCCCCCACAGCGCCGCACAGCTTGCCGCCAGCCCCCCATTGGCCAGCACCTGCCTGGCATCCCGCCGCGCACCCTTGGCCGCCACCGCCTCCAATGCTCGTTTGCGCTGGCGGCCCACCAGCGACAGTGCACTCGAGGACAGGAAGAAGGCCAACAACAGAATTGTTGGCGTCAGCCCGCCCAAACCAAATACGACTGCGCCGATCAAGCTGGCGGCGACCGCACCGGAGGTTGCCAGGGCCCGGGCCCGGTACGCCAGCGCTGAAACCATCGCTGCCAGCAACAGGCCCGCGGCAAGTCGAAGCCAAAGGGATGCGTTCATCCACAGCACCTGTGGAAAACCCGCCTGAAGCCTGTGGAAAACTCCAACAAACCCGTGGATAAGTCCATCTTCAGGCGGATCGGATCAGCAACAAACTGGCCGCCGCCAGCAGGCCACCGACAATGATCGCCAGGCCCCAAAGCATATAGGCCAGGGGACGGTCCGGCCGGCTACGATAGAGCCATGCCCCCAGCAGCAGGTCAGCCAGCCAAATAAGACCGCCAATCAGCGGCAGTAGCAGCAATCGCCCAGCCGGCGCGCTGGCGGCAGGCGCGCCTTCGGGGTCGAAACCAAATGGCACCACCGACGGCATGCGGCCCGCTTGCAGTCCCAGGAAACCGAGCAGACCCAGCGGGATGAGAATGCCCACGACCAACAGCAAGCGCGCCGAGCGGTCGGCCCACAGCCGGGCGGGCAGCAGATCCGGGTTCGATGACCGGCGCTGGTGCGGATGCAGCGAGCCCAGCCGGGTGGCGCTGACGAAAGCCCGCTCGAAGGCATGGGCATCAGGGGGCGTGACAACAAGCAGGCGGCCGGGCAGTTCTATGATCAATGGCTGGCCCGGCCGCGTGGCATAAAAGCGCCACAATTTCCCGTCCTGCCGGCGTTCGCCTACCAGCAGGCCCAGCAGCCGCGGCAGGAACGGGACCGCCAGCCGCTCATCGCTGGCCCGCTCTATCTTGTAAATATCGGCCAACGGAGCTTGCTCGAAATGCAATCCCCAGCGCAGTTGAAACCCATCCCGATCGAGCCGGTAGCTGGCGGTCAGCAGGCCATAGAGTTGGTAGCCGGCCCACATCGCCAACGGCAAGCCAACCAGGGGCAGCGCAACCCACAGCACCAGCAGCGGGGAGATGCCGGCGTTGGCCACTTGCCAGGCGCCGAACGCCGTCAGCCCTAGACCGAGGGCGGCGACGACCGAGCCCAGTACGATGCCGAGCTGGCGGGGTGGGCGCACGTCTAGCACGGGCTAATCATGACACAAACGCACGAGGTTTGTCCGGAGGATCGACGGGCACCCAGGACAACCGGACCGCCCTGACCCTCGAAACCAACGGTAGGGACGTTGTATACAACATCCCTACCGGGTTTATAGGAATTGGCGGTGGATTCCCAAAAAGAAAGGGGGCTGTCTCTGCGTACAGACAGCCCCGCATTCGGTTCTCAGGTTGTGCCGGTTTCAGGCGACCGGTGTTGGTTCGTTGACGTAAACCGGTGTCGTCCAGTGCAGGTACTGCTTGATCCGACCCCGAACGACGTCACTGTATAAGCGGCGCAGCTCGGCGGTCGCCGGCCCCATCACCCCGTCGCCGATCGCGCGATGATCAACCCGGACGATGGCCGTAATCTGGGCGGCGGTGCCGGTCATGAAGAGTTCGTCGGCCAGAAAGACCTCGGTGCGATCTACCGACCGCTCTTCGACTTCCAGCCCCAACTCCTGCTCGGCCAGCGTCATCACCGTGCGCCGGGTAATGCCCTCCAAGATATTGTCGGAGACCGGCGGGGTAATCAGCCTGTTGTTGCGCAGCAAGAAGATATTCTCGGCGCTGCCCTCCGATACGTGGCCTTCCTGCGTCAGAACCAGCGCTTCATCGAAGCCGGCCCGCACGGCGTCGGTCTTAATCAAGGCCGAATTGACATAGGCGCCGGTGATCTTGCCGCGGGCCGGGATCATATTGTCGTCGATGCGGCGCCAGGACGAGAAGGTTACATGGGCGCCCTCGTCACGCTCGACATAGCGGGTGAAGGGCACGGCGAACATGGCCACGTCGTCGGACAGATCGTGCAGCCGTACGCCAATGAGCTCATCCGACTTGTAAATCAACGGCCGCAGATAGCAGTCTTCACGCAGCTCTTCGCGGCGCAGCAGTTCGAGGGCCACATCCCGCAGCTCGTTCTCGTCGTACTCGACCTGGCTGCACATGATTTTGGCCGAGTTCAACAGGCGCTTGAAGTGGTCAAGCGGACGAAAAACGAAGAGCTGCTCTTGCTCTTCGTTCCAGTAGCCCCGGATCCCGCCAAAGACGCCGGTGCCATAGTTCAACGTGTGATTCATGACACCGACTTTGGCTTGTCCGTATGGGACGATCTTGCCTTCAAAGAAAGCGTAGGTGGGGAGCGTCACGCGGTCATACCTCCTGCCAGGATGAGGTCGCGACCGAGACACGACTCAGGGAATGAGGATGCGTCTGCCTGGCATCCGTCATTATAAGACTGCGTCGAGCGACTCGACAAGAATACTTCCCTACTACCACCAAACGATTGCACGACGGCTCTTGCCTATGCCTGATCCAGCCGGTCAACAACTCGCCGCACGCCCGGCACTTGACCAGCGACCCGAAGCACTTCGGCCAGCAGGCTCTCGGGCAGATCACCAACCAGCACCACATTGCCCAATTGAGCGAAGACCTGCACACTGCCCGCTGGTACACCGGCTGTCTTCGGATCATCCGCCAGCGCCCTGGCGACGGCGATCTCCAGATCAGGGTCGGCCACGATTCGATCCTCAACCCGCTGCACGCCCCTGACAGAAGCCGCGATTTCGAGCAGCGTTTCCTTGATCGTGCGCGATGGTGCGAAACCGTCAAGCGTCAGCGTACCGGCGGCATCCAACGCCCAATCCAATCCCAGCTCGCGGCTGCGGACCGGTTGATAGCGCCAGAGCGCTTCCTCAACCGCCGCCAGCACATCTTGGCGCGGTAGGGGTCTTCCGGCCGCCACTGCTGTCATTCATCGCCTCCGCTCTGCCTTGGAAACTATAGTATACCGAAGCCGCTCAACCTTCCGGAACGAAAAAGCCCCCCAGGCCATGCGGTATGCCGGCCGCGGGGGGCTCTTTTCCCCATCGGGTTAGGCTTCGCGGAACTCGCCTTCGACGACGTCCCCTTCTTCTTCACCGCCGGCTTCACCGCCATTGGCGCCGGGGGTTTCGCCGGGACCTTCCTGTTGAGCGTACATTTGCTGGCTCAGTGCATAGCTGGCCTGCTGCACCTCTTCCGTCATCCGCTTGATCTCGGCCAGGTCATCCCCCTGCATGACCTCACGCAGCTTGGCGATCTTGTCCTCGATCTGCTTGCGATCGCCTTCCGGCACCTTGTCGCCCAGGTCCGTCATGCTCTTTTCGGCCGTATAGGCCAGGCTGTCGGCCGCGTTGCGGGCATCGATCAATTCCTTGCGCTTGCGATCCTCTTCCTTGTGCTCCTTGGCCTGCTTGACCATCCGGTCGACGTCACCTTCGGACAGATTGGTCGAGGCCGTAATGGTGACCTTTTGTTCCTTGCCGGTCGCCTTATCCTTGGCCCCCACGTTGATGATGCCATTGGCGTCGATATCGAAGGTCACTTCGATTTGGGGCACACCGCGCGGCGCCGACGGGATGCCTTCCAGGCGGAAGCGGCCGAGCGTCATGTTGTCCTGGGCCATCGTTCGCTCGCCCTGGAGCACATGAATGTCGACCGCGGTCTGGCCGTCTTCGGCCGTCGAGAAGACCTCGGTCTTCTTCACCGGGATGGTGGTATTGCGCTCGATGAGTGTGGTCATCACACCACCCAGCGTCTCGACACCCAGCGACAGGGGGGTCACATCCAGCAGCAGCACGTCCTTGACGTCACCGGCCAGCACGCCGCCCTGGATGGCGGCACCGACTGCCACCACCTCGTCGGGGTTGACGCCCTTGTGCGGTTCCTTGCCAGTCAACGAGCGCACCAACTCCTGCACCATTGGCATACGGGTGGCGCCACCGACCAGCACAACTTCGTCGACCTCGGCCGTGTCGACATTGCCGTCCTTCAACACCGCCTGGAACGGCTTGCGCAGCCGCTCGACCAGATCTTCCGTCAACTGCTCGAACTTGGAGCGCGACAGCTTCATCTGCAGGTGCTTGGGACCGGTGGCGTCGGCTGTAATGAATGGCAGGTTGATTTCGGTTTCAGTCACGGTCGAAAGCTCGACCTTGGCCTTCTCGGCCGCCTCACGCAGCCGCTGCAGCGCCTGCCGGTCGGAGCGCAGGTCAATGCCTTGCTCGGCCTTGAATTCATCTGCGATATGGCGCACGATGCGTTGATCCCAGTCATCGCCGCCCAGGTGGGTGTCACCATGGGTCGCCTTGACCTCGATCACCCCATCGCCCACCTCAAGCAAGCTGACATCGAAGGTGCCGCCACCCAGATCGAAGACCAGGATGACCTCGTTTTCCTTCTTGTCGAGGCCGTAGGCCAGCGCGGCCGCCGTCGGCTCGTTGATGATGCGCTTGACGTCCAACCCGGCGATCTTGCCGGCATCCTTGGTCGCCTGGCGCTGCGAGTCGTTGAAGTAGGCCGGCACGGTGATAACGGCTTCGGTCACATCCTCGCCCAAGTACGCCTCGGCGTCCTTCTTGAGCTTGGCCAGAATCATGGCCGAGATCTCCTGAGGCGTGTACTCCTTGCTGGTGGCCGGGATCTCGACAACCACGTCGGAACTCGGCCCCTCGACGGCGGCGTAGGACACCATCTTGCGCTCTTCTTCGACCTCATCAAACCGCCGGCCGATGAAGCGCTTAATCGAGTAGACCGTGTTCTCGGAGTTGACCACGGCTTGCCGCTTGGCGGTCTGCCCTACCAGGCGCTCGCCGTTCTGATTGAAAGCCACCACCGACGGCAGCAGACGGCCACCCTCGGCGGTTGGGATTACCGTTGGGTCATTGCCTTCCATGACGGCCACAACGCTGTTGGTTGTGCCCAAATCGATACCTATGATCTTCCCCATCGGCTGTCACCTCTCATGCTACTTGTCGGCTTTAACAATTGCGTCGTAATCCTATCTTGGGCGCCATAGATATGCGTTAACAGGCCGCCCATCCCAACCGCACGGTCGTCTAACATTCCACTGATGCTGGTCGCTTACAGTCGGAGCTAACCACGAATACGCAACGGACACAAAGCAATCAATCTGATGCACAAAGGGCGACACAAGGCTGTTAGCATTCAGCATTCACCAGTCGGCCACAAGCTGAGAGCTGTCTGCTGACCGCGCCCACCCTTCTATGTAACCCTTGCATTGACCTTCGTATTCATCGCGACCTGGTGGTTATGCCCGGCAGCAATCTGGAGGCCCAATGAGCGAACTGACTGAATCCCGCATGCAAAAGGACGAGTTCTTCGGCGCCAGCCCGCACAGCCCGCTGACACCCGAACAGCTGGTGGGCTTCGACGGATTGAAGTACTTCGACGAGAACCCGGCCCTCGATCTGGAGGTGCCGGTGACCAAGTACGAGCAGAAGGACCAGATCGAGATGCAGACCACAACCGGTGGCGTGCAAACCTACACCCGTCTTGGCCGCTTCCCATTGGAAATCGACGGCGAACGGGCCGAACTCACAATTTTCCACAACCACAATGGCTACTTCCTGCCGTTCGTGGATGGTCTGGCCGGCAGCGAGACATATCCGGCGGGTCGCTACCTCGAACCGGAAGCGTTGGGCGACGGCCGATTCCGTGTCAACTTCAACTACGCCTACAACCCGTACTGCGCTTACAACGAAAGCTGGTCGTGCCCGATCACACCTGCTGAAAACCGAATCCCGCTCCCGATCCGGGCCGGGGAACGGATCTTCCAGGACCCGGAGGGCCACGGCGGCGAATAGACAGCCGTCGGCAGCGACCCAGCCTGCGGTCAACGGACCGCCAGCAGTGGCGGTTGACTCATATTAGGCACCCATATATGATGCCTCGACGTGCAGCCTGTACCCAACCCCAACCCCCCTGGTGCCTTTGCCCATCCGATAGAGGCCGAGTTTGCTCGGCTGTTGGATTTCTATGGCATCCCCTGGCACTACGAGCCAACCACCTTCCCGCTGGCGCTCGATGACTCCGGTCACATGCTTGAGGCGTTGACCCCAGATTTCTACCTGCCCAGTATTGATCTGTACGTCGAACTTACCACCAAGCAGCAAAGCTACATCACCGACAAGCATCGCAAGATTCGCCGAGCGCGGGCGCACTACCCCGAGCTGCGCCTGCGTCTATTAAACCGGCGCCAAATGCGGGGGCTGCTGCTGAAGTTCGGCCTCAATCCGTCCCAAGCCAGGCCGGTCAAGCGGGTACCGCGTGCTTGACCTATCGATCGGCCCGCGGCCAGAGGCGACCGTTGCTGAGGTAGTTTTCAGCCGTCGGCAAATCGAGGCGCGCCTCACCGAGCTGGCCGCGGCGATCGTTAAAACCTACGCCGGGCAAGCCTTGGTGATCCTCGGGGTGCAGCCCGGCTCGGCCAGGTTCCAGGCCGACCTGCTGCCTCAGCTGTCCATCGACTACCGCTTGGACTCGATCGCGGTCAGCCGCTATCAACCGGCCGGCAGCGACACTCCGCCCGTCCACCTGCTGCGCGACCCGACACTGGATATTGAGGGCAAGCCCGTCCTGCTCCTGATGGATGTATTCGACACCGGCCTGACCTACCACTACTTGTGCCAGACGCTGATCCCCCGCTTCCCCGCCAGTCTCGACTTGTGTGCCCTGCTCACCCGTCCGGGGCGCCGCTTGGTCGATCTGCCGGCCCGCTTCACTGGCTTTACAGCCCCCGACGACCACCTGGTTGGCTATGGCCTGGCTTACGATGACCATTTCGCCGACCTGCCCGACATTCACCGGCTGGGGCTGGCGAAGCACTCCTAACCGAACTGACTCTGCGCTTCGACAGGCTCAGGGCGCCGTTCGTCTCCTTCCCTTAAACAAAGAACGCCAGCCTGTTGGCCGGCGTTCGTGCCTATCGGGTCCTGCTAAACAATGGAGGGACGTTGCATACAACGTCCCTCCAAGTGTGGTTTCAATTGCAAACGTTACGCACAATATCCCCCACTTACAATGATGCCAGGTGAGGTCCCAAGTAACTTACTCACGGTCCCTTTCCGGTCACCTACTTGCTGCAAACCCGAAGGTCACAGCCCCCTGGGCTGGCTCTCTCCCGACAAGGCGCTAGGGCGAGGTCGGGCATTTGCTGGCTTCCTCGGTCTCTTGCGAGACCTTTCCACCAACTCACGGCTTCTTGGTTAGAAGGGGCCGCTTGCCAACTTCGGTTTGTTTTCGGTGCCTTTCCCGGGACCGTTTCTGGGCTTCTAGGAACCCCACCCGGCCCAATCATTGTAGCAGGTCTGGCTGGGGCGTTCCACAACGCGGTCCTTAAAGATTCGGGCGGAGTCCTTAAAGAATGTCCTAAGAGACCGGCGGCAGGCTCTCTTCCGGGGGAATAAACCGGTCGCGATAGCGGATCAAACCCAGCAGTGCCAGCAATTCCACACCCGCTTTCATAATGGTCGAAAACTGGTCGAAGTAGAAGACGAGCAAGTTGACGGCGCCCAGCGCCAGCAAAAGGCCGAGTGTTCCCAGGCTAACGGCCAGGTTGCGGCGCCCGCTTGCCAGCAGCAAACCGCCTGCCAGCAGGATAAGGCCGACCGTGGTCTGGAGCGCCAACTGGGCGGCAAACCAATTGAGTTGGCTGGCGCTAGCCAAGCGGCCGACGAGCACCAATTCCCCCAGCCGGCTGATGGCCCAGTTGGGGACGAGCACGATGACCGCAGCATACAGGGCCCACCCGCCGAGCGCCAGCAACACCCCTACCAACGCCGCCCGAGTCCGCCACTCAGTCAGATAGTCCTGTTCGATCTGCAACCAGCGGGCCATCCACCTGTCGAACGCATCGGGACGAACCTCAACCAATTCCAGCTCTTCTCGGCGCAGGAAGGTTTGCAGCTGCGACCCTAACTGCGCCAGGTTCGGGTGACGTGCCTGACCGGCGACGAACTCGAGGCGCGCGACCAACGCTTTGCGCTCCTGCGGATCAAGATCGTGGTCGAGCAGCTCCTGCATTCCCTCGAGCGCCGCGTACAGCTCAGCCCGTACCGAGCGCATCGGCTGGCGCCGGATGCGCAAATAGATAATGACCGTCACCAGAAAGAAAGCGTAAATAATCGGCGCCGCCGCCGGGTAGAAGTAGTCATTGGTCTGCGTGATGAACTTGCCGACCTCGTCGATGAACAGACCAACCCCAACCCCAGCCAGCACGGACCCCAGGCGGTAGACCCAGCGGTTGGCGTAGACCAGTGGCAGCAATGCCGCCACAAACAGCAGCAGGCCGCCCCACAGCACATGGGCAATGTGCAGCTCGCCACCGCCCAACTGTGGGTAGCCCGTCAACTCGAGGAACAAGCGGGTAGCGGCCACCGACACCGCGAAACTGAGCAACGTCAACAGCAGGTAGCGGTCGGCGCCTTCGCGCCGAACCCGGGCCCGGATCTGGTTGATCACGTGTTTCATGCAGCCCCGCCTGTGCGCCGGTGGGCCCAGGGCGCGGCCGGCCGACGCCCCTCCACCTCGGCAAAGCGCAAGCGGCCGCCCACCCAATCGGTATGCACCGTCAAGCGCTCTAAACCGATCTGCAATTCGATGCGCCAGCCATCGAGCGGACCGCCGCTGCAGGTCTGGCCGGCGGGCGGCAGACCCAGACAGTCATCCAGCCATGGCTGCTCGGCAAAGGCCAGCACCTCGACCTGCGCCGGCGTGACCCCCAGCCGCTCGGCGGCCTGGACAATGGCGACGGCGACCGCCGGCGGGTAGGGCTCGTCCTGGGCCGGCGGAGATGGCACCAGGGGATCCCCGAGCAGGCCGCTTAACAACAGGATGGTGCCGCCATCATCACCGGCATAGATTACGAGCAGGCCAGGTTGGCGCCAGGCACGCTCGCCCGGCCCCAGGCCGAGCAGGGTTGGCTGGATCTGGTGGATCACCGGATAGACGGCGACGCGCTCATCGGCGAGACGCAGCACCTGGCCGGCCCGAGTGCCAGGCAGCGCCGGCAACTGTTCGCCGGTCGCCACCTCAACGCCTGCCCGCTGCAGACCAGCAATCAACGACTGGGGACTATCCAACACGGCCAGCGTCGCTGGTCCAGGATCTACCAGGGGTTGCGGTGTGCAACTCAAGAGCGCGGCGCAGATGCTTGCCAAGGCGGGCAAGTGCCGCCAGTTCGGCCGACGACCCCATGTCTTCTTACGCAGCGGATCGAACATGGTTTGAGTCTACATCAGCGGGCGCGGCTGCTCGCAAGGAGGGCATTGGCCTAGTTCGGCGCGCGCGAACTGCCAGACGGGAGCCTGTGCTGGGTGCGCCAACCTGTCAATCCAGCGCAACCATGCCGGCAGGAAGTGTTAGGAGGCTACCGCTTCGGCCTGCGGCCGCCCTCTTTCCTCGAGCTTGTTGAGCACCCACTTGGTCAACTCTTGGGCGAGGGCTGGGATCAGGAGAAGCGGCAAAATGATTTCCCAGTGCGCCAGGGTGAGCTCCGCCGTGTCAAAGATCGGCTCGAGCAGCGGCACGTAGATGACGGCCAGCAGCAGCACGACCGATGAGAGCACTGCATACAGCATGTACTTGTTGGTGAAGAACCCGAGACGGTGGAGCAGGTAGCGCTCAGATCGGGCGGTGAAAGCGCGCAGTAGTTCCGAGAACGACAGCGTCGCAAAGGCCATCGTTTCGGCCAACTGCTGCTGACCCGGATAGAGCTGTCGCGCCAGGAAGTAAGCCGTCAATGTCACCCCGGCAATCGCTAGTGTTTGCACGGCGATTCCGATCTGCATGCGCCGGTAGATAATCGGCTCCTGCGGAGGGCGCGGCGGCTGGTCCATCGTGTCGGGGTCGCCTTTCTCCATCCCCAGGGCCAGCGCCGGGGCGCCGTCGGTAATCAAGTTGAGCCACAGCAATTGGATGGGCGTCAATGGGGAGGGCGCGCCAAGCAGAATGGCAACGAGGATCGTGACAATCTCGGCCAAATTGCACGACAGCAAGTAGAAGACGAACTTGCGGATGTTGGAGTAGATGACACGGCCTTGTTCGACGGCCGCCACGATACTGACGTAGTTGTCGTCGGTCAGCACCATGTCGGCGGTTTCCTTGGCCACGTCCGTGCCGGTGATACCCATGGCCACCCCGATGTCGGCGCGTTTGAGGGCCGGGGCGTCATTGACGCCGTCCCCGGTCATGGCTACCACCTCGTCGCCCCGCTTGAGGGCTTCGACGATCCGCACTTTGTGTTCCGGTGAAACCCGGGCGAAGACATCGGTGTTGATGACAACCTGGGCCAACTGCTCGTCGTCGTAGCCATCCAAATCCCGCCCGGTCGCCACCTGGTGTCCTTCGGCCAGCAGCCCAATGCGTTCGGCGATGGCGCGTGCCGTGTCCGGATAATCACCGGTGATCATCAAGGTACGGATGCCGGCGTTGCGGGCACGGGCGATGGCACCGCTCACCTCCGGCCGGGGCGGGTCGATCATGCCGATCAGGCCAACAAAGGTTAATTCGCGCTCGACCTGATCGAGGGCCTCGCCGTCGGGCACGTCCTGTTCCAGCCGGTAGGCCACAGCCAGGACACGCAGCGCCTGCTGAGCCATGGCCTCGTTGGCCTGCAAGATTCGCTGGCGCCGCTCTTCGGTCAGTTCGACGACACCGTCATCGATCGTCTGGACGTTGACACACAAGTCGAGCACCACATCCGGCGCACCCTTGACGGCCGCCACTTCCCAGCCGCGGCGGCTGTCATCGTAGAACGGGCTGGGATCGGCCGGATCGGGGGACTCAATCCGGTGGACAGTGGTCATGCGTTTGCGCGTCGAATCGAAGGGGATTTCGTCGACCCGCGGATAACTCTGCTCGAGCGTGTTGCGCCAGGCACCAGCCTTGGCCGCCGCTACGATCAGTGCCGCTTCCGTCGGATCACCGACCGGTCGATAGCGTTCGCGCTCGTCCAGGGCCCCTGCTTCTTCCTCGAGCACGGCATCGTTGTCGAGCGCCGCCACCCACAGGGCCGTCGTCAGCGCCGGGTAGTCCGCCAGATTGATCTTTTGGCCATCAACCTGAAAGTCGCCGCGCGGTGCGGTCGAGGAGCCCGTTACGTCAAACTGCTGACCGTCAACCCAGACGTGGGTAACCGTCATCTGGTTCTGGGTCAGCGTTCCCGTCTTGTCCGAGCAAATGATTGTGGTTGAACCCAATGTTTCCACCGACGACAGCCGCCGGATCAGGGCATTGCGCTTGATCATCTCGCGCATGCCAAGCGCCAGCGTGATCGTGACGACAGCCGGCAGCCCCTCGGGCACAGCCGCCACCGCCAGGCTGACGGCCACCAGGAACATTTCAATCAGTTCAAATCCCCGCAGCCAACCTAGCACGAAGACGAGGCCACAGACCGCCAGCGCACCCCAGCCCAACGTCTTGCCCAGGTCATCCAGCCGGCGCTGTAGTGGCGTCTCTTCGAGTTCTATCGACTGCAGCATGCTGGCGATCATGCCGATTTGGGTGCGCATGCCGGTCGCCACGACACCCCCGCGGCCGCGGCCGTGGGCGACCATCGTGCCGGAGAACGCGGTGTTGCGCCGGTCTCCGAGCGGCACATCCTGCGTCAGCACCACGTTGGCGTCCTTCTCGACCGGGAGCGATTCGCCCGTAAGCGCAGCTTCTTCAACACGAAGATTGACGGTTTCGAACAGGCGAAGGTCGGCCGGTACGTAGTGGCCGGCCTCGAGCAGCACGACGTCACCCGGGACAAGCTCGCGCGACGGCACACTGCGCCGGTGCCCATCGCGCAGCACAGTGGCTTCGGGTGACGCCATCCGTTGGAGGGCGGCCAGGGCTTGCTCGGCGCGCTGCTCCTGAACCACGCCCAAGATGGCGTTGAGCACGACGATTGCCATGATGGCGACGGCTTCGATATAGTCACCCAGCAGCGCCGACAGACCAGCCGCTACCAGCAGCACTATTACGATGAAGTTATTGAATTGGCCCAGCACCATGCGCCAGAAACTGGGCCGCGGCGCTTCGTCTAGTTCATTGGGCCCGTACTTCTCGAGACGAGCTTGGGCCTCGGCCGCGCTCAGGCCGGTCTCCGGGGAGGTGGCCAGCGACGACTCGACCTCGCTGGCCTCGCGTGCGTGCCAGTCTGGTTGGTCGGTCGCCTCCTGAGAGTGCGCTTGCAGGCTGTCCGTAACGTCAGCGGGGCGGCTTTCCAAGTGTCCTCCTGGCCATCAAATGTGGGCTTTCGTGGGGAGCGGCGAGATTATAACATCGCGAATTGCGGACCTTAGCTGACGGCTGGCTGATAACCGCCAAGACCCAAAGAACACCAAGGGGGGTGGATGGATCACAAAGGGTGGTCTCGTCGCACAGGCGCCTGCCCCTTGTGCCCTCCATTCCCTACCTATGCGTCTTTGGCGCCTCCTTGGCTCTCAACCCGCACCGACGGGCTCCAGCTCCAACATCGGCTCCAGATGGACGAGCGGGTGACGTGTGATCAGGAAATATGGCACACATGTTGCTCGGCCTGCCGGCCCAGTTCGATGGGCACGCCCAGGTCGTTTATCAGGAGCACAAAGCTGTTGAGGATTTCGGCGACTCCCCCACCGTTGTTGGTGGCGTTGACGTGGGCTACCCGCGCCGATCCCAGTTGACCCGCCAACTGTTGGATCCGATCAACCTGTTCGGGGTTGATCACAGCTTACTCGTCCGTCAAGCGGCGCAAGTTGCGGGCGACCAGTTTGTCATGGACGCCATTGGCCTTCATGCATGGAGGCGGCTTTCTCTCAAATTGTCGTGGAATGCAGTGGCCGATTCCGCTGGCCGGTCGGCCAGAGACGCTTCGCCGCCTGGCGCCGAAACCTGGGGCCAAGGTCGCTTGGAGATCATGGTTGGCTTCGCGACGCCGGGACGTGCGCTGCCTCGGACCGATCACAAGCGGGCGGAGGGCCGGCAGCAGGGACGCTCGCCCACCGGCGACCAGTCTACGGCAGCTTATCCGGACTAGGAAACGAGTAGCGGGGGGCGCCAGCGATCAGAGCTGAGGCTACTCCAGCCCGCCGGGCTCGATGCGCTCCGGGTTGAGTTCGGTCATCTTACCGCTGGTCATGAACACAACCCGCTCGGCAAGGTTGGTGACGCGGTCGGCGACACGTTCGAGGTTGTGGCCGGCGAAAAGCAAGTAGAGCAGACGCTCGCTGTTAGACGGCTGCTCGGCCATCTGCTCGAGCAAGCTGCTGAACAACTGCTCGTAACGCCGGTCGATTTCTTCGTCCTGGGCCGCGATGTGCTTGGCGGCGCCCGGATCTTCTTCGGCGTAGGCTTGCAGCACCCGTTTGATCATCGTGCGGCTGGTTTCGGCCATGAGCGCCAGACCCTCCGGCAGGGCTTCGGCACTGGGTTGTGTCTTCAGACGGATGGTCGTCTTGGCAATGCCGGCGGCGTAGTCGCCGATCCGCTCCAAATCGAGCACCATGTTCATGGCAGCCACGATCTGTCGTAGATCACCGGCGGCTGGCTGTTGGCGAGCAATCACCGCCAGGCAGGCGGCCTCGATACCAAACCGCAACTGGTTGATGGCGGCATCTTCAGCCACGACCTGCTGCGCCTTCACCTCGTCCAGCTCGGCCAATGACTGCATGCTGAGACTGAGGGAGCGGTCGAGCAGCGCACCCATACGCAGGATGTCGTCACGAATCGACTGCAACTCCTTGGCGAAGGTCAGCCGCATTTCGGTCATCTTGCTTGCCTCCCAACCAACCATTGTGAACCCCGCAGGGCTTACCGCTGGGCGTCCGTCAGCCCTCGGCCGCTCTCCAGCTGCTCGGCGAACACCCCGGGCAACTCGCTTGACCGAATTGCCTGAGCCGCCGCCGGCAGGTCATATTCTACGCGACGGTAGCTGAAGCGCGGCCGCAGCCCCAAATCGACCAGCAGGTAGCCAGCCCGCCAATCGCCGTCCTTCGGCTTGCCGACCGATCCTGCGTTGGCAAACCAGGTGCCGCCGGCGCGCTTGACGTACGGCAGGTGGGTGTGGCCAAACAGCAGGATTTCGGCCCCGGTCAGCTTGGCGATGCGCTCGAAGGAGGCGGCCGGCCGGTCTTCATGAAGATACTCGTTGATCTTGCGCGGGCTACCATGGACTAGCAGCAGGCTGGGCCGCTGGTTGTCGAGACGCAGTTGGAGCGGTAAGCCGCGCAGGAACTCCTTGTTGGCCTCGGTCGTGTACTGCTGGGTCCAGCGTAGTGATTGTTGACCGAGCGCGTCTTCGACCGGATCACGGTAAACGCAGCCGCAATCAGCCAGGTTGAAGCCGACCCCTTCATCGTAGTTGCCCAGAATGGTGGGCACTTGCTGCCGACGGATGAATTCGACGACCTCGTTGGGCTGGGCGCCGTAACCGACCAGGTCACCGAGGCAGTAGGTAAAGTCCGGGTGCTGTTGCTGGGCGTCGGCCCAGACCGCCTCCAGCGCGGGCAGATTGGCGTGGATGTCGGAGAGAATCGCCAGTCGCATGATGGCTCAGCCAAACCGGCCGGTGACGTAGTCTTCGGTGCGCTGGTCTGACGGCCGGGTGAAGATGGTGTCGGTCTTGTCGTATTCGATCATCATGCCAGCCCGATCGGCTTCATCCAGCATCATCATGGCCGTGAAGTCCGAGACGCGCGCCGCCTGCTGCATGTTGTGGGTGACGATGACAATCGTGTACTGGTCGGAAAGGTCGTGCATCAAATCCTCGATGCGCAGGGTGGCAATCGGGTCGAGCGCCGAGCAGGGCTCATCCATCAGGATTACATCCGGCCGGACGGCAATGGCCCGGGCGATGCACAGGCGCTGCTGCTGGCCCCCCGACAGCGAAAGTCCGCTCTGGTCGAGCTTGTCGGCCACCTCGTCCCACAACGCCGCCCGCCGCAATGAGTCCTCAACCAGCGCATCCATGTCGTCCCGGTAGCCATTGACCCGGGCACCCCAAGCGACATTCTCGTAAATGGTCTTGGGAAACGGGTTGGGCTTTTGAAAAACCATCCCGATGCGGCGGCGAACTTCGACCGGGTCGACCTGTGGCTCGTAAATGTTGTGTCCGCCGAAAAAGACGGCGCCCTCGGTGCGAGCGTCGCCGATCTGTTCATTCATACGGTTAACGGCCCGCAGCAGGGTGCTCTTGCCACAACCTGATGGGCCAATGATGGCGGTGATCTTCTGCCGGGCAACCTTCAAGTTGATGTTCTTGATCGCCAGAAAGTCGCCGTAGTAGACATGCAAATCGCGCATGGCAATGGCGTAGTGGCCGTTGGTTTCCATTTCCAGGCCTGGGATGGAGGTTTGGCTTTCGTCCGGCATGGCACTCATCCGCTGAGCCTCCGGCTGTATCGGTTGCGCAACAGCACGGCCGAGGCGTTCATTGCCAAAAGCAGCGCCAGCAGCACGAGGATGGCGGCCGCCGCCAGGTTGCGGAACACGTCCTGGGGCCGGCTGGTCCATTGGAAGATTTGTATCGGCAATGTGGTGAACTTGGCGAACGGCGAATCCGGATCAACGGTAATGAACGTCGAGGCGCCGACCACCACCAACGGCGCGGTTTCGCCGATGGCCCGCGACACGGCCAGAATGGTGCCTGTCAAGATGCCCGGCAGGGCGTTGGGCAGCACGTGGGCCCAGATGGTTTGCCAACGCGTCGCCCCCAGGGCCAAACCCGCCTGGCGCAGCGAGCCGGGCACGGCCCGGATGGCTTCCTGGGCGTTGATGATGATCAATGGCAGGATGAGCAGACCCAGGGTCATCCCGGCCGACAGAATGGTTCGGCCGTTGGCCGACGTCGGGTCGGTCAGGCCGAAAAGGGTGCCGCTGGTCAGCGGCTCAAGAGCCCGCACCAGGATCGCCAGCCCCAGAATGCCGTAGATGATCGACGGAACGCCTGCCAGATTGTTGATGTTGGTCCGGATCAGCCGGTTGAGCGCCGTGTCGGCGGCGTACTCCTCCAGGTAGATGGCCGCGCCGACACCGATCGGGAACGAGAAACCGATGGTAATGGCGATCACCCACAGCGAGCCAAGGATGGCAGTACGCACGCCGGCCCGCTGTGGGTCGCCCGATTGAGGTGTGCTGACAAAATCCGGGTCAATCCAGGCCTCGAAGCGCACGATCGCGTTCGGATAGCTGCTGGCGGCCTCCGCCAGCACTTCCGAGCGACGCAGCAGGGAGTCGGTCAGCGACCAGGTCTCCACAACCTGAGGCTCGACGACCCGCTCGAGGATCAGAGCCAGCACGCTATCCCGTCCGCGCTCGGCGAACGGCTGGTCGTCCTCAAATCGGCGGAACAATCCGGCCGAGACGTTGGCCTGGAGCACCCGGACCAACTGGTCCTTGCTCTGCTCTTCGAGCGGCACCCCGCCGATCGCCAGGCTGGCGGGGTCGACGCTGTTTTCGACGGCGACGTAGCCAAACGCTGAATCCATGACGTTGTAGAGCAGGGCGGTCAGGGCAATGATGCCGACGATCGTTGACAGCTGGAACGCGGTCCGCCACAAGGCGCCGCCGCGGCGGCGCTGCTCCAGGCGGACATTGAATTCCTGATCTGGCTGAGGGGAAGTGACCGCCGGGCTCATTCATAGACCTCGCGGAAGCGGCGCACGATCCGCTGCGAAATGATATTGAGTGACAGCGTCATTGCAAACAGCACCAGGCCGATGGCGAAGATACTGTTGTAGTCGATCGAGTCGTAGCTCAGATCGCCACCGCTAATGCGCACGATATGGCCGGTCATGGTCTCGGCCGCTTGGAACGGATTGAATGTAAAGGCCGGACCAGCACCGGCGGCGATGGCCACGATCATGGTTTCGCCGATGGCACGCGAGATGGCGACAATGAAAGCGGCCGTGATGCCGGAGAAGGCGGCCGGCACCACGACCCGCACCGCGGTCTCAAGCCGGGTGGCGCCTAAGGCGTAGGCAGCCTGCCGCAGCGAGCCCGGAACGGCGCTCAACGCGTCCTCGCTCATAGAGCTGACCAGCGGCAGGATCAGAATGCCGATGACGATGCCGGCCGAAGCCGTGTTGTAGATCTGAACCACATCGCGGCCAAGGATCTGGCGCAGCAGCGGGGTCATGAAGGTTAGGGCGAAGTAGCCATAGACCACTGTGGGCACGCCGGCCAGCACCTCCAGCGTCGGCTTGATCAGACTGCGCAGCCGCAGGCTGGCGTATTCACTCAGGTAGATGGCGACGCTCAGGCCCAGTGGCAACGCAACCAAGATGGCGAGGGTGGTTGTCATCAAGGTGGCGTTGACCAGCGGCAGAATGCCGAACTGGCCGATCTGTGGGTTCCACTTGGTTGAGATGAAAAACTCAACCAGCGAGACCCACTGGCCCCGGAAGATACCGGTTCCTTGGCGATGGATTGTGACGGCTGTGCCCTCCAGGCCCCGCTCGACTTGGACCTGGGTGCCGTCCATCGCCGTGACCAGCATGATCTCATCACCCAGCCGCAAAGCCGAACCGACCTCGATCGCCTGGCCTGTGTCCGAAATCTGCAGCACGCCATCAAACTCGGACACGCTGCGGGTCACGGATTTGTTGGTGTTTTCCCAGGCACGGCGGGCGAAGAAGTCGAGAGATTCTTTGCCCAGGACGACGACGATGCCAATCGTGGTCAGGATGGAAAGGGCTCCGCAGACCAACAGGAAACCCTGGATCAAGCTCTCCGCGGGGCGGCGGCGGCGGCGCAGATCCATCGGCCTGACCCATGGATGATCGTCAGATTGGAAAGCCTTTGCCCGGTTGGTGGCCAAAGGAACACCCCTCCGTTTGCTCCCGAGACGGCGCATAGGGAGAGAGATTGCTGGCTCTCTCCCTATGCGGTCTCTTGCGGCTGATTGGGAAGCTATGCCCAGCCGGATTAGTTGCTCGTCGCGTCCAACCAATTCTGGCGAGCTAGATCGAGTGACTCATTGCTCGCCGGAAAGTAGCCGACATCCAGCACCTCTTCGTTGACGTAGGTCAGGTAGAAGTTGATGAAGGCCGCCACCTGCGGTTTTTCGGCCATCACGGAAGCATCGGAGTAGATGAACAGCGGCCGGGCCAGCGGGTAATCGCCGGCGTCCACGTTATCGCTCGTTGCCTCGACGCCCTCGATTGACAGGATCTTGAGCGTGTCCTGGTTCTCGGCATAGTACGCGTAGCCGAAGTAGCCGATGGCGTACGGGCTGCCAAGGACGCCCGTCACCAGCACGTTGTCGTCCTCGCTCAACTGCAGGTTGTCGGAGTTGAGCAGCGGCGCTTCGTCCTCATCGAACACTTCTTCGACGAAGTAGTCAAACGTCCCGCTGTCCGTCCCCGGGCTGAAGCGCAGGACCGGCTCGGCCGGCCAGGCTGGGTCGACGTCGGCCCAGGTCTCGGCCGTCGAGAACACCAGCGCCAGCTGCTCCAGCGTCAGGTTGTCAGCGAACGTGTTCTCCTGGCTCACCGTCACCGCCAGGGCGTCCGTCCCCACTCGGAATTCGATCGGGGTGCGGCCGATGCCCGTGCACGACTCGATCTCGGTGTCCCGGATCGCGCGGCTGGCGTTGGCGATGTCGGACTCACCGGTCTCGCAGAAGCGCTCAAATCCGGCGCCGCTGCCGATGCTGTCGATGGTGATGTTGTCGCCGTAGCCCTCGTCCTGGAAGCGCTCGGCTATCCGCTCCGACAACGGGAAGACCGTCGAACTGCCGGCGGTGATGATGTCGCCGGTTAGCTCGAGCGGGTTGACCTCGGGCAGCTGAACACTGGCGCCAGCCCCCATCGGCTGGGCCGGCGCGGGAGTAGGCTCAGCCGCCGGCTGGGCCGGGGCCGGCGTCGCTTGCACCCCGCCACCACAGGCTGCCAACAACACCGAGCCAATGATGAGCAGCGGAAGGATCGAACGGCGAAGTACAGTCATGGCGTTTGCTATCCTCCTCAGGATGGTCGGTTCGCCGGATAGAGCCTATCGAAGTCGACTTAACTCACCATCAAGGGCCGGTTAAGGCCCGTTAACAGAGACGCCCGCCTGGGTTGCCAGGCGGGCGCTCTGACATTTAGGGGGAGGGCGAGGTAAGGAGGCAGTTGTCTCTGCTTCCGAAGAACCCTTACTCGGTCCAGCGCCAGCCGCGGGTGCCGCAGCGTTCGCAGCGTCCAACGGCGGCGACCAGGTTGGCGAACATGCTCCACTGCACGTCGTAGCCGCGATGGCCGCAGTAGGGGCAGGCCGGATCGGGCTGCGGCCGGTGGCTGTCCTGGTGCTGCCAGGTTTCTGGCTGCAGTTTGCGGCGCGCCGGCTGCGCGGGTTGGACTTGTGCGCCAAGGGTGCGCAGGGCCGCTCTCGTCTGCGCGTCACCCAGCGTGGGCGCTGGCTGCACCTCAACTGGATCGGTGATCCGGTACGTCATGGTTTGTGTGTCTGTCTCGTAGTCCATCATGCGGCCAGCATAGGGCACGGCGCTTAAGTTTCGGTCAAGGCACAGTTAACGGCTCTTAAGCTGCGGGCGAGGAGATTTCAGGCGGTTTGGAAGACCAAGTGGAAGCGGGCGCCCTTGTCCGGCGGGGTGGCATTCTCGACCCAGACACGGCCGCCGTGAGCGCCCATAATGTGGCGCACAATGGCCAGACCGAGACCGGTGCCCGGGGTGCCGCGGGCCCGGTCGCCACGGTAGAAGCGTTCGAAGACGCGCTCCAAATCGTCGGGCGCCAAACCCGGACCGTCGTCGGCAATCGTCAGCGTGATCTCGCCCTCGCCAGACTCGGCCGCCAGCCGGACCGGCTGCCGGCCTTCGGCGAACTTGAGGGCGTTGTGAAGGACGTTGACCAGGGCCCGCCGTGCTTGCTCGCGGTCGGCCAGCACCTCGAACTCGGTCGGCACTTCGACGGCAAAGGTCAGACCCCGGCTGGCCGCCTGGTCGCGCAGCGGATCAACCGCCGCATCGACGATCTCGCTGAGCGGCAGCGGCACCAAGCGGGCAACCTGCCGGCCGGACTCAATGGCCGATAGATCGAGCATCTCCTGGAACATCTGATGGAGCAGGTCGACCTCACGGGCGACTTTGCCCGCCAGATCTCGGGCGACCGCCGGCTTGCGCCCGGCGGCCGATTGCAGCGTGTCGGCCAGCAGGCGCAGCGAGGTCAGTGGCGTGCGCAATTCGTGCGACAGATTGGCGACCATGTCCTGCCGGGCGCGCGCCAGCCGGCGCACTTCGGCCACATCCTGCAGAGCGATGCCGGCGCCTCCGTCGGTGACTTGCACGTGCACCAGATATGGATGGTTGTCGATCTCGATGACCTGCTCCAGGCCGGCCGGCTCCGGCTGTGCCAGCGCCTGCTGCGCCAGTTGCTCAAGCTCCAGGCTGTGAAGATAGCGAATCAGGCTGAGGCCGGGTGAGATGGAACCGAACAGTGTCTCGGCCGCCGGATTGGCCATTTGAACAACCAATTGGCGGTCAACTGCCAGGATGGGATCGACGGAGGCGGCGGCCCCGGTCCGCTGCCAATCACGCAGCAGCGCTGTCTCCCGCCGCAGTTCGGCCAGCTCGTCCTGCGCCCGGCGGTGAGCTCCTCGGGAGCGCTTGGCCGCCAGTCCCTCTTTGCGCCACTGCCACACACTCAATGCCAGGGCCAGCCCGAGAACGACGGCCAGCGCCCACTCCATCAGCTCGCCTCGAACCGGTACCCGGCGCCGCGCACGGTGGTAATCCGCTGGGGGCTGGATGGATCCAACTCGATCTTCTCCCGCAGCCAACGGATGTGCACATCGACGGTGCGGGCATCCCCCACGAAATCGTCCCCCCACACGCCGGATAACAACAGGTCGCGGCTGAGCACGGCACCGGGGTTGCGCATGAGCATTACCAGCAGATCAAATTCGCGCGGCGCCAGCAGCACCTGGCGGCCGCCAACACGCAAGCGGCGCCCGATCAAGTCAAGGTGAACATCGCCGCTCGCCAATTCGGCATTCGGCGCGGCCGCGCTTTGGCCCCGGCGGAGCGCAGCCCGCACCCGGGCCAGCAGTTCGCCCAGGGAAAAGGGCTTGACCACGTAGTCATCGGCGCCGGTCTCGAGACCGACGATCTTGTCGGTCTCGGTGCCGCGGGCCGTGAGCAGGATGATCGGAACCTGTGAGTCCTTGCGGATCATGCGGCAGACAGTCAGCCCGTCCAGTTCCGGCAGCATCACATCCAGGATGACGAGGTCGGGCTCGACCTGCCGCGCCAACTGCAGGCCGGCCTGGCCATCGGAGGCCGTCTCGACCTGGTAGCCCTCTGCGCGCAGGTTGAGCGCCAGCGTCTCGCGGACGGTGTTGTCGTCTTCCACAAGGAGCAGGGTGGTCACGAGGCGATTATAGCGGTGGGGATTGGGGATTAGGGATTGGGGATTCGGGATTTGGGTCCAGCGCCGCAGTGATGTTGATGGATCGCCGAGTGAGTCAACGGACCCTCAAACGAGCGGCCCCTTTAGGTCAACGAGCCGGCCAGGTCATTTGGCAGGGGGTCTGCAGGGGGGTGACCAGAGGCAGATGCATCGCATTTGCCTAACAGCAGTGTCGAACTGGCCGCCTCGGCGGCAAACCGATCTGCCCCGCCACTGCTGCGGCGGACTGGCCCTCGAACCGGGAGGGGGGAGCCTCCCTGAGCCTGCCACAGGGGGCGCAGGTCACTGCAGCGCCAGTGAACAAGACCCTCTGCGGGCGGACAGACAAGAAGGCAGGCCCGGCCGGTAGAATGGGCTCGGTTCTAATGACAAACGGAGGTAAGTCAAATGGATATGACGGACAAGGTTGCCCTGGTAACGGGTGGTGGTTCGGGCATTGGCGAGGCCTGCGCCCTGACCTTCGCCCAGCGCGGGGCCAAGGTGGTGGTGGCCGACATTGACGATGACGGCGGCAACCGGGTTGCGAAGGCAATCGAAGACAAGGGGGGACAAGCCCGCTACGTGCGCACGGATGTCGGTCAGGCCGACGAGGTAGAGGCGCTGGTCAAAGAGACGGTCGACCAGTTTGGCCGCCTGGACTACGCCTGCAACAATGCGGGCATTGGGGGCCCGGCGGCCTCGACAGGCGACTATCCAATCGACGGCTGGGAACGAGTGATCCGGATCAATCTCACCGGTGTCTTCTTCTGCATGCGTTATCAAATTCCGGCGATGCTGGCCAACGATGGCGGCGCTATCGTCAACATGGCGTCGATCCTAGGCCAGGTCGGCTTCAACCAGGCGCCGGCCTATGTCTCCGCCAAACACGGCGTGCTCGGTCTAACCAAGGCGGCCGCCCTCGATCACGCCCAGCAGGGCATTCGCGTCAATGCTGTCTGCCCGGCTTTCATTCATACACCCCTGATCGCCGACCTTGAGGCCGATGACGATACGAGCAACATGCTGGTCGGACTGCACCCAATGGGGCGGTTGGGGGAGCCGCAGGAGGTGGCCGACCTGGTCGTCTGGCTGTGCTCGGATCAGGCCTCGTTCGTCACCGGCAGCGCCTATCTGGTGGACGGCGGCTACGTAGCCCGTTAGCCGTCGGGCGGCAGGATCAACACACCCGGCGTCGCGGGATCATAGCGGTAGACCTGATAGCCATCGAACAGCGCCCGCACACGCAAGTCGGCTTCCCGGCCGCGCGACCAAGCGACTCGCAGCCGGCTGTCGGCAAACGGCGGCGCCAGCGGCAGCAGATTGGCATAGCCGGTCCAATGGCCCGACTCGACAAAGATAAGCGACGGTCCAAGATCGCGCCGGACGATCGGCTCGATTTCGGCCCGCTCGATGTTGTACAGTCCGCGCAGCGACCCCAGGCGAGCCGGCAGGTAGAGAGCCAGATTGACGACAAACAGGCAGGCAACCAGACCAGTGACCGCCGGTTCCGCCCAGCGCCGCCGCGCCGGCCAAGCTCCCTGGGCCAGCCAGACAATGCCGGCGGCGGTTGCCAGGGCCATGCCCGGTAAGCCTTCATAGTAGTAGCGCGGCCCGAGCAACCAAGCGCCGACCCAGTAGGCTGCATAAGTGAGCACCAGCGCTGGCAGCACAGCCAGCGGCAGCCAGGCGCCCCGCTGCCGCCGCAGCGCCCAAAGCCCGAAGGGAACGAACAGCCACGATAGATAGGGCCAGCCGAAGGCGTCGTGCGCGCCCACCCACAGGCCGTAGCCGGTGTTGTACAAGGCCGCAGTCGGGCTGTGGCCGCCCTGCGACCGGCCCATCCCCGGGCCAAAACCAAGACGATCGTAGTCCCACCACAACCGGTACAGATTGGTGGCCGGATCACCCGTCAGCCCGTATTGCCACAACGGTATCAGCGCGGCTATGCCGGCTGCGGTTACCCCGATCAGGGCCAACCAGCGGCGAGCCTTTGAAGTGCGCAGCAGGATCAGGCTATGCATGGCGAAGGGCAGGCCGATGCCGATGGCTGTCAGCGGTCGGGTCGCCGCCAGCAGCCCCAGGCTGGCGCCGGCCACAGCGGCCAGCAGCCACGCCGCCACTGGCGAGCCCGGCGCGACAAACAGATCGAGCCATGCCAGAGTCAACGCCAGGCCAAGAGTCAGGCTCAGGTTGTGGGACATCAATGTGCCGGACTGCATCAAGAAGATCGGCGAACTGGCGACCAGCGCGGCGGTCAACAGGCCGCCACCCGGCCCAAGGAAGCGGCAGGCCAGCCGGTACGTCAGCCAGACAGCCAATCCACCCAGCAACGGATTGACCAGCCACGTCAAGCCCAAGACCGCTCCAAGGGACAGCGCCGCCGGCCAGCCGGGCGGGTACTTGCCAAAACGCCAGCCTTCATGATCGACGACAAAAGGGACGAGGAAGGCAGGGGCCTCCGGCGGGGAGGACAGGCGCAGATGACCATCGGCCATCACCTCGGCCTGCCACAAGTTGGCAAATTCGTCTTCGAGATGCGGCAACGCGTCGAAGATGCCCCAGGCCACCAGGGCCCCGGCGACCACCGCCAGCAGCGCCAGCCCCAGCGCCAACCGGTCCCAGCGCGCCCGGGTCACGGTGTTTGGTCGGCGGCTTCGGCCCGGACGGCGGCCAGCGCCGCCTCATGCAGCTTGCCGTTGGACACGACCACACCCCGGTTGCGCGCCAGCGTGACTCCAGCCGAAAAATCGAGCGGAGCGCCTGTCAGGTCGGTCACCCGGCCGCCGGCCTGCTCAACAATCAGCGTGCCGGCCGCCTGGTCCCAGATCTTCTCCCGGTAACCGGGCCGGGCGGGCGACAGCAAACGAAAGATCATCTCGGCCCGTCCCCCGGCGACCATGGCGAATTTGGCTTGGGAGTCCATCTTGATCAACGGCTTTTGGCTGCCGAGGTGGCCCCGCAGCCGGTCCATCGTTGCCGGGTCGGTGTGGCTGGCTTCGAACGACCCCATCACTCGCCCGTCTTGAGGCTGGCTGCAATCGGAGACCTGAAGCGGTCGCCGGACACCCTCAGCCTCGAGCCAGGCCCCCTGGCCGCGCACTGCCAGGAGCAGGCAGCCAGGCGCTTCGTCGGTTGGCTGGAGTTCGGCGTTGAGCCGGGGGCAGGCCAGTGCGGCCAACACGACTGCGCCCTCTTCAATGAGCGCCAACGCCACCACCCACTGATCGCCGCGCAGGAAACCGGCCGTGCCATCGATCGGGTCCAGCGTCCAGAACCGACGTCCCGGCACGCCGGCGCCGAGGTCGATCCAACGGGCCACCTGGTCTTCCGTGGCCGAAGGATGCAGCTGGCGGACAATCTCGACGACCTGCTGCTGGGTGCCGGCCGCGGCCGGCCGGCGCAGTGCCTGGCTGCGCTCTTCGGCGACGAGTGGGTCGTCCGGAAAGGCTTGCTTCAGGCGCACAGCGGCCACAGCTTGGGAAGCGAAGTCGGCCACCGTCACCGGCGATCGGTCTTCCTTTTCCAAGCCACCTACCAGGCTGGCCTGCACCTGGCGGCACCGCTCGGCCGCCTCGATGACGGTGGCACGCGCCACCTCAAGTTCGCGTTGATACTCCGCCAATCGCCCTCCACGGATAACCGAACGGTACAATTGTACGCGCTGGACTGGAGATGGTATGCGAAACGTGCGTCTTTGGCTCTGCCTGATGCTGGTCGTTTCGGCCTGCAGCCTGTCCGATCTATCGCTGCCAACCGGCGCGCCGCAGCAACCGCCAGCCCAACCGAGCCCCGTCCCCAGCGCTACCCAACCGGCGCCACCCGCGACACCAACGGCCGAACCAACCCCTACGCCAGTCCCCTATGTCAACAGCCTGCCCGAACCTGGCAGCGCCCAATGGACGTTTGTCGCCGGAGGGCTGGCCCAGCCGCTTGACATTCAACACGCCGGCGATGACCGCCTGTTCGTGGTCGAGCAGCCTGGTGTGATTCGCATCCTGCAGGGTGACACCCTGCTGCCCGAGCCCTTCCTTGACATTCGCCAACGGGTGGAAAACAGCGGAAACGAGCAGGGGCTGCTCGGCCTGGCCTTTGACCCTCAATACGCCGAGAATGGTCTGTTCTACATCAACTACACCGGCGCCGGCGGCGACACGCGCATCGCCAGTTTTCGCGTGAGCAGCGATCCGAACCTGGCCGACCCCGGCAGCGAGCAGGTCCTGCTCAGCTATGGCCAACCGTTCCGCAACCACAATGGTGGCGGGCTGGCCTTTGGGCCCGATGGGTATCTATATGTCGGCAGCGGCGACGGAGGTTCGGCCGGCGACCCACAGGGCAACGGTCAACGTCTCGACACGCTGCTGGGCAAGGTGCTGCGCTTGGCTGTCAGCGCCGGCGAATACGGGATTCCGCCGGACAACCCGTTCGTCAACCAGGCCGGTGCCCGGCCCGAGATCTGGGCGTATGGCCTGCGCAATCCGTGGCGGCTGGCCTTCGACGGGCTCACCGGCGGTCTGTATATCGCCGATGTCGGCCAGAACGCCTGGGAAGAGGTCAACCACCAACCGGCGAACTCGGCCGGCGGCGTGAACTATGGCTGGAACCTGCTGGAGGGCAGCCAGGCGTATGCCGGCGGCGGGCAGGACACGACCCTGCCGGTGGCCGAGTACAGCCACCAAAATGGCTGCTCGGTGACCGGCGGCGTCGTTATGCGCGATCCCGGATTGCCGGACTGGAATGGCGTGTATCTGTATGGGGACTACTGCAGTGGGTTGATCTGGGGGTTGCTGCCGGCCACCGACGGCGGCTGGCACAATGGCCTGCTGTTCGACACCGATTTCCTGTTGACTGGTCTTGGGGTCGGGGCCGACGGCCGAGTCTATTTGGCGCACCGGGATGGGGAGATCTACCGCCTGTCGCCGGCCCAATGACCCGGCTGGTATCAGACATGAATTAGGGCTGGTCGACGGCACAGCGGAAGCCCACCGTGCTCGAAGCGTAGCCCACCGGATAGGGCGCCCGGGCACTCGTACGCCAATGATAGGCGCTGCGGGAGAACCAATGACCGCCGCGGGCGACCCGCTGGCCCCCTGGCGTCCCCTCGGCCGGCGCGGCGCCAGCCTCGGTGGCATACGGGCCGTAGGCATCATTGACCCACTCGGCCATGCCCGCCGCCATATCGTGGGCGCCTACCCACGATACCCAACCGGCCTTAGACCCAACCCGGTAAGGATGACCCGAATACCAATCCACTTCGGAGGGATCGAAGCTGTTCCCCCATGGATAAATCAGCGCATCTGGGCCGCGCGCCGCGTACTCCCATTCGGCCTCCGTCGGCAAGCGCGCCCCTCGGCCCCGACAATGGGCCTCGGCCTCCTCCCAACTGACGGTGCCGCGGGGCCATTGGTACTGAATGTATAAGGGGTCAGTCGGGGTCATGCCGGCCGGGTACAGGGATCCGTAGCTGAGGTTGGTGACCTCATAAACATCGATCCAGAAGGGCCGCTCGAAGCACACTTCGTGGACAGGTTGCTCGTTGCTGAAATCGTCCGGACAGCCGAAGACGCCGAAAAATCGGTCGCACCAATAGCTCGCTTCTCGCAATTGTTCGGCACTGGTGCCCATGGGAAAACAGCCGGCAGGGACCAGCGCCATGGGCCGAGCGGCGTGATCGCGCCGGATCGGATCCCACTGCTCGTTCGCCTCGACGCCGGCAAAGGCCCGCTCTACTACGCTTTGCGGCAGAGGCATCCGCAGCTGAACCAACTGATAGCCCTGCCAAGAGGCCACCACCAATGGGACCAGCAACAGCGGCCACCATGGCCGCACTCGGGACCATCCGGTTCTAGCCCTTGAGTTTTCCACCGTCTACTACCAGAAGAATAAGTGCCATCGAAGGGTTGGCAGGCTGACCTGCCCGGTTGCCGTCAACGGGCGACAAGATAAACAGCCACCCCCAGCAGGCCCAGAGCCACGACGGCGCTGCCGGCCAGCCCGCCGGTCAGCACCCAAATCGCCAGGGTCTGGCGCTGCGCGATGGGCAGCGCCTCGGCCGTCCCTGGCTGAACAACCGCCGCCTGTGGCCGGCTGTAGAAAAGGAAGAGCACAGCCAGCAGGGCCAGGCTGAGCAATACGGCCGGTGTGAAGACCAGCGCCAGGCGCAAAAAGGCCTCTTGTGTTAGATGCGCCAGCAAATCCTGGAAGCGGCCCGGATCAAACAGGAAGACCCCCAAAGCGGTCAGGGACAGGGCCAGCAACGGCAGTGTGGCCAGCAGGGTCAGCGCAACACCCCAGCGGATCGGCCGGGCGGCATCGAGCGGCCGGTCAACCGCCTTGGCCTGGGCCCGCCGGCTGAGTAATAGGAAGCCAGCTGCTGGCAGAACAACTGCCAGCATGGCCCAAGGCGCCGCCCGCAGTCCGAGCTGAAGGTAGGCATCCCCCGGCAGCGGCTCAAGCAGCGCGGCGAAGCGTCCCGGTGCGATGAAAGAGAACAGCCACAGTCCGACCGACAACACCAAGAGCGGCAAGCCGATGGCCAAGAGCGCCCAACTGGCGATTTGGCCCAGCGAACGACGAATCTGCGGCCGCGGCCGCTCGACCGCTACCGGCCGCACTTCGGTAGCCGGCCGGTCGACAGCGTACAGAATGGCCAGCACCACAACGGCAAACAGCGTGGCCGGCGCGAAGACCAGCACGCTGCGGATCAGGTCGTCGCCGGGCAGACGGGCCAGCAGGGCGCCGAAACGCTCCGGCGAGGTGTAGAACAAGCCCAATGCGGCCACCGAAGCCAGCAGCAGCGGCACGGTTGGCACCAGCACCAGGCTGGCCACCAGCCGGGTCAGCCGGCCGCTTTGTTGTTCGGTCTGCGGTTGGCTCACGGCCGCAGTTCGACCTCTACGCTGGCCAGATGGACCGGTCCGCCGAAGGCCGGGCTTGGATCCAGCACCACGATCCGGCCGGGCCCAGCTTGGCTTAGGCTGTAGCTCAACTCGACGTTGAAGTCCCCGGGTTGGCCCATTTCGGTCGAATTGATGGTGATTGCCGCCTGGCCGATCAACGTGCCATCGGAGTCATAGGCCTCGGCCACCAGTGTGTTCTCGAAGGAAGCCCATCCGAACCCGCTGACGGTGACGGTTCCGCCTTCGAACACAGCCCCGTTCACCGGCTGGTCGATTTGGATGCGCTCGGCGGCTTCGGGCTGCATGACGACGGCTTGCGCCCCGCCCGGCGCCAGTGTCACCACGACCGAAGCCAGGTGGGTCAATCCGCCATCGCGGGCGCTGCTGGCGAAGACCTGCAGCGTGGCCGGTTGTTCGGCGCTCACGCTGAAGGCCAGTTCACCTTGAAAGGTCCCGCGCTCGCCAATCGGCGCCTCGATGATGGCAGCGCCTGCAGCCAGCGTGGTGCCGTCCATCGTCAACAGGCGCAGGCCCAAGTGGTTCTCGAAGGTGGGATCGGCCACCCCTTCGACTGTCAACGGACTGACCAGGCGCGAGCCATTGGCCGGGGCCAAGATGGCGATCGCCTCCGGCGGCCCCTCGACAACCGTTGTCGGGCTGGCGGTCGGGGGCAGCGAGGGCAGCGTGGCGCTAACCACGGCGGTTTGGGTTGGTGTTGGACTGGCGCCCGTGGGTAGTTGGCTGCAGGCCAGGGTCACCAGCAGCAGCCCCGTCAGCGCCGCCCATCCTCGTCGGTACTTCATCTGGCCATCTCCTCGGTCAGTCTACTCGTTGGCTCTGACGTTTGACATCAGAACGTTTGTTCTATACAATTGTGACAGGAACCGGCGCCGGTTGATCCGGCGCCATAGTCCGCCATGGGGTGCGCCGTGTGGTCACTCGATCGCCATTCCACCGACTCGGTTGAGTCGCCCCCCGCTCGGGGGCAAGACCCTTTGGACATTGCGCTGGACCCCGCCCTGACCGAGCGGCTGCGCCGGCTTGCCCGGGCCCGGGCCCAGTCGCCCCACGAATTGGCGTTGGCCCTGCTGGCGCGCGGGCTGGACCAGGCTGCCCGCCAGGCCCAGGCGCTGGCCGCCCTCGAAACCCTGACGCCGCGCCAGCAGCAGGTTGCCTGGTTGATCGCACGCGGCTACACCAACCACCAGATTGCCGAGGCGCTGGTCGTTTCCCCCGAAACAATCAAGACCCACGTGCGCAACACACTGGCCAAGTTCGAGGCTACCAGCAAGGCCGAGTTGCGTGTGCTGCTGCTCGACCTGGGCGCCCGCTGGTGGCAGGCCGAGCAGGATTTCACGCCGCCGCCGCGGCGGCAACGGTAGAGCCGCTAGCGCCGAGCAAGAGCGCATAACACGAAGACACAAAGGGCACGAACCAGAATCCCAATTGGTGCCTTTGTATTATCTGCTCTTGATCTTGGCGTCTGCGGCGGGCACGCCACGGCGTGTCTCTACGAGGGATGCCGAATCCCTAATCCCAATTCCCCTATCCCCTCTCACTTGTCACCTATCACGGCCCTTGACGCCCGCTTCCTGCGGTAAGAGGATAGGAAGCACGACAGAAAAGGATCCCGCCTATGCTTGACCGGCAACCCGCTGGCCTGCTGCGCTGGCTGCTCCGTCTGCCCATCAGCCTATACCGATGGGGACTGGGCGGCTTGCTCGGCGACCGTTTCCTGCTGCTGCACCACCGGGGCCGCAAAAGCGGCCAACCGCGCCGGACCGCCTTGGAGGTGATCGAGGCCGATCACCGGGCCGGCCGCTACCTGGTGGCCGCTGCCTGGGGCGAGCGGGCCGACTGGCTCCTCAACCTTCGCGCCGAGCCACAGGTTGAGATCGAGGTCGGGGGACGCCGCTGGCCCGCCCGAGCCAGTGAGCTCACGCTTGCCAGACCCGGGCCGCGTTTGATCGCTATCAGCGCCAGCATCCGCTGGCCTCGCAGGCGCTTGGCCCGGTCCTGGGCTACGACCTGCGCCAGGTTGGTGACCGGCAGCGCATGGCCGAGCGGGTACCGGTGGTGGCTTTGACTGTGACCGAGACCGACCGGACGGAGGACGACCGGTGAGCGAAGCCAAGCGGGGTGCCCCCGAGCTGAACTCACTCGTCTACCGTACCGACTTAATGCTGCTCAGCTACGATTCGGAGATCACCGATCGAGAGGACCATTGGCTGGTCGTGTCGCCGCACAACCCCACCTACTACTGGGGCAATTTCCTGCTCTTCAAAAATGCCCCGCGCGTCGGCGACGCCGCTCGTTGGCAAGCCTTGTTTGCCGAGGAGATCGGCACACCCCCCGATGTTGTGCATCAGGTGTTTGGTTGGGACACACCCGGTGCCGAGCTGGGCGATGTCGAACCCTTCCTGGCGCGGGGCTTTCGCCTTGACCGGGTCGAGGCGCTCGCCGCCAGCGAGGCGCACAGCCCCCGTCACTACAACCATGATGTCAATGTGCGGCCGCTCTCCACCTATCCCGAATGGGAACAGGCCCGTGAAAACCAGATGCTGGTGCGTTCACCCGAGCACGAAGCCCAAGCGCATCGCACCTTCCTGCAAGCGCAGTTAGAGCGCCGCCGTGCCATGGCCCAGGCAGGATGGGGTGCCTGGTACGGCGCTTTTCTCGGGGACGAGCTGGTGGCCGACCTGGGGATCTTCGGCCACGGCGAATTGGGCCGATACCAATCGGTGCAGACCGATCCGGCCTTCCGCCGGCGCGGCATCGCCGGCACCTTGGTGTATGAAGCAGCCCGTCACGCGCAGCAGCTGTGGGGCTTCAAGCAGTTGGTGATCGTCGCCGACCGGGATTCGTCTGCGGGCCGCCTGTACCAGTCGCTCGGCTTCTCACTGGCCGACCGGGCTGCTGGGCTCGAACGCTGGCCGGGGATCGCGAGCTAAGCCACCCGTCAATCCATCCCAGCGTTGAATCCGGGTCAGGGACAGAAGTGCGCTGCCATGTCCCTCGGCGCGGTTGGGTCGGCGACCGCCCGCATCTACTCCCAACGAGCCTGTTTTGACTTCACCACCGACTGGATCGGGCAGCGGCGCGCCCGCGCCGAGAATCGGCCGAAGTCATGACAATCGCCACCAGCGTGCAACCCTGGTCCCCGTACACTCGTATAGCTAACATCAGCAACCTTCGAGATTGACTTCCGAGGAGACTACGCAATGCGCACGTACACCCCCCTGCTGCTGGTGCTCTCCCTGGCGGTCAGCAGCCTGGCCTGCAGCTCTACTATTGACGCGCCCTCGGCCCGTCGTGTCGACCCGGGCCCCCTGGTTATGGAAGACATTCGGATCGAGCGGCCCGCTGCAGCCGCGGCCGAACTGCAGCTTGAATTCGCAGCCGGTGAGCTGACGATCCGGCCGGGCGCCACCGACTACCTGGTCGAAGGGACCGCAAGCTACAACATTGACCAACTGGCGCCGCAGATTGAACAGGACGGTGACCGGGTCACGCTATCGAGCGGCGACGTCCAATCGCTCGACGACCTGGAATTCGGTCTGGATCTGGATTTGAGCGAAGACACGATCAATCGCTGGGACTTGACTCTGTCGCCCGCGCCAATGTCCCTGGAAATCGCCGGCGGCGCCTTTGCCGGCAACCTGGATTTGGGCGGGTTGAGCCTGGAGCAGCTCGAGGCCAACATCGGCGCAGCCGATGTCAGCCTCGATTTCAGCTCTCCCAACCAGACGCCGATGGAGACGCTCGACGTCAATGCCGGGGCCACCGCTTTGTCGCTTCTCAACCTGGGCAATGCCCGTTTTGAGCAGCTTAGGTTCCAGGGTGGCGCCGGCGACTACACCCTCAACTTCGAGGGCCAATGGCAAGCGGATGCCGAGGGCCGGATTGAGGCCTCCTTTGGCCAGCTCGTGCTGGTTATCCCGGAGGGCCTGAACGTCTCGCTTGTGGTCGACGAATCATTCGCCAACATGAACCTGCCGCCGGGCTTCAGCCGTCAGGGAAACAGCTGGGTGCAAAGCGGCAGCGGTCCGAGCCTCAGCCTGCAGGTTGAGATTGGAGCTGGCAACCTGGAAGTCGTTCGCCCGTAACTTGGGCCAGACTGAATCGAAAGACCCGGTCCTAGCCGACCGGGTCTTTTTCTTTCATCCGTCGCGTGGCACACGCTGTTACTCGGCGGTGGCCAGTTCCATGTTGTTTTCGCTGGCGGGCGCGTAAGCCATCGGGCCTTGTGGAATCCGGTTGACAATTCGCAGCTTGCCGGAGTCCATCGCCTCCCAAATCAATTGGAACGGGCGCTTGCCTTCGACCCATTTTTCGGCAATGACGCAGCCGTGCCCCGGCAACACGGTGAACACCAGCTGACGCGGATCGGCCGGATTCCGCAGCGCTTCCGAGCGGGCAAACGCTTCCTTAATCCCCTGAGCCTGGGCCTCGGTCGCGCACGACACCAGGTAGTGATAGTAGGGCAGGTCCAGCGCCACATATTCGACGGCCGCCGGGTCGTAGGAGCCGATGGCCCGGTGCCCATGCAGCTTCGATCGTACGATCGGCGCCGGCCCGCTGGCCCCCCAACTGGCATCGAGTTCGACCGTGGGTAGGACCCGATCCATGTCCATCATCTCGACGGCTTCCGACGACGGTGGGTCATTGCGCTTGCCGGCGACGTGGCGGACATGGGCGCCGCTGCCGTCCTCCTGCAGTCCAACGATGACCGCCAAATCGTCCTCGGTGATATTGCCTTTGTCGACCGGGCGGGCGCTGCCGGTGACAGTGGCAACCAGCGCGTTCAGGCCCGGTTCCCAGGTGGCGAAGCAGCCCTCGCTGTACTGGCTGGCAATGGCATCGCCCAGGGCCGGCACCTGGATCAGGTCCATGATGCGGACCATCTCCGTGAAAAAGTTGCGCTGGTCGAGTTCCATCGCCGCCGACCGCATGGTTTCGACGGTCGGCAGGCTCTCCCAGGTCGCCCGATCGATCGGCTCGCCGACCACTTTGTGCTCGGTGACCTCGTCCGTGCTGGCGGCCGTCACGGTGCGCAGCACGATGTCCGAATAGAAGCCGGCCGGGTCGTCGACCAGGCTCTTGGGGTGAGCACCCACCAGGTCGAAATGATAGGCCTCGAGCGGTTTGTCCTCGCCGACCACCAGGATGATGCGAATGCTCTTCGTTTGGGCCTGCAGAATGCGCTCGAGCGCCAGGATCGGCCCACCCCGTGTTCCTTGCTCGATGAGCACGCGGTAAGCATCCGGCGCCAGCCCGGGAAACTGGAAATCGGCCGGATCGGGCGGGTCCTTAGCCAGGGCGGTTTCCAGCCGCTGGAGCACCGCCTCCAACTCGGACGGCTTGATCTCGATCAGGCTATAAACCGTCGGCGAATGTTCCAGCCCAAAACGGCGGCGGACGGAAAACAAGAGTGCGTCGCGCCAGCCGACAGGCTCGCCATAGGCTGCCGTCGTCAGCAGCACATCGGTGTCATCCGTCGGCCGCTCGTCGAACTGGTGGCCCTGCGACTTGAATTCGTCCAAGATGCCCTGGACCACCCCCTCCAGCATCGACGACATAGGGCCAGGCTCGAAGGCGACCCGGATCTTGCGCAACCAGGGATGGACAGCCCGCTCTTGCTGCAGTTGCTCGAGCGTAGGGTTCATCCGCAATCTTCTCCTGCCTGACTTGCCATCTACCTTCCCGGCCTGTGAGCTCGGAAGACCAATTACAGCTTGCGTATGTATACCCGATGATTCTTGTAGGGAACGCCGCCGACGTTCTCCAGATCACGCCGCATCTGGACGGCCGACTCGGCAACCTGGGTCAGGTCGGCGTGCTTGAAGCCGGCCTCCTTGATCGTCTTCTCCATTTCGTAGTACATCAAGGCGTTGCCGCCGCGGCCCTGGAATTCGGGCAGTATTCCCACCCCGTTGAGTGAGACCCATTCGGTGCGTTTGGACTCGATCAGGATGTCAATCAGGCCAAGGGGGAACAGCCTGCCGTTGGACCGTTGGATGGCGGCCGAAACGTCTGAAAAGGCGAACAGGAACCCAACCACGTCTTCGCCGTGGGTGATGATCTTGATCAACCGCGGGTCGGCCACCGTCATCAGGCTTTCGACCAAAAAGTCGACCTCGCGCTCGGTGAGCGGATAGTATTCCCAGTTGTTGACAAACGTCCGGTTGTAGGCTTCACCGATCGGGTCAGCCCACTTGACCAACTCGCGCTTGTTGCTGAACCGGCGCACCTCGAGCCCGCTGCGTTGAGCGGCGCGCTCGGCGATTCGCTTGACCCGGTCGGGCATTGAGAACTTCTGGGCGCTCAAATAACACGATACGAAATCGACTTCCTTTTGGAAACCGAGCCGCTCGACATACGCCGGGTAGTGGGGGAGGTTGTAGTTCATCATGGTCATGGCCGGCCTGAACGCAAAGCCCTCGACAAGCATCCCGTAGCCGTCAAATGCGCTGAACCCCTTAGGGCCGACGATCTGATTCAAACCCCGGCCACGCGCCCAGTCAAAGGCCGCCTGGAAGAGCTCTTCGGCTACCGAGAAGTCTTCCTCGGTTTCGAACAGGTAGAATTGTGCCTGCTTCGTGCCATGATATTGGTTGAATGGCTTGTTCTCCATGGCCGCGATTCGCCCGACGACGTGCCCATTCCGCCGGGTGACGAAGAAGGCCGCCTCGGAATGGTCGTAGAAGGGGTGCTTTTCGGGGTTGAGCATCACCCGGGTGTCGATCCTGAGCGGTGGCACCCAAAGCGGATGCCCTTTGTACAGGCGGTATGGGAGTTCCAGGAATTGGTCAACTTGCTGTTTCGACCCGAGGTCAATTTGCTCGACTGCCAACGACCCGGCCCTCCTTTTCGAACGGTCCCGCGATTGTATCATCGGCACCTACCTCCAACAATCAACCCCACTTCCAGCGGGAGGCGCCGTCCATGATGGCCCGGGCACTGCAGTTGGTCTTCAAAGCCTTTACCAGCCTGATCGGCCGCCAGCATGCCAGCGGCCTGGACTACATTCCCAAGCCTCCTTTCATTGTGGCCATTAACCACCTGGGGTTCTTCGACGTCACGGCCGTTTACGGCCAGATCGGCGGGCCGGATATCACCGGCTGGGCCGCCGAGAAATACGAGCGCCATTTGATCTGGGGGAACATCCTGCGGGCCGGCGGGGCGATTTTCATCAACCGCGGGATGGTGGATCGGAAGGCGCTGGACAAGGCAGTGGCCTGGCTCAAGAGCGGCATGGCCTTCGCCATTGCTCCGGAGGGCACGCGCAGTCCGACACGATCATTGGCTCGCGCCAAGACCGGCATCGCCTACCTGGCGGATGAATCCGGAGCACCGGTCGTGCCTTGTGCGCTGACCGGCACCGAACAGGTGCTGGAGAGCCTGCTGCGTTTGCGCCGCGCCCCTATCACCATCCGCTTCGGCCAGGCATTCCACTTGCCGCCGATCGGGGACGAAAACCGTCCGGCTGGTTTGCGCCGGAATACCGACGAGGTGATGTCCCGGATTGCCGCCATGCTGCCGGCCGATTATCGCGGCATCTACGCCGATCATCCGCGAACGCAGCAATTGCTGCGGGCCGGCTACGGAGAAGAACCAGTCGAAGCCAATGCGCCGGCGCGGCCCGAGATCCTGCCTATTGGCTAGGGGGCCGATCGGGTCGCTTGCGTTGCGTCCCAATCCGTGGTCCGATTGATCCACGACCAAGCGACCGTCACTCCAGTTTCCGCAGGGAAGTTCCAAACAGTCGGGAGCCATCACAGCCGGGCCCGCTATGTGCCAGATGGCGCAAGGAGCACCCAGGGATGGGTGATGACCGCAGCTTTGCTCGCCTGATCACAGTCGTCGCTCTAACCAGCCTGGCAGCACTGGCAATTATCCTTGGTATCGGGCTGGCCAGCGGCGCATCGACCGTCAGCGTTGTCGCTGAGGCGCTGGCCATCGCGCTGCTGATTGGCTGTCTTGGCCTCGTGCGCCTGGGCCGGACCGATCTCGTCCGCATGCTGCTCCCCATCGCCGGCTGGCTGATTGCCAACGCCAGCCTGGCATTCTCATCGGAAGCGACGCCGCTCGCCTTTGCCTCGTTGAATGCCATCATCATTCTTCTGGCTGGTGCCTTGTTGGGTCACCGGGCCGTGGCCGTGTTTACGGGGCTTGCGGTCGCCTTGATCCCTGCCGGGCTCGTGGCCGCATCGGTCGGGCTGGTCAACATCACCGAGGGACAAACCACCGGCTGGCCGACGGCCGTGCCAGTTCTGATCATGATCAGCCTGCTCAGCTTTTACGCATTCCGTGCCCGTGAAATGGCCCTGGATGTCGCCGATCGTAGTGCCAACGAGTTGGCCACACTGGCTCGGGCGGCGGCGGTCGTCAGCCAATCGCTTCAGCTTGAGGAGACGATCGGCCGCATCTTGGATCAGCTCCAACTTGTGATTCCCTACGACAGCGCTTCTGTCCAAGTTCTGGCGGATGGCTTTATGGAAATCGTCGGCACCCGCGGTTGGGAGCC
The DNA here is from genome assembly GCA_036397095.1 of Anaerolineales bacterium. GTDB lineage: Bacteria > Chloroflexota > Anaerolineae > Anaerolineales > E44-bin32 > DASWJQ01. The sequence goes on from DASWJQ010000020.1 coordinate 39,668, forward strand.
TGCCGACTCAGTCGTTGGCATCCGCTTCCCGGTGCCTGGCGACAACCCCAACACGGTCGTTGTAGAGAAGGGTGAACCCTACATCCTGAGCGATGCACCCAACCAACACCCGGCCTTCGCCAACCCGCCCCACGATCACATCCGGTCATGGCTGGGTGTGCCCCTGCATGCGGGGGAGCGCACGATTGGCATGCTCAGCATCGATAGTTCGGAGCCGGGGCGCTACGGGGAACACGACGCCCGTCTAGCCCAGGCATTTGCCGATCACGTCGCCATTGCCCTGCAGAACGCCCGCCACTTTCAGGCCGAGCGCCGCCGCCACCAACAATCGGTCATGCAGCAGGACATCCTGCAAGTGATAAGTTCCTCGCTCGATTTGGATGAGGTTCTGGCCCGAGTCTGTCAACTGACGGCCGAAGCCGTTGGGGCTGACCGTTGTTCCGTCTACCTGCGACAGGCCGACGGAGAACCGTTGAAACTCCGCACAAGCCGGACAGCGGACGGGGAGGTTGAACCCGAACTGATGGCTCGCATGCAGGATGTGTTCGAGCGGACGAACGGTGAGGCGGTCTGGCAAGAAGCACTCGACGCTCATCGCCCGCTGCTGTTGTCCGGGCCGGATCCGGCCGGCCGAGAATACTGGCAGACCCACCAAACGGAACTCGGGGTCCAAGACCTACTCGTGGTGCCTTTGATCACCCACGACCAATCAATCGGTGCGATGGCCCTGGTCAGCCTCGATGCCGAACGGCCGTTTGGGGAAGAACAGATCGGCTTCGCCGCCACGATTGCGGCCAGCGTGTCGGCCGCCGTCGCCAATGCCCGTCTCCTGACCCAAACTACCCAACTGGCGCGCACGGACAGCCTGACCCAACTGCTGAACCGGCGCGGCTTCGCCGATTTTAGCGAACGTGAGTTGGCCTTCGGCCGCCGCTTCGGCCGGCCGATGGCCCTCCTGATGATCGACCTCGACCACTTCAAGCGGCTGAATGACGCGCATGGCCACCCCACCGGCGATGATGTATTGGCCGGCGTGGCCGGGCGGCTAACAGGCTGCCTGCGGGCTATCGACCTGATCGGCCGGCACGGCGGGGAGGAGTTCGTCGTCCTGCTACCTGAGACCACGCTCGAAGCGGCCGGCCTGGTGGCCGAACGCTTGAGGGCCTCGATCGCCTCGCCCCCATTTGAAACCCGCTCTGGGCCGCTGCCGATGACCGTTAGCATCGGCGCCAGCGCTTTGGACAACGGTGACGGCTCGATCAACCAGATGATCGACGACGCTGATCAGGCGCTGTACGCTGCCAAACAGGCCGGCCGCGACCAGGTTTGGCTTTGGCTCGAAGGGCAGGCGGGCGCCTACAAGCCGGCCAGCAGCGCCTGACCATCCCCGCCTGAGCGCCGGAGGTTCGCATGCATCCCCTTAGCCTGCTCTTCTACGGGCTGATTGTCCTGGCTTCCGCTTCGATCGTGGTGCTTGTCCGCTTCGCTCTTGAACGTGGGCGGCCCATTTTTGGTCAGGCCGGGCTGGCGCTGCTCGCCAGTTTGCCGGCGCTGGCTTTCCTGGGGGCCTTCTCGATCGGCGGTTGGATTGCCCTGGCCTCGTTGCCGTTTGCCATCGGCCTGCCGCTGTTGTCCGGCAGCTACCGCCGGCCGCTGGCGGCGCTGGCCGCCATCAATTTGGCGGTTGCCGGCTTCTGGACCCAGGCCGCAATCGTGTTGCGACCCGCCCTGGCCACCGGCTTGACGCTGGCGGGTTTGTACGCGGCCTGGCGCGTGGTCGGCGCCGCCAGCGGCCGCCGCCCGGCTGACGGCTGGCTACTGGCGCTGCCCGCCTGTCTGGGCGGATTGGCGTTGCTTCTCGTAGCAGCCTCGTGGCCATGGCTCTATTGGCTGCCGGCCGCCGCGGCCATCCTGACGGCCGGCCTGGCGCTGTGGCAGACCCGCTATCGCCTGGCGTTGCTCGGCTTGCTTGGGGTCCATTTGTTGTTGGCATGGAGCCTGTTGGCATCGTGACTTGGGGATCCCGCACCTAGGATCCGGCCGCTGGCGCGGCGGGGCGGATCGGTTTGCCGCTGACGCGGCCAGTTCGACACCGCGCTGAGGCAGATGTGGTGCCTTTGCCTCTGGTCACCCCCCTGCTGGCCCCCCTCAAGGGCCCTTCGGCTTCGCTCAGGGTGCTGCGCGAGGGCCGCCGCCACTCGACGGCCGCACCGGCCCTGAGGTCAGTTTTTCCCTTAAGGGTTCAGCCAGCGGGGCCTCGACCTGCCTCAGCCAGAATGTAGTTCGATGATCCACCATTCACCATTCGCTGGTCTTCCGTATCACCTATCCCTAATCCCAAGTCCCCCTTCCCCAGGCTTACTCTCCCCCCCGCGTGGGATTGCCACCGGCCCCTGGCCTGTCTATCATAGAACATACGTTCTGTTTGACAAGGAGGCGCCGTGCTGCCCTACCCGCCCGCCCTAACCGGCGGATCGATCGTCCCCACGCTCGATCCCAGCCTGCTGCAGGCGGTCAACCAACGCCGCATCACCCTGCTGTGGGGCGCCCGCACCCCGACTCGCACGCTGCTGGTTCTGCTGACCTACCTGGCGGCGTACGGCGAGCCGGTCCGCGTTTTTGACGGCGGCAATTGCTTCGATGGCTACTTCGTCGCCCGCCTGGCCCGCCGTTTTCAACCCGACGCCCATGCCGTGCTCGAGCGCATCCGCCTGTCGCGCGCCTTCACCTGTTTTCAATTGGCCGAGTTGATCGAGAACAGCCCCGGCGACCGCGCGCCGCTCTTCCTGCTCAACCTGCTCGACACCTTTTACGACGAGAGCGTGCCGCTGCGCGATGTTGAGCGTCTGCTGGCGACCACACTGACCCAGCTCAAGCGGCTGGCGACCGTCGGCCCGGTGGTCGTCGGCGCCCAGGAGCCGCGCACCCTGGTCAAGGACCGCTGGTCGCTGCTCGACCAATTGCAAGCCGCCGCCGACGGCGCCTGGCTGCTGCGCTCCCCCGAGGAACAGCCGCCGGTCCAACCCCGACTGTTTGGGTAGGAAGAGCGCGAATGGCGATAGGGGATACGGGTTCGGGGATTTGGGATTGGGGATTAGGGATTCGGCAGCCTCCGCTAGGGCACGCCGTGGCGTACCCGCCGCCGACGGCAAGACCAAAAGCGCCAACACACAGACACGAAGACACCAATGAATGGGGCGCTGCCTGGTGTCCTTTTTCTGCCCTCGCTTCTTCGCGTTATCGGTTTTTGCCTGGTGCCTGGCGCTTGGTGCTTAACGCCAGATGCTAGCAGCTAGGAGCTAACCACCCATGGGCCGCACCCTGCCTTCCATCACCCAGGCCTTTCTGGCTGAGCAGCAGTCGCTGGGCCGTTTTCGCCGCGCCTTGCGCCGCCAGGACCAGGCCGTTTTCGACGAGCTGCTGGCCGATGCCCGCCGCCACCTGGCCGCCGCCGCCTACGCCTCCCACCTGCTGCCATTCGAGGTCATGCTGCTGGCGATGCTGGTCGAGGAACGTAAGCTGGTGATCGATCTCGAGCGGCGCCTCGAAGGGCTCGAGGCCCAACTGGCACGGTTGGCTGATGAAGCCCTTCGGGATTAGGGAATTAGGGATTGGGGATTAGGCCGGTGATAGGTGACAGATGATAGGGAAGAGCAGTGAACAGTGAACGGGAACGGTCTGAGTCAACGGCTCCACAAGCGAGCGGCTCCTTAAGGTGAACGAAGCCTACAGGACGTTGAGAGGGGGTCTGCAGGGGGTGATCAAGTGCAGGGATTGAGGATGGGGGACTGGGATTAGGCGGGTAATAAGTGACAGGTGATAGGTGATACGGAAAACCAGCGACTGGCCAGATTTGAACCTGGTCACACCGACCTCGCGCAACCCGCAGGGAGATTGCGGTGAACAGAGGGGTCAAGGACGTTGAGAGGCGGTCTGGGGGCGGCTCCCCGCCCCCAGGGCTCCCCCCTTGAGGGGGGAGCTGCATGGGGGGAGAAGGATAGAAGACAATGTTGCTGGTCTATGGAGGTTGCGAACTGGATGCGTCGAGAGCGGGGCGACCGGCCGCGGCCGCGGCAAAACCCTCTCCCGCCCGCCCATGCTGACCCACGGCTGGCTGTTCGACGCCTACCCCAGCAACGGCGCCATCGGCGTCTGGTTGCTCGACCGCGACGGCCGCGCCCACCTCTTGCACGACCGGTTCACGCCGTCCTTCTTCGTCCACGGTCCGCGCAGCGAACTGCGGGGGTTGTGGCAGTGGCTGCGCCAACGGCGCCTGCCGGTCGAGCTAGCCAAGTCGGAGGGGACCGATCTGTTCCTCGACCGCTCGATCGAAGTGCTGGCCGTCGGCGTGCCCGACCCGGCCCGCCTGCCGGCCGTGCTGCGCCAGGTGTCCCAGCTCAAACCCGACCTGACCTACTACAACGCCGACATCCCGCTGCCCCAACGCTACGTGCTGGCCCGCGGCGCCTTCCCGCTGGCCTACTGCGCCGTCGAGCATGAGAACGGTTGGATCCAATCGCTGCAAGCCCTCGACACACCCTGGGACGTCGACTACGAACTGCCGCCGCTGCGGGTGATGACGCTGCGCCTCGACGGCGAGCTGCGCGATCCCGGCCGCGGCCACCGCGGCGACCTGCTGGTGGGAATCGAGGGTCAGCAGCACAGCTTCCCCCGCCGCCGCAGCCGCCAACTGGTGCTGGGCGTGCGCCACCTGCTCGAACACTACGACCCCGACCTGATCGTCAGCGCCTATGGCGATTCCTACCTGCTGCCGCGCTTGATCCAGTTGGCCGAGCACTACCACTTGCCGCTGCCCCTTAACCGCGATCCCCACCAGGCGGTCGCCCGCAAATCGGCCCATTCCTACTTTTCCTACGGCCGTATCATCTTCCGCGATGAGCAGCACACCCTGTTCGGCCGCTGGCACATCGATCGCCAGAATTCCTTCCTGGCCGACGACTACGGGGTCGACGGCAACCTCGAGATCGCCCGGCTGTCCGGCCTGCCGGTCCAGACCGTCGCCCGCACCTCGACCGGCACCGGCATAAGCGCCATGCAGGTGGCGACCGCTCTGCGCCGCGGCGTGCTGGTCCCCTGGCAGAAGCGGCAGCCCGAGTCGCTCAAGACCGGCAACGACCTGTTCGCCGCCGACAAGGGCGGCTTGGTCTACACCCCGATCGCCGGCCTACACGAACACGTCGCCGAACTCGATTTCACCGCCATGTACCCCAGCATCATGGTGCACTACAACCTGTCGCCGGAAACCGTCAAGGCCACCTGCTGCGACGGCGTGCCGGTGCCCGAGTTGGGCACGCCGGTCTGCAACCACCGCCAGGGCTTGGTGCCGGAAACGCTGGCGCCGCTGCTCGAAAAGCGGGCCCGCTACAAGGAGAAAATGCGGGCGCTGCCACCCGACGACCCGCAGCGCGAGATCTATCGGCGGCGCTACTCGGCCCACAAGTGGCTGCTGGTCACCTGTTTCGGTTATCTGGGGTACAAGAACGCCCGCTTCGGCCGTATCGAAGCCCACGAGGCGGTCACCGCTTACGGCCGCGAGGTGCTGCTGCAGGCCAAGGAAATCGTCGAAGCCCAGGGTTTCCGCGTGCTGCACTTGTACGTCGACGGCTTGTGGATCCACAAACCCGACGCCAATGGCCGGCCGGACTACTCGGCGCTGTTGGCCGACATCCGCCAGCAAACCGGGCTGCCGATTGAATTGGAAGGCGTCTACCGCTGGCTGGCCTTCCTGCCGTCACGCACCGAGCCGCGGGTCGCCGTCGCCAACCGCTACTTCGGCGCTTTTGAGGACAGATCCATCAAGATCCGCGGTATCGAGGCCCGCCGCCACGACACACCGACCTACATCCGCCAAACGCAGCTGGAGACGCTGAACATCCTGGCCGAGGCAGTCGACGCCGCCGCC